>NZ_JBHSDR010000005.1:0-3452 GCF_042652045.1 Novosphingobium tardum | reverse complement strand
CTTCGGATATTCGAACGATTTTGACCGAGCTGATTTTTCCAGCAGTCAATACCTATTTTGGCGTTCGTAGCGCTCGCGGTAGTGTTTGAGCAGGGTGACACGCAGGCCTGCCATGCCGGAGCGCTCGATCGAGCGTTGCCACGACGCGAATTCCTCAACGCTTAGTTCATAGCGTTCGAGTGCTTCGTCGAGTGTGAGAAGAGCACCTACGACGGCTGCGACGACCTCCGCTTCGCGGCGAATGGTCCACCGACGGGTATCGACGGAAGGAAGAGCTTCGAGCGTGAGGATCTCGCCCAAGGGGCCGAGAACTTTAGCGGCTCGGATTTCCTGATTTTCAATCATGGAAAATGCGACCTCGTGACAGGTCGCCATGGTAATTCCGCGAGGTAAATGCACGGTTAGATATACTTCGGCCCTCAGCAATATATCAGCGAATAATATAAGTAGATTAGGTGGTTTGGCACCGGTGTTGCCGGATTCTTCAAATTACGTGATCTGGAGCGGCTATAATGAAGGCTGCGTAGCAATAAGGCGCGTGTCCCACCGGATTCCTCTGAGCTTGCGTCGCTACGTAACTGCACCTGTTCACGCGAGGTCACTGCCTTCTGTCCTGGATCACTCTACTTGAAGCGCGACCAATCCGAAATTTCCATTCGGTGATCATCGGTCCGAACTTGGTGTGACTCGGTTCACCAAGGACAGTCGCGGAGGGTGTAGGCCTGAAAGATACCCCGGTGCGCCAACGGATTTTACCAATGCCGGAAGGCGACTGGCAGCCAGGGGGCGACTGAACAGAAAACCTTGTCCCATGTCACAGCCGTAGCGCCGCACCTGATCGAATTGGGCTAGCGTCTCTATTCCTTCCGCGACGCACTTGATTCCCAGACTTTGTCCAAGAGAGATGACCGCTCGGGTGATTGCGGCATCCTCGTCGTCGTCAGCACCGGTGAGCTGTGTGACGAACGATTGGTCGATCTTGATCACGTCGACGGGGAACTGCCTGAGATGAGTCAGGGAAGCATACCCCGTTCCAAAATCGTCAAGAGCTACCGTCATGCCGGCGCTACTCACCAGCTTGAGCGTCCGCTCAACCTGTTCTGCAATCTGTCCGACGAAGACTGTCTCGGTCACCTCAAGCTCCAGGAGAGAAGGAGGGATGTCGGCGCGGTGAAGGCCTTCAAGCAACCGATCGCCGAAATCCCCCCGACGAAAGTCCGCAGCAGACCCGTTTATTGCCACGCTCCCAAAGCCAACGCCTGTTTCGAGCCACAACTTCATGTCAGCCAGAACGCGCGAGACCATCCGCTCGGTCAGGAGGGCAGAAAGCTCCATGTCTTCGAAAGCAGCGGCGATCTTCGCAGGTGATTGCAGGCCATGGGCGCTGTGGTGCCAACGCAGCAGCGCTTCGAATCCCGTCAGCTGGCCCGTCGATAAGTCGATCTTGGGTTGATAGAATGGGACGACACTGGCATCGTTCAAGGCTTGTCGAGCGTCGGACAACATCTTCGCTCTCTTCTCGATAGCTGTCCGCATTTCCGGCACGAAACGTCTCACTGTGGCGCGGCCTTCGGCCTTGGCCGCGTAGAGAGCGAGGTCGGCAGACTTGAGGAGCTCACTGGGGATCGCGCCATCACCGGGCCACGTGGCAACACCTGCACTTACGCTCGCCTCCACCTGGCGACCCTCGAAGAACAGCGGCAAGCGCGCGGCTTCAATCATGCCATGCATTTGATTCAGAGGATGGGGGGATTGTTCGATCAGGATCACCGCAAATTCGTCGCCCCCGAGCCGCGCAACCATGGCGTCCGCCGGCGCGCTTGCGAGCAACTGCTCGGTAATATGGCAAAGCAGTGCGTCGCCAGCCGCATGGCCCAGCGTGTCATTGACCACTTTAAAATGATCGACATCAAGCAATACCAGGGTCGCCGAACGGCGCGCGGCTTCGCGCTGAACAAGTTCTTGGAGGCGCTCGCTGAACAAGGTGCGGTTAGGGAGCTTCGTTAAAGGGTCGTGCTGTGCCGCCCAGCGCAACGCTTCTTCGCCTCTTTTCCGATCGGTGATCTCGATCATGGCGCCCACCGTATGGACAGGCTTGCCCTGAGCGTCTCTGACGATGTGCGCCCGGGCCTGGATGTCTGCGTAGGTCCCATCCTTCTTGAGGAAGCGATAATCGTTTTCCCAATGACTAGACGGCCCGGCAAGTGTCCGTTCGAGGCTCTTGTTGACTCGTTCGCGGTCGCGGGGATCGACCCGATCGGACCACCATTCTACTGAGGTGTCGAGCAGCGGAACTGGGTAGCCAAGAGTGGCAATGCCCTCACCCCAGGCAATGGTACCCGTCGCATGATCCCAGTCCCAGATCACGTCGCTGGTTACACGGGCGGCCAGTCGGTAGCGTTCCTCGCTCTCCCGCAGCGCTTTGATAACTCCGGTCAGCCTGAGTTTGTCTGCGCTCGTATGGCGGGCGAACCGCCCATCGTAATAAGCCACTGACAATGCGATAAGGATAATCAGGATTACGGCTTGGATGACGAGCGCGCTCACATCCTGCAACGCCAAAAGATTTGGGTCTGATGCCGGTAGGGCGCTCGGATTGAGGGTCGTCGCAAGGAGACTAAGAAAGTGTACTCCAAGGATGGCTGAGCACAGCAAAACTCCAGAGATGATCGGAAACTGCGCGCCAACCCGCTTTTGGCTCGTCACAACCGCCGCTGCGCCTAGCGCTATTCCGACGACGGTTGATACCCCGACACTGAGCGGGTCGAGCTTCACGATCCCCGCGAAGGTCAAAGATGTTGCTTCGACATAGTTGGCGGCCACTGCGCCAAGGCCGACCGTTAAACCCCCCAATGACGCGCTTGCCGCCCGGCTACTGAAAGTGATCGCAAAACCGGCCGTGGAGAAGACTACGGCCAGAACCACGGCAAGGAGGGCAGACCGGGGTTCAAAGCCCATGCTTGTGGCAGGACGATAGCCCAGCATGGCGGTGAAGTGGGTGGTCCAGATACCAACGCCGGTGACAAGCCCAGCCAACGCTAGCCAACCCGGGCGCCAACAATTGGAGCGGATGGCGCTGCGCTCGAGGAGGATTAGCCCGGTGACGGATGAAAGCAGGCCTATGAAGACCGACAAAGCAAGCAGGGCCAAATCGTGATCGAAAATCATAGTTTGTACCATTGGGGCAACCCCGGGCTTCTTAACGGGGTGCGTGCGCGCGCTAGGTAAAAATGCGCAACGCTCAGCACCGGCCGACTGCTTAGCGTGAGTTGGCGAGAGTGGTGCGGGTCTTCTCAAGCGGCCTTCCCAGGACACCTGCTGCTTCGTCCGCCAGCAATACGCCCGCAGCCGCGACAATGATGGACACTGCGGCATAATCAATTAGTCGACCGAAGCGCCTGCTTGCGTCCGCCCGTTCGGACGAGGAGATCGTCCGGACCTTCAGTTTCTGC
>NZ_JBHSDR010000004.1:325000-351598 GCF_042652045.1 Novosphingobium tardum | reverse complement strand
AACCGCGCTGATGCGCAAAATAACCGCCCGGCTCTAACCTCAGCTGGAGGAAAGCTGGGGGTCACGTCATCCCAGTTCTGAGGGTCTTCGACGGCGACGGATTTCTAACTCAGATCCGGCATCCGGTTCGAAATTGCACGCTCGAAGCTACAGTGAGATTTGGGTTCATCGACGCGCCAGAAATGCAGCAGCCTGGCGGCCCGGAAGCTAAGGATTTCCTATGCTCGCTGATCAGCGATCAGTGGTTGGACCTCGTCATACTGACCAAGATGGATACAGGCCAGATTGTGGATCGCCATGGGCGCATCGTCGGTGTGCCGTACCTCAGAACAGAGCGTCCGGCGCAGGGCCATGAAAGTACATCTGCATTTTGGAGAATGCTGCGAGGCGCATTAGCCCCTTCTTTAGTCACGCGAAATATTGAGCTCGAGATGGTCCTGAATGGATGGGCCTGGGTGCTCGACCGGTATGGGCCTGACGACAGCTATTTTGATGCACTGGAAGATGCTCGCAGACATAGACGCGGCATTTGGTCGCGCGATAACAACGTCCATCCCTGGGAATACAAAAAGCAAAAATATAGCCAAAACCAACAGATTCAACGGCGTGAGCTACGGCTGAACACGTTCGAGCAATCGGGAGCTCACATAGCTTGCCCGCAAGGCCGTTGCGATGGGCATCTTGTGCAGAAGAGTGGGAAGTTTGGGGTCTTTCTGGGGTGCTCGAACTTACCTCGATGTCGATATTCTCGTTCGATCAAATGACGTCGGCAACTCAAAGAAAGTGGGGGGCGCTGCTTATCGATTAATTCCAATATGATACCTTGGTATTTATCTTTGCAGCGCTACTCTCGCACCCCGACAAGAACTTGAACACACTAAGCGCAAAAAAGGGAATCTGATGGCCGTTATTTCTGCAGCAGTGGCCGATTTGAGTTTCGGCCTAAAGTTCGCAGCTAGTCGATATCGCAGTTATGCATTTAGCGAAGACACGGCGGATAATTCTGGACTGTTTTTGGGGCTTGCCGAAGAACGCGAACTCGACGCGGCCAACCTCGATAGTGCGGCCGGGGAAGGCGGTCTCGAACTGGGGCAGTCAACCTTTGACGATCAGAACGCTGGACCGTTGCTCGGCATGGGTGTCAGAGACCCCAATTCCGCCATTTCCGCGGTTTATCGTGTACAGCGGGCCGAGAACACTCTTGAGCGTATGACAGCACAGCTCATCTCGCTCTCCTCCGACAGACTGTTGGGCGATGCACTTGGCCAAATTCGCTCTCATATCAATCAGCGGCGCGGAGGGTTGCGGGCGGCGCGACTGCGCGCGCAGAATTCGGAGCTGAGTGCGAAATCTGCTTCGGGCATGATCGAAGGCGTCGGCAGGAGTCCGGAAGAAGGGCACGAGGTCGAATTATGGTTCGGAACGAACCGCCAATGTAATGGCCGCGGCCAGTTTGTTGGCGAACGAGCGGACTCCACAAGCTATGGTCGGTGTCGCGTCTTTGTCCCACAAGATCGAGCGATTGGTTCACTCGGTCGTGGGCTCTTAGGCCGCATTATCAAGGGCGACAATCGCGTTAGGGTTCTCGGCGTAGACCGCCTCGGGGAGCGTCAGTTTTGGTCTTTGTTAGCCGATACGACGACCTCTCTGGATGAGATCGATCAGCACGGCCTGGTGTTCCTTCATGGGTACAACACCAAATTTGAAGACGCAGCGCGCAGGACTGCCCAACTCAAGGTCGACTTGGCTCACGGGGGGCCGGCGGCGTTCTTTTCTTGGCCATCCCTTGGCTATCCTGCCGGCTACACTGGAGACGAAGCCGCGATCGAGGGTAGCGAAACTGCGATTCGGAATTTTCTGGTCGATTTTGCAGAGCGATCCGGCGCTAGCCTGGTCCACATTATAGCGCATTCAATGGGGAATCGCGGCCTTCTGAGAGCAATGGATGCCATCGCCAGCGCCGCTGCATTGTCGACGCCAGTGCGTTTCGGCCAGATTTTTCTCGCGGCCCCGGATGTGGACTCGCAGCTCTTCCAAAATCTCGCCGGCGCCTATCGTGCGCTATCCACACGAGCCACGCTCTACGTGACAAAAAATGACAAGGCCATTGGCCTCTCGCGGCGATTGCACCGCTTCGCGCGCGTCGGACTGACACCTCCAGTGGTTGTCATGCCAGGCATTGACACGATCGATGCAAGTCGCGTGAATCTGGATCGAATTGGTCATAGCTATGTGTCGGAGATGCGGCCGGTGCTCGCTGATATCCATCGCCTTATAAAGGGCGACACGGCTCCCGAGCACCGCTTCGGCCTTCGCAAAGCACTCGGCGGCAAAGCAGGTTATTGGGAGTTCATCCCATAACAACTGCGGTCGGGCGCTTTGCAGCAAGTCGCTCACGCCCTCCGGAGCTGGCATAGATACAGCCCAAGTATCGGGCGTTAGGCCGCCGCCTTATCATTCCACAAGTCTACAAATTTTGATCGGCGGATGCAAATTACTCGTCGAATACGTCCTCAAGCCACTTTGGCTCGCTCACGAGATCATCAGATTTTGCCCACTTCCAATTTCCGCCATACTCCCGGTCCCGCAGACCGTTCGCGAAGGAGCCGATCGCCAAGATCGTTCCGGTTAGGACAAGTCTACAATCGCTGTCGCGCGATATGTCCTTGACTTGCAGAAGGCTAGCCGCAGCCTTTGTGCCCCGTAGCCATTCGGCCCACGCCGAACAAGTTGTGGCCTCCCAAAGATCAAACACATATGTGAAGCAAACGCCATTCGCTTTTCGAGTGCCCCGATAGCGCTGACCCGGTCCTCGTTTAGTTTTCGAGAGTGACGCGAATCGGTGTCGACCTTGGACTACAATGAAATCCCCTTGCGCAATTGCTGGCATCATAATGGATTTGTCCAGATAGTCCGAGACATTCACTATATGAGCATTTTTGATAAACGCATGGAGCAAGTTTTTGATAAACTGGTAGCGCGTCAAAATCTCTACCCCGTCGCTGCGAAAAGCTCTCGCTTTGGAAACGGGAATTGGAAGCCCAGTCTCGTCGATGATTCCATCTCGCAAAGCACGTTGGAATCCCGCAACTGTCGTTGGATCAATGCCGAGCTCAGCTATAAGCTCGAACAGTCGTGTCTCATTGATCATAGACCAGTGTGAGTATTCTCCGGCCATCCCCTCAATGATCGAGCGAGAGTCTCGGTTCCTGACCTCATCTTCCCAATTCTTCTTAAACGTGCGGAGCACAGACGCATCGAGGTTCTGATCGAGACCGCCTTTTGTGTGTGCTTTTGCGTGATGATCGAGGCAAAGCACGGCTAGGTTTGAGAGTTCGTGACTGTGGCTCCTCGACCACTCATCAATGTGATGAACAACGATTGGCTTGTAGTGCTCTCGGCAAACGCAGCAGACAAAGCGATTTTGAAACAGTAGCTTATTCAAAGTGTCGCGCGGGATTGGAGGTCTTTGTCCTTCTCGAATTGCCGAAATTTGGCTTGACGACAAGCCGGCGTTGCCGAGTTCTTTGTCGCCAGCTTGTTTAAGCTTGCTTAGGGTCCATCCATCGTCTTTCAGCTTCTCGGCTTGGTCGCTCGAAAAGCCGCGGGCCATGAGGGATGAGATCGTTGGATGAAGGCTTCGCGACACTGAAGACAAACCTCAAGCGATAGTGACTAGACTGCTGACTGGAAACCAGATCAGGGGCGTGAGCTTCTAAGCGCTATACATGAAGTGCCCTTGCATTGTTTAATCCATGCCGCTTAGCACAATCGCGTTCGTCATAATCGACGAAGCCGGTCAAGGCGCGACACCGAAGGCTTCGCGATAGAGCTCCCGAAGCTGCGGATTTTGAACTAAAGGTTCATCGGTCGCCCTGGCAACACCGGCGAAAACGTCTTCGCCTGCAAGCCAGCGGGCTTCAGTATCGGGGGCGGTCAAGGCGATTCTAAGTGCCTCGTTCCACTCTACGGCGTGCGGCACTAGGCCCGCGTGATGCAAGGCTCCTTCAAGGGCGAAGCCGTATCCTTGCCGCAACGCCATCCAGACGACCGGGGTAGGAATATCTTCGCCGCTAATGTGAAGATAGGAACGCTCGCAAACTCCCGCGTCTGCCGATACCGCTGTTCGGCAGTTTATCGGACGTGCATCATAAACACTGCAAAGATTGTTATCGAGCAGGGGACATGGAGTTACCACATCTCCGCGACCGTCGAACGATAATCCACCCGTCGTTGCTATCGCTACTTCCACCGAAGTAAGCGCATTCACCTGCCGCTTCTGTGATCGAATTGCGCTCGCAGTATAGAAAACCTCTGGTGGTGTCGCATCTACCCAAATATTGCAGCAATGCGAGCAGCCCTTGGTACAAGAGATCGGCGCGTCGGCAATGTGTTTTGCGCCGAGATTTACATTCTGATAGAGGTAATACATCAACGACGTGACAGATGATCGCGACAAGCATCCTCGCAATTTGTCGCGAATAACTCGCATGAGAGACACTATTTGATCGGCATCGAGTTTGCTGCTGTCTATGCCCTTGGCGATAGACTTTTCGTCTAGCTTGAGTTGCCGCCGATATTCCGCACGGTCCATAGGCCCCCCTGAATTTGTCGAATGCCTTGGTGATCGTGTCCCTGTTCATATGGGCAAAGAAGAAGAAAATGTCGAATCGTCCAGCCGCGATTGCCGAAACTATGTGGGCATTTATGTGGGGCGGCATGGCGATCGACCAAATTCTTCCATGTAAAACAGAGATATCTGGAAGGAAATGGCGGAGACGGAGGGATTCGAACCCTCGGTACCGGATTTACCAGTACGACGGTTTAGCAAACCGTTGGTTTCAGCCACTCACCCACGTCTCCGGATCGCAGCGGCGAAGGGGGCCTATAGCGACGCGCCCCGGGGCCGGCAAGGGGCGTCGCGTTGATCGATTCTTGCCGTTTGGCCCTCTCAGAGGCGGATCGTCTCGCCGCAAAATGGACTCGGGTCATCGCCGGTTCATTGCCGCGCGGACAGCATTGGACTCTGATGAATAACGGCTTCGACCGTCGGTGCGGGATCACGGACGGCGCGGCGAACGGACGGGGATGGACCATGAAGATCTTCGATTTTGCCCGCGCGCACTTGGTGGCCTGCGCGGTCGGCGCCATCGGGCTTGCCCTTTCGGGGCCGGCATCGGCCCAGGTCCAGTCCATCGACCCCAATGCGGGCCTTTCGTCCCCGGCCGCGCCGAGCAAGGCACCGGGCGCCGACTACGCCACACCCGTCGGTGCCGAGGCCGGCACGATTCCCGCCTTGCCGGCGGAAGACGGCGTACCCACGCAGCCGTCGCAACCGACTTCTCCCGTTCCAGTTGAAAAGGCGGCTACCGCCGCGGCGGCGGGCAAGGGCGAAACCTACAAGGAAGACGACCTGATGGGCGCGGCCGAAGGCGTCTTCGGCAAAGGCGCAGAAGGACTGGCGCGCATGATTCAGGACCTGCTCAAGAAGCAGGGCGAACCGAACGGATACATCGTGGGACGCGAGGCGGGCGGGGCGTTCATGGTCGGCCTGCGCTACGGCTCGGGCACGCTTTATCACAAGGTCGAAGGTCAGCGCCCGGTTTACTGGACCGGTCCGTCGATCGGCTTCGATGCGGGAGCGAACGCGGGCAACACCTTCGTCCTCGTCTACAATCTTTATAACAGCGAGGACCTTTACAAGCGGTTCCCCGCCGGTGAGGGGCAGGCCTATCTCGTTGGCGGCCTCACGGCGAGCTACATGCGCCAGGGCGATGTCGTGCTAATTCCGATCAGGATGGGCGTCGGGCTGCGGCTGGGCGTGAATGCCGGCTACATGAAGTTCACCAAGACGCAGAAGTGGCTCCCCTTCTAGGCTGACAGCCGCTGGCGACCGCGGCTCTGGTCCGGCGGCGCCAGCGCGCGCTGAGCCGCAAGCGATCAATCCGGTAACATTCCTTTATTGATATGTTGTAACATCTCTATAGAGGCGACGCCGTCCCCAACGGAGTCGTCATGCGAAGCCTGCTTGCCCCCCTGATCCTGCTTGCTCCCGTCGCTGCCAATGCCCAGCAGGTGCCCGTTGCCCCGGCCACTTCCGAAGAGGATGCCAGCGAAGGCGGAGACAATTCCGCAATCGTGGTCACCGCGCACAAGCTCGACGAAGCACGCGACTCGATCCAACCCGCGCTCGGGGCAAGCGAATTCAAGATTGGGCGCGAGCAACTGGATATCCAGCCCGGCGGTCCCGACCGGGGCCTTGCCCAGGTCCTGCTCCAGGCGCCTGGGGTTACGCAGGACAGTGACGGCGATGGCGAACTTCATGTCCGCAACGAACATGGCAACCTGCAGTACCGCCTGAACGGGGTAATCGTCCCTGAATCGATCTCGGGATTCGGGCAGGCGCTCGATACGCGGATTGCGGATTCGGTCGATCTCATCACCGGGACGCTGCCCGCGCAGTACGGCTATCGCACGAGCGGGGTCGTCTCGCTCAAGACCCGGACCGACGCCTTCGACTTCGACGGCGACGTCGGCATCTACGGGGGCAGCCACGGTCTGATCCAGCCCAGCGCGACCGTGCGCGATGCGTTCGGCGGGTTCAACGTGTTCGGGTCGCTGAGCTACCTCCAGAGCGACCAGGGGATCGAGAACCCGACGCCCGGCAAGCGCGCGGTTCACGATCGCACGCGGCAGCTCAAGGCCTTCGGCTATGTCTCCAAGATACTGTCCGACGAGGATCGGGTAGCCTTCTTCGGGGGCAGTGCGATCGGCAAATTCGAAATTCCCAACGTTCCTGGCCAGCAGCCCCAGTTCACGCTGAACGGCCGCAGCCAGTTCGATTCCTCGACGCTCGATCAAAACCAGCGTGAGGTCACGCATTATGGCGTGGCGTCCTTTCAGCACGCCGGAGAAGCGCTAAACTACCAGATCGCCCCCTTCGTCCGCTATTCGCTCACGCGATTCTCGCCGGATCCCCAAGGTGGCGACCTCATCCTCGAAGGGGGTGCCGACGCTTCGCGCCTGTCGAGCCTCGCTTATGGGCTTCAGGCCGACGCTAGCCTTATCGTTTCCGATGCGCACACAGTGCGCTTCGGGGCCTTCGCGCAACAGGAGCGTACGCGCAGTCGGGTATCTTCGCGGGTCTTCGCGGTCGATACGACGGGTGCGCAGTCGAGCGATGTCCCCCTGACGATCCTGAGCACGGGGGGCACGACGGGTGAACTTTACGGGGTCTACCTCCAGGACGAGTGGACCATCTCTCCCGCGCTGACCTTCAATTTCGGCGCGCGGTTCGATGCGGTGCGCGCTTATGTTCGCGAAAGCCAGATCAGTCCTCGCGCAAACCTGGTGTTCAAGCCCGGCCCGGGCACCACCTTCCACCTCGGCTATGCGCGCAACTTCACGCCGCCGCCGCAGGAACTGATCTCTGCAGCAGATGTCGCCCGCTTCAACGGCACGACGAGGCAGTATGCGATCCTCGCCGGCGATCCGGTTCACTCCGAGCGCGAGCACTATTTCGATGTCGGGATTCAGCAGGCAATCGGCCGCGTCAACTTCTCGCTGGATGCGTACTACAAGCGCAAGACCAACCTTTTGGACGAAGGCCAGTTCGGCTCGTCGCTGGTGGAGTCGCCGTTCAACTACGCGCGTGGCAAGGCCTGGGGTGTCGAGGCGAGCATCGATTACTCCCACGGCCCGCTATCGCTTTACGCCAATGTCGCTCGCGGCCAGCAGAAGGCCAAGCGCATTGCCTCGAGCGAGTATTTCTTCGATCCCGAAGAGATCGCGTACGTCGCAAACCATTACATCTACACCGATCATTCGCAGAAATGGACGGCGTCGGCCGGAGGCAGTCTCACTTTGCCCAACCGCTGGGGGCGCTTGGTTCTGAGCGGTGACGTGCTGTACGGCGACGGCCTGAGAAGTGAGGATTCGGCGGGGATCGTGCCCAACGGCGGCAAGCTGCCCAGCTATGTCACGGCCAATATCGGCATCGCGCAGACGTTTGCCTCGCCGGGTGGCGATCCGGACAAGGGTTTCACTGTCCGGCTTGATGTCGTGAACCTCGCCGACAAGGTTTATCTGCTGCGCGACGGGACAGGGATCGGTACCGGCGCTCCCAAGTACGGCGCGCGGCGCGGGGTCTTCGTGGGCTTGCGAAAGTCGTTCTGAGCGCATCCCGCCAGACCGCAATTGCACTTGCCCCGGGATGACGGTCTCGGCATGGAGCGCGCGCGCCGTGCGGCGCGTCTTGCCGAAAGGTCCTGCCATGCTCGAGAACCTCAGCCCCCAGCCTGCCGATGCATTGCTGGCGCTGATCAAGCTTTACGCCGCCGACCCGCGCAGCACGAAGATCGACCTCGGCGTCGGCGTCTATCGCACCGGTCAGGGCGCGACGCCAGTCTTCGGCGCAATCAAGGCAGCCGAGCAGAGGCTGATCAATACGCAGGATAGCAAGGCCTACCTCGGTCCCGAAGGCGACATGGCCTTTGTGAATGCCCTGATCCCCTATGTCTTCGGAGCAGCCGGGGACAAGTCGCGCATCCAGGGAATGCAGGCCCCAGGCGGCACCGGCGGCGTGCGGCTGGCGGTCGAACTTGCCAAGTCAGCCGGCGTTTCACGCGTCCTCATGGGCATTCCGAGCTGGCCGAACCACGCCCAGATATTTGCCAACGTCGGTATCGCGATGCAGGGCTTCAGCCACTGCGCTGCCGACGGCACGGCCGACATGGAGGCGCTGCGCAACGCGATCGAGGGAGCGGGACCGGGCGACGCGCTGTTGCTTCATGGCTGCTGTCATAACCCGACCGGAATCGATTACACCGTGGAGCAGTGGAGCGAGATCGCGAGCCTTGTCTCCTCCAAGGGCATATTGCCGATCCTCGATCTTGCCTATCAGGGACTGGGTCAGGGGATGGAGGAAGATGCCGCGGGGTTGCGCACGGTTCTTGCCGCAGTACCCGAGGCGCTGGTCGCCTATAGCTGCGACAAGAATTTCGGCATGTATAGGGATCGCGTGGGCGCATTTTACGTCCAGTCGGCTGACGCCGGGCAGCTCGAGGCGATCTTCTCGAACGCCAACGCCTTGGCTCGTGCGAGTTGGTCGATGCCGCCCGATCACGGCGCCGCAGCGGTGCGGATCGTGCTGGAGGACGAAGCGCTTACGCGCGAGTGGCTGGACGAGCTCGACACGATGCGCGCCCGCATGCGCCAGGTCCGCGATCGGCTTGCCGCTGCTGGCACTGTTGGCGGGATCGACCTGACGCCGCTCGCTCATCAGAACGGTCTTTTCTCCGTTCTGCCGCTCAAGTCGGCGCAAATCGTAGCGCTGCGCGAGCGGCACGGTGTCTACATGGCGGGGTCGGGGCGCATCAACATCGCCGGCTTGACTGCCGACAACATCGAGACGTTCATCGCAGCTTTGGGCGACGTCGACGAGGGCTGAAGGAGGAGCGCGATGGATCGCCAGCCGACGCTCGACGGGCCGACGCTGCACCTGCGGCCGCTGGAAGAAGCCGACTGGGCGGCGCTTTATGCGGTTGCCAGCGACCCTCTGATCTGGGCGGTCCATCCCGCGCATGATCGCTGGCGCGAGCCGGTCTTTCGCGAATTCTTTGAAGGCGCCATCTCCGGCGGCGGCGCGCTGGCGGTCATCGACCGGGCAAGCGGGCGAATAGTCGGTTCGTCGCGCTTCCAGGGTTATGAACCTGCGAACGGCGGATCGGTCGAGATTGGCTGGACGTTTCTGTCACGCGCTTGCTGGGGCGGTGACACGAACCGGGAATTGAAGCGGCTCATGCTCGGACACGCGCTTAATAGCGTTGAGCGAGTGCTGTTCCGCGTCGGCGAGCAGAACCTTCGCTCGCGTGGGGCGATGGAGAAGATCGGCGGCCGGCTTACGGATCGTCGTGACGACGTCGTGATGAACGGGACGGTCGTGCCCCATGTCATCTATGAGATTTCCCGCGAGGATTTCCGGAAAGGACCGTTGGCCCGCGCCTAGACAGCGCGCAGGCTTTCCATCCGCTTGAGGTAACGGGCAAGAACGTCGATCTCGAGGTTTACCGTATCGCCGGCCTTCAAGGCGCCAAGTGTTGTGACTTCGGCCGTGTGCGGAATGATGTTCAGCCCGAAATTACAGGATCCGTCGGCCTGATCCGAGACTTCGTTGACTGTCAGCGAAACGCCATCGACTGTAACTGAGCCCTTTTCCGCCAGAAACGGGGCAATTTCCGCCGGCGCGGCGATCGATAGCCGGATCGACCCGCCTTCTCCCGTCGCGGATGCGACACGGCCGACGGCGTCGACATGACCGGTCACGATGTGTCCGCCCAACTCGTCCCCCAAGCGCAGCGCCTGTTCGAGATTCAGGCGGCGCCCGCGGGTCCACTGATCCTGCGCGGTGCGCGACACGGTTTCTCCCGAAACGTCGACCGCGAACCATGCGTCGCCGGCCTCCCCGCCGCGATCCACGACGGTCAGGCATACTCCCGAACAGGCGATCGATGCGCCGATCGCCATCGCTTCGGGCGCAAAGGGACAGGAGATCACAAGGCGCATGTCGCCCCGGTTCTCAACCGCGCTGACGGTCCCGATGGCGGTAATGATTCCCGTGAACATCGCGCTTCCTTCTAATCGCTCGGTGCCGGGTGGGCCGGAGCGCGCGACCGCACATAGGCTTCGAGAATATCGCTGCCAAGCTGCCGCCGGTCCGCAAGTCGCCAGCGGCCATGGGCCTCGGCAAGGTCGCCAATCCCTATCGATCCGATGGCCCGCCGACCGTCGCCGATCACGATCGGCGCACGGTAAATCAGCAGGCGATCGACGAGATCGGCGGCAAGGAACGCCGCGGCTGTTTGCGCTCCCCCTTCGACCATCAGGTACTGCACGTCCTGGATGGCCGAGATTTCGGTCGGATCGGCCAATCTGCCCCAGCCGGAAGGCGCGCTGCCCCGGGTCAGGACCCAGCGCGCCGGACTGCGATGCTCAAGACCTGGCAGCCGTACGTCGAGCCGCGGATCGTCTGCGCGCAGCGTACCCCCGCCGACGAGAATTGCGTCATTGCGTGCCCGTTCGAGATGGGTGTGCGCCCGTGCGGACGGACCCGTTATCCAGCGGCTCGAACCATCCTCAAGCGCGATGCAGCCATCGAGCGAGGTCGCCAGCTTGAGCGTGACGAAGGGTCGCCCGGCTCGCCGCCGGGCAAGGTAGCCTGCAAGACTGGCGCGGGCAGGGGGCGATGGCACGAGCCGGGCGTCAATCCCGTTCTCGCCCAGCAGTGCCAATCCCTTCCCGCTGGTGCGTGGATCCGGGTCCTCGACACCGGCGATGACTGCAGCAAGGCCGGACGCAATCGCGAGGCTAGCGCAACTGGGACCGCGCGTGCTTTGATGCGCGCAAGGCTCGAGCGTTACGTACATGGTCGCGCCATGCGCAGCTTCGCCGGCCATCGCCAGCGCCTGCGCCTCGGCATGAGGACGGCCACCGTGCTGGGTCCACCCGCGGCCGACGACGCGATGGTCGCGCACCACGATCGCGCCGACCCCGGGATTGGGAGAGCTCAGCGGGCGGGCCCGTTCGGCCAGGGCGGCAGCCCGCGCCAGCCAGCGGGCGTCGTCGCCGCCCGCGGCACCAATCCTCAACGGCGATTCTCTGGCACTGACGAAGAAGTCGTTCCGGCCTTCCTTGCCTCCTTGGCAGCGGCCTCGGCCGCCTCGTCCGCGCGCGCCTTCTTCTCGATCGCGTCCACGTCCATCCCCGACATCCTGCCAAGCGTCTTATACATTTGGCGGACGTCCTCGGCGCGGCGCTTTTCCTCGGCCTCACGTTCTCGCGCCAGCCGCGTGGCGGCGATGTTGCCGGCGATGATCTCGGCATCGGTGCGGCCTGCGGCAAAGCTCTCGATGTAAGTGATCTTGGGCGGATGCGGCGGACCTTTGGCGCCTTCGCGCCACATCACCGAGAATACGGCCACGGTCGTCAGCGCCGCGGTAAGCACGAAGAGCCAGCGGTGGGGACGAGGTTGCGCCAGTTCGTGCCAAAGATCGCTCGCGGCGCCGCGCGGCGAGACGTTACGCCAGAATGCCATGGCGACCCAGATAGGGCCATGGGCGCGCTTTCGCCAGTGCAGTCAGTCGTATTCGACGGTGATGGGAATCCGGCCGCGAAAATTGCCGCCCGTCGGCCCATCGACCCGCAGTCGTCCGCCGAAGGAGAACTCGAGCGTCCCGGTGGCATCGAGCACCGGCATCGCGGCCAGGTCGGTGGTGAGGTCGCTTAGCTCCGCGACCTCTCCCTGCGGCGTGCGCATCGTGACCGAGGTGGGCAGGATGATCCTGACCGATCGGAGTGGAGCGCCGGTTATCCGTCCCCGCCCGGAAAGCGCAAAACCGCCAAGGTCGATCAGGCCGTGGTCCACGCGGCGTGCGCCCGACTGCGCGTCGATCGCAGCCGTTCCTTCGCCGCGCCCGGTCAGCGCGAGGCGACTGAATTCGATCCCGGTCGTGATTTCGAGCGACAGCGGCCGCTCGTCGGTATCGGACCCGGGCTTCGTCGCAGCCAGGCACAGCTTGCATGCAGCCGCCTCTTCGCCCGCGGCAGGCACGGCGAAGACGGCCAGCGCGGCGCAGGCCACATGCAGCAAGGGCAAAAGTCGGCGCATCGTCCCGACTAGTGCCAGAATACGGTTAATCGCCCGTTACGGGTTTTTGCTTAGCCCCGCCGCCCGCCGCGCCTATCCGCGCCGGCGCTTCATCCGAACGGCGCGTAGAGCGAGCGTCCCTGCGTCTTCAGCCACCGGTTCGCGACGGTGAGGTCGTCATCGTAGATCCGGTCGAGAAGACGGTAGAAAGCTGGGCTGTGATCGAAATGGACAAGATGCGCGATCTCGTGCGCTGCGACCGAGCGCCGAACCATGTCGGGCGCCATTATCAGCCGCCAGTTGAGCCGGATCGTTCCATCGCTGGCGCAGCTTCCCCAACGCCGCGCTGCCCGCGACAGGCGGAGCGAGGGGACGGCAACCTCGGCGCGCGCGGCGAATTCGCCGAGATCCGTGGCTCCCAGATCCAGCGCCTGCCGCTCGAGCCAGCGTTGGATACGCGCGGCGACTGCCTCGGTCGGCCCGCCGATAACGATCTCTCCATCGTCGAGGCGGGGCTGGCGCGGCGCGTCGGCATAGTGGCGAACGACAACTTCGTCGCCGCGGAACGGCAGCGTCGTGCCACAACCAACGCTGCTTCTGGGCGCGATGGTGACGAGTTGTCCGGCAAGCCAGTCCGCCCGGTCGCGGGCGAAGGCCTCGGCGTCGGCGACCCGGCCCCAGGGCGGCAAGGTGACCCGCGCCTCGCTGCCATCCGGTGCAAGTCGCAAGGTCATTCTCCGCGCCGTCTTCAGGCGCCGGATCGCGAGCGGAAGTTCGCGGCCGTCGACGGCCAGAGTGCGTCGCGGAGGTGCCTTTCGGGGTTCGCCCGAAGCGGAGGAAAGCCAGTCGCGCAGGCTCATTTCGTCACGCCATCCTCGTCAGGCCAGAAATCGTCCTCGACGATATGCTCTTCGATGGGGCCCGCAAGCACTTCGCTAATCGCCTTGCCGATAACCGAGACCCCGGCTTTATGCACGGCGTCGCGATCGCCGCATTCTAGATAGTGCCACGAGTGAAGCGGCTTTCCTTCTGCCCGCAAGCGATACGCGCAGGTCGACGGCAGCCAGGGCACTTCGCGGGCGAGGCGGTGAGTAAGACGCAGGCAATCGGGAACAAGCGCTCGACGGTTGCGATAATCCCCGCACCGGGCCGTGCCAAGTTCGAGCAGGCGGCAAGCGACATTGGTGCCGATGACCTCGCCGGTGTCCTCGTCCTCGATCTTGTGGAGGCAACAGCGGCCGCAGCCGTCGCACAGCGCTTCCCATTGCGTTCGGGTCAGGGCCTCGATCGGCTTGTCCCAGAACCGCGGCTCGCGCAGCTCGTCCACTCAGCGCGTCCCGCTCAATGCGTCCACCGGGCAATCTCGGCGGCAACCGCCTGGGGCGACTGGTCGATAGGCAGTATCGCAAGCGGCTTGCCGTCGCGATCCATCAAGAAAGCGGTGCGGCTGTGGTCCATCAGGTAACCCCCGCCGGGCGTGGTTTCGCCCTTGGCATAATATGCGGCGAACTTCTTTGCCGCGGCCGCGACGGCTTCGGGCGAACCTGTCAGCCCAAGCAGGCGGGGCGAAAAGGCGGCGGCGAACTGGCCGACGACAGCGGGCGTATCGCGCTCGGGATCGATTGAGATGAAGATCGGCTGGACCTGGGCGGCGACCTTCGGCTCCGCCTTCTCGAACAAGGTGAAGCCCTGCATCAGTTTCTGGACATCGAGCGGGCAGGCGTCGGGGCAGAAGCTGTAGCCGAAATAGACAATGCGGTACTTGCCCGCGAAGTCGCTGTAGCGAACGGTCTTGCCATTCTTGTCGACCAGCGCGAATTCCCCGCCGATCGTGCTGCCTTCCAGCGGGGGACGCTGCGCGGCAGCGACGGCGGTCGATTGCTGCCGGTCGCAGCCGGCGAAAAGGGGCAGGCCAGCGACAGCCAGCAGCAGCGCAGCGCCGCGCGCAGCCTTGCTGCAAAAAGGGTGGTCGCTCGCCATGGCGCGGCGGTTCATGCTCTGCTAACGCGCGGGGCGCAAGGGACGATTCAGGCGCGCGGACCCCGCCCGCCCGGCCACGCAATAAGCAGGAGAAGTTCGTGATCGGTCACAGGCTTTCGAGGGCTGCCGCAGGGCTGGCGCTTGCCGGTGCGCTGATCGTGGGAACGGCCGCGCAGGCCCAGTTTTCCGGCTCCTACAAATTCCTCGAAGCGGTCCGCAAGGCCGATGGCGCGGAAGTGACCGAGGCGTTGAGCGAACCCGGCTCCACCGTCGTGAACACGCGCGATCTCAGCACCGGGGATACTGCGCTTCACATCGTCACCGCGCGGCGCGACCTGGTGTGGATCAAGTTCCTTCTCCAGCACGGCGCCAACGTGAATGCCCGCAACAACAAGGGCGAAACCCCTCTCCAGGCCGCCAGCAACATCGGCTTCGTCGATGGAGTGGAACTTCTTCTTTCGCTCGGCGCGAGGGTCGACGAGGCCAACAGCACCGGCGAAACACCCCTGATTTCGGCGGTCCACCGGAAGGATGCGGCGATGGCGCGCGTGCTGCTGAAGGCCGGAGCCGACTACAAGCGGTCGGACAATTCCGGTCGGACCGCGCTCGATTACGCTCAGCTCGACGGGCGGTCCAATCCGGTCCTTGGTGAGATCGAGACAGCCATGCGCGCGCCGGTTAAAAAGGCCGCGCCGGTCTACGGGCCCAAGCTCTGACCGCCGCGGCGCAAGCTGCGCCCGCGGGCGACCTCACGCTGGCAGAACTGCGCGTCCGCCTGGCTCCCAGCATTGCCGATGCCGCGATCTTCGACGGGTGGACGGACGCGGCGATGGTCGCGGCGGCGCAGGACGCCGGGGTCGATCCGCAAGTGGCGCTGCTGGCGTTTCGCCGATCGCCACAAGGGGGCGGCGCGATGGGGATGATCACTGCGTGGGTCGAGGCGATCGATGCCGCGATGGCGGTCGAACTTCCCGCCGAGGCGCTGAAGGGTCTGCCGATACGCGAGCGCATTCGCAGGCTTGTCCAGTTCCGGCTCGATGCGCTGGTCGGCCGCGAGGAAGCCCTACGGCGCGCGCTTGCGATCATGGCGATGCCGCAGAATGCCCGCGCCAGCCTCAAACTCGGCTGGAACAGCGCCGACGCGATGTGGCATCTCGCCGGGGACACGGCGACGGATTACAACCACTACACCAAGCGGATGACGCTCGGCGCCGTCTATGCGTCTACCCTGGCCGTCTTCGCCCAGGACGAAAGCGAAGGCCATGCCGAGACGAGGTCGTTCCTCGATCGGCGGATCGAAAACGTGATGCAGTTCGAAAAGGCCAAGGGTCGGTTGCTACGTTCTCGCGCCGACAGTTTCAGTCCGGTCCGCCTGCTTGGCCGGCTCCGCTATCCCGCGCGGTGAGCCTAATGAGAATTAGTTGCAATTAGCGTCTGCATCTGGCAGCGGATGATCGTGCAACTCGATGAACTCCCCATCGGCGTGAAGGCGCGAATCGCTTCGGTCGACTGGGCCATGCTCGTCCCCGAGGAAGGCCAACGCCTGCGCGCTCTGGGGCTAGACGCTGGCGCTGAAGTCACGCTTGCCTACCGCGGGATCCTTGCGGGCCGCGACCCACTTGCGGTTGAGGTCGGGCGAATGACCGTGGCGATGCGCCGGGGCCACGCACGCGCGATGCAGGTCGAACCGCTTCAGCCCGTTTCCGCCTGAGCGATCGGGAAGCGATGACAAAGGCGATCCGGACCGCAGCATTGGTCGGCAACCCCAACGCCGGGAAAAGCGCGCTTTTCAACGCGCTGACGGGCGCCCGACAAAAGATCGCCAACTATCCCGGCGTCACGGTCGAACGAAAGGCGGGGCGCATGTTGCTCCCGTCCGGCGAGCCGGTGGAACTAGTCGACCTTCCCGGAAGCTACGGTCTCGATCCGACCAGCCCCGACGAAGCGGTTACCCGCCGGGTCATCCTGGGCGAGATGGAAGGAGAAGCGCGGCCCGACGTCCTGATCGTCGTGCTCGATGCCTCCAACCTCGAACAGCACCTCGTCTTTGCTCAGGAAGTGATAGAGCTCGGTCGCCCGGTCGTCGTTTCGCTCAACATGGTGGACCTTGCCGAACGCGACGGCTTGGTCCTCGATCCGGGCGCACTGGCTGAGGCGCTCGGCGTGCCGGTGATCCCGACCGTCGCCGTTCGCCGCCGGGGCCTTGTCGAACTTGCCGCGGCTGTGGGTGAGGCCGAGCTTCACGCAGAGGACCGTCCGCACCCGCAGCCGCATCTGGGCCAACCGGAACGGCGCCTGCGCGCCCATGCCATCACCGCTGGCGCGATCCTGAGCGAGACCCGCCGCCATCGCCTTCATTCGCGGCTGGACCGGGTGCTGCTCAATCCGTGGGCCGGCCCGATCATCCTGCTCGGGCTCCTGTTCGTGGTCTTCCAGGCGGTCTTCGCCGGCGCGACCCCGTTTGCCGATGCGCTCGAGGCTGGGGTCGCGCTGCTGTCAGACGGCGTGCGTGCGGAAATGCCGCCCAGCCTGGTCCGAGACCTTCTGACCGAGGGCATTCTCTCGGGCGTGGGCTCGGTAGTGGTCTTCCTCCCCCAGATCCTCATCCTGTTTTTCTTCATCCTCGTGATGGAAGCGACCGGCTACATGGCGCGGGCGGCGTTTCTCATGGATCGCCTGATGGCTGGGGTCGGCCTGTCCGGGCGCAGCTTCATTCCGCTGCTATCCTCATTCGCTTGCGCCATTCCAGGAATCATGGCCACGCGCAGCATCGCCGATCCCAAGGACCGGCTCACGACGATCCTTATCGCGCCGCTGATGACCTGCTCGGCGAGGCTGCCAGTCTACGCGGTCATCATCGCAGCGTTCATTCCCAATCGGAACGTCGGTGGGGGCGTGGGGCTACAGGGGCTCGTTCTGTTCGGGCTTTACGTGACGGGCATTGCGGGAGCGATGATCGCGGCGCTGGCGCTGCGCCGGTCCGTCACGAAGGGCGCGGCGAGCGGCTTCATCATGGAACTGCCGAAGTATCAGCTTCCCACCGTGAAGGACCTCGCGCTTGGCCTGTGGCAGCGGGCATGGATTTTCCTGCGTCGCGCCGGGACGATCATCTTCACCGTCACCGTCGTGCTGTGGCTCCTGCTCAACTTCCCTCGGGCAACGGATGGCCAGAACCAGGTCGATGCCTCGATCGCGGGCCAACTCGCGAATGGACTGGCCGTCGTGGTGGAGCCGATCGGGTTCAACCGCGATATCGCCCTGGCGCTGATTCCCGCCATGGCAGCGCGCGAGGTAGCGGTATCCTCGCTCGCGACGACTTATGCCGTCAGCGCCAGTGACGACGAGCAGTCGGCCCGTGCCCTGGGCGATCAGCTCAAGGCCCGGTGGACCCTGCCTACCGCGCTCGCGTTTCTTGCCTGGTTCGTGTTCGCCCCGCAGTGCCTGTCGACCATCGCGGTGGCGCGACGCGAAACGAATGGGTGGAAATGGCCGGGCTTCATGTTGCTCTACCTGTTCGCGCTGGCCTACATCGCTGCGGGAATCACTTACTGGAGCGCGGTAGCGCTAGGGTTGTAGGAACAGGAAAGCATGGCAGGCAGCGTCAACAAGGTCATCCTCATCGGCAATTTGGGCGCCGATCCGGAAGTGAAAAGCTTTCAGAACGGCGGCAAGGTCTGCAACCTGCGCGTCGCAACGTCCGAGACGTGGAAGGACCGCAACACGGGCGAACGCCAGGAGCGGACCGAGTGGCATACCGTGGCGATCTTCGGCGAAGGGCTCGCCGGCGTGGCCGAGCGCTTTCTCAAGAAGGGCAGCAAGGTCTACCTCGAAGGCCAGCTTCGCACCCGCAAATGGCAGGACGCCCAGGGCCAGGATCGCTACTCGACCGAAGTGGTGTTGCAGGGCCCCGGCGCGGTCATGACCATGCTCGACGGCCCGTCCGGATCAGGCGGCGGCGGTGGCGGTGGTGGCGGCAGTTGGGCCCGGGGCGGAAGCTCAGGCGGTGGCGGCCAGTCTCGCGGCGGCTGGGGTGAGGGCGGCAAGACCGGGGGCGGGTCCTCTGGCGGCTCGTCGGGCGGCGGCTACGCCGACGACCTCGACGACGATATCCCGTTTTGAGGACCGGTCAGACTCCGAAAGTGACCCGGCCTTCGTCGTCGATCGCCCAAGCCGGGTTCCACGCAATTTCCCACACGTGTCCATCCGGGTCCGCGACGTAGCCACGGAACCCGCCGTGTGATGGCGCATCGGCCGCGCGGACAAGCGTGCCGCCCGCCGCGACGAGGCGATTGATCAGCGGGGCGACGTCGCCGCGCTCAGGCACATTATGCGCGATGGTAATGGCGGCGGGTTGGCTCTGTATTCCGTTTGCGCGCTGGAGATCGTCAAGAAGCGCGGGCCGGTCCCATATGCCCAACATCAGCCCGTTCATCTGGAAGAAGACGATCTCGGGCGCCTCGAACACAGGATGCCAGCCGAATCCTTCGCAATAGAAGCGACGGGACCGCCCCGCATCATCGGTGCCTAGCGTAACGACCGCGATCTGCTGTTTCGCCACGCGGGTCAGTCGGGCTTGGGCTTAAGTAGCGCCGAAAGGCCGGCAAAAGCCCCGCCGGCGCCTTCGCTAAGGATACCGGCTTCGCGCCGCGCGGCGTCGGCCTGCGGGCCCTCAAGGAACGGATCGATCGCCAATCCCAGGCTTTGGGCGATGGCTTCGCCAAGGTCGAAGCTATGGCCGTCGTATTCGATCTCGTCGCAGTCGTCGGCGTCGAGCTCGATTTCGTCGGCCGCAGCCCCCTGCGGACCGGGGTGAACGAAGCGGAACGCGATCTCGTGATCGATGGTGACGGGCAGATCCTCGCCCGAAACGGCGCAGGATTGCACGATCCTGGCGATCATGCGTCCCTTTGCATCGACGCGCTCGCCTTGGCGATCCAGTGCTACGGTTGCATCCAGCGAGTTCACGGAAACCAGGTCGAAGCGCGCGGCGAGGGCTTCGCGCTCCTGCGGTTCGGCGCTCAGTTCGAGCGGCTTGCCCGACAGATGCCGAACGTCGACGAGCCGCGAGAACTCCGGCGGGGGCAGCGCGCCGCTCATCGGGCCAGTTGCGGCAGGCGGCCGCGGCGCAATTCCTCGACGGGTTGTTCGGCCAGCCGTTGAGCCGCGGTCTTCAACTGGCGTGCAAGCGCGCCGGCCAATTCTGGCTTTTCCAGGGTCACGTTGCGCTCGACAGCCTCGCGCAATGGCGCTTCCTCCGGATTGGGCAGGGCGTCGCGCAGGCTGCCCAGCCGGCCGCCCAGCGTCGCCATGAGCTTGCCCACGTGCTTTCCAACCATCAGGTCGCCCACGCCGGACTGGCGAAGCTGAGCGTCCATGTCCTCGACGAACATCTCGGTCAGCCGCACCGATTCGGCCGCGCTGTCGGGCTCGTCCTCCAGCCGGAGAAGGACCAGCGCGAGTACGATCGTCACCATGTCGAACCGTCCTGGGACGGTGTCGGCAACGCCCAGGTCGCTGTACCAGTGCGGGTCACGCGCGGCGACCACTGCGGCGTGCCACAGCGGACGCGTCGCGGCGTGAGGGTCGGATCCGAACCCGAACAGTCGGTCGAGAAGTGTCATCTTGCTCCTGATGCCGGGGCATCCATTCAGCGGGAATTAAACCGCGCGCGGTCAAGCCATCGCTTGGCCTTGTCCAATCGGAGCCAACCCCCTAAGGATCGGCGCCGATCGATATAGGGCGGCGCGAAGCGCGAGCCAAGCACCCCGTCCGCCCCGGAAAATTGCCGTGATGCCCAAAATGCTTCTGCCACATTCGGAGACCTCGATGCGCCTTTCGGGCAAGACTTTCCGCCGCATCCACGCGGCTGCCGCGATCGGGGCCACCGCGATGCTCTTGACCGGGTGCGCCAGCATCAAGGATCATCGCGGCTATCTTGCCGATCCGGCGCTGGTTCTTTCGATCCAGCCGGGCGTCGACAACCGGCAGTCGGTGGAAAAAACTCTGGGACGGCCGACCTTCACCAGCCAATTCGGGCAGCCCGCCTGGTACTACATCGCCACCGACACGGCGCAGGCCCCGTTCGGAAGCCCTCGCGCGACCGACCAGACGGTTCTCAAGGTCACTTTCGACGGTGCCGGGAACGTCGCAACGGTCGATCGCACGGGCAAGGACAAGATCGTCTATCTTTCGCCCAATTCCGACAAGACACCGACGCTGGGCCGCAATCGCGGGTTCTTCGAGGATCTGTTCGGAAACATCGGCGCAGTCGGCGCGGCGGGACCTGGCGGAGGCCAGCCGGGCACCTGATCGCCGCGCGTCTTGCACGCGCCATGGGGCAATCCCATATCGCGGGGCATGGACGGATCGAGGGCCAGCCACGGCCTGATTGAGTGGCACGGAACAACGATCGTCGGCATTCGCCGCGGCGCGCGCACGGTAATTGCGGGCGACGGACAGGTGTCGATGGGCAACACGGTCATGAAGCCCAACGCCAAGAAAGTGCGCCGGCTTTATGACGGCAGCGTGATCGGCGGCTTTGCCGGCGCGACGGCCGATGCCTTCACCTTGTTCGAACGGCTCGAGAAGAAGCTGGAAGCGCATCGCGGGCAGCTGATGCGCGCCGCAGTCGAGCTCGCCAAGGACTGGCGGACCGACAAATATCTCCGCAACCTCGAAGCCCTGATGATCGTGGCCGACAAGGACACGATGCTGGTCCTGACTGGAAACGGCGACGTGCTGGAACCAGAAGGCGGCATCGCGGCAATCGGATCGGGCGGCAATTATGCATTGGCCGCGGCTCGTGCGCTCGTCGATTACGAGCAGGATCCCGAACTTATTGCGCGCAAGGCTATGAAGGTCGCTGCCGACGTGTGCGTATTCACCAACGACCAGGTAACGCTGGAAAGCGTCGAGGCCTGAGGACCCCATGAACGACAACCTGACTCCCAAGGCGATTGTCGCCGCGCTCGACGAGCATATCGTCGGACAGAACGACGCCAAGCGTGCCGTCGCTGTCGCCCTTCGCAATCGCTGGCGGCGCCAGCGGCTCAGCCCCGAGCTGCGCGATGAGGTGACGCCCAAGAATATTCTGATGATCGGCCCCACCGGCTGCGGCAAGACCGAGATCAGCCGCCGGCTCGCGCGGTTGGCCGATGCTCCGTTCGTGAAGGTCGAGGCGACGAAGTTCACAGAGGTCGGCTATGTCGGCCGCGACGTGGAGCAGATCGCGCGCGATCTGGTCGAGGAGGCGATCAGGCTGGAGAAGGACCGTCGCCGCGAGGCGGTTCGCGAGGCCGCTTCCGCGGCTGCGATGGACCGGCTGCTCAAGGCCCTGGTCGGTGACGGGGCGAGCGAGGCGACGCGCGAAAGCTTTCGCCAGCGGATCACTGAAAACGCGATGAACGACGTCGAAGTCGAGATCGAGGTCGAAGACGCACCCTCGATGCCGATGGACATACCCGGCATGGGCGGCGGCATGGGCATGATCAACCTTGGCGACATGATGGCCAAGGCGATGGGCAAGTCCAACACCAAGCGCCGGAAGATGCGCGTGGCAGATGCCTGGGACAAGCTGGTCGAGGAAGAGTCCGAGCGCCGGATGGACCAGGACGACGTTGCCCGCGTCGCGCTCGCCAATGCCGAAACTAACGGGATCGTCTTCCTCGACGAGATCGACAAGATCGCCGTCAGCGATGTTCGAGGTGGCTCGGTGAGCCGCGAGGGCGTTCAGCGCGACCTCCTGCCGCTGATCGAGGGGACTACTGTCGCGACCAAGTACGGTCCGATGAAGACCGACCACGTGCTGTTCATCGCCAGCGGCGCCTTTCACGTCGCCAAGCCGTCCGACATGCTGCCCGAACTTCAGGGGCGCCTCCCGATCCGTGTCGAGCTTCAGGCCCTGACGGTCAACGATTTCGTGCGGATCCTGTCAGAGACGCGCGCCAACCTGGTAGAGCAGTACCGCGCGCTGATCGCGACCGAGGACGTCACTCTCGCGATCAGCGACGGGGCAATCCGCGAGATCGCGGGAATCGCCGCGCAAGTGAACGAAAGCCTCGAGAACGTCGGGGCGCGGCGGCTTCAGACCGTGATGGAAAAGCTTCTCGAGGAGGTCAGCTTCGAGGCCGAGGACCGCAAGGGAACAACGGTGACGGTTGACGAGCACTACGTCCGTGAGAAGCTGGCTGGCCTTGCCCGGGATTCCGACCTGTCGAAGTATATTCTCTAGCGGCGCGCGCTCAGCTGTCGGAAGCGGTTTCCACGGTTCCGCTTTCGGCGGCCTGGCGCGCCCACATCTCGGCATAGAGACGGTCCAGCTTGAGCAGCTGAAGATGGCTCCCTGACTCGACCAGCTTGCCCTGGTCCATCACTAGAATCCGGTCCGAATCGACAATGGTCGACAGACGATGCGCGATGCTGAGCGTCGTGCGATCGCGCGCGACGCTGCGCAGGGTGCGAAGGATGTCCTGCTCCGTCCTGCTGTCGAGAGCGCTGGTCGCTTCGTCGAAGAGCAGGATCGGCGGGTTCTTCACCAGAGTGCGGGCAATGGCCACGCGCTGCTTTTCGCCACCCGACAGCTTGAGTCCGCGTTCGCCCACCTCGGTATCGAAGCCCTGCGGCAGGCGGTTGATGAAGTCGGCAATCGCGGCGTCGCGCGCGGCCGCCTCGACATCCAGCATGGTCGCGCCATCGCGGCCGTAGGCGATGTTGTAGCCGATTGATTCGTTGAACAGCACGGAGTCCTGCGGAACGATCCCGATTGCGGCGCGCAGGCTCTTCTGGGTCACACCCTTGATATCCTGCCCGTCGATCAGGATCTGGCCGCCTTGCGGATCGTAGAAGCGGAACAGAAGCCGCGCGATGGTCGACTTGCCCGCACCCGACGGGCCCACGATGGCGACGCGGCTGCCGGCCTCGACCTCGAACGACAAGCCATGCAGGATTTCGCGGTCAGGTTCGTATCCGAACCACACATTGTCGAACACGATGCTGGGGCGCCGGATAATTAGCGCCGGTGCCGAGGGCGCGTCGGCCACTTCGACCGGCTGGTCCATCAGCGCGAACATCGCGGCCATGTCGATCAGTCCCTGACGGATGGTCCGATAGACCATGCCCAGCATGTCGAGCGGCCTGAATAACTGGGTGAGGTAGGTGTTCACGAACACCAGGTCGCCGACCGTCAGGCGGCCCTGCGACCAGCCCCAGACAGAATACCCCATCGCGCCTGCCATCAGCAGGTTCACGATGGCGGCCTGCGCGATGTTCAACAGCCCCAGCGAGTTTTCCGAAGCGACGGCGGCGCGTGCATAGGCGCCTGTCGCCTCGGCATAGCGTTGCTGCTCGCGGTCCTCGGCGCCGAAGTACTTCACCGTCTCGTAATTGAGCAGCGAATCTACAGCCCGGGACAGGGCCTGTCCGTCGAGCCGGTTCATCCGTTCGCGAAGATGCGTTCGCCATTCGGTGATTGCGCGGGTCACCGCGATGTATGCGGCGACCGCGGCCATCGTCGCGGCGACGAGGCCGATCCCGAAATGGGTGTAGAAGATGATCGTGACCGCGATGAGCTCGATCACAGTCGGGGCGATGTTGAACAGCAGGAAGTAAAGCATCGTGTCGATGCTCTTGGTGCCGCGCTCGATGACCTTGGTTACCTCGCCGGTGCGGCGAGCGAGATGGAAACGCAGCGACAGGCGGTGCAACCGGGCAAAGACATCCTCGGCCAAGGCGCGCGTCGCATCTTGCCCAACCCGTTCGAACACGATGTTGCGGGTGTTGTCGAAGACCACCGAGGCGAAGCGGCCCGCCGCGTAGGCGAAAACGAACGCCAGGACGACATGCAGCGCCTGGGTGGCGGCGCTGCCTGTGCCCGATGCACCCATTCGGTCGACCGCGCCCTTGTAGGCAAAGGGGAGGGATAGTGTGGTTGCCTTGGCCGCAAGCACCAGCAGCATCGCGCCGACGATCCGCCAGCGAAGCCCGCTGTTTGCCCGGGGCCACAGGTAGGGAAGGAAGCGCTTGATCGTGGCCCAGCCGTCGTGGCGGTCGCGAAGTTCGGCGGGGGTGGCGCTGTCAGGTGGCATGGCCGCCCCAGATAGGGCCTGAAGGGGGGATCGCCAGCGCTAATTCCGCGATGAGATGCGGCAGGGCATGCGGACCGCCCGCCTGCCGCGACCGATCAGCCCGGCTGCCGCGCGGGAAGATCGAACATCACTTTCCTCGTATCGAAATCGATCGCGACCCTGCTGAAGGCGCGCAACTCGTTCATTCCCATCAGCAACGCCGGCTGCTTGTCGAGATCGAGCGACTTGAACGGCGGGGCATCAGCAAAGGCCAGCCATGTATTGGCCATGTGCAGATCGCCGATCTCGACCTCCCGCGCCATCAGCAGATCCGCCGGGATGCTTTGCCCGGTCACCGAACTGAGCGACGTCCGCTCAGGCTGGCGGCGCTTGGCCAGCGCGCGCTGCAAGGCACGATTGCCGATCGAAAACTGCGCGCCAGTGTCGATGACGACGGCGGTCTTTATCCCATCCACCAGGGCATTGGTCATGATGAGTTGTCCCGACCGGCGCCGCGCCCTGACAATAATCTCGTAGCCCCGGTCACCGCCCAGCGAACGAGCGTCGTTGACCTCCATCGTTCCCTTGCCGAAATCGAGAAGAACGCGCTGGTCCTGCAGTCCGTCGATCCCGATGATCCCGTCGGCGCCAATATCGTAGCGTTCCAGCACAGGGGCGGTCAGTCCATAAAAGCTGCGTCTTCCAAGGACCACTTCGTCGATCTCGACAAGGTCGACCCCGATCGATCCGGCAATTCCTACCAGTGTCGCGCGACCCGCGGGAACGAGATTGAGGCGATCGGCCACCGAGCGAGACACGACCGTGCGTTCAGCGCCGGTGTCGATCAGGAACCTCAAGGGTCCGCTTTCGCCAATACGGACTGCGACGGTGTAACGCGAATGCCCGTCGGCATCGACGGTGACGACGTCTCCCTGGCCGGAGGGCGCGTTCGCCTCCTGCGCTGCGGTTTGCGGAATGGTCGCTGCGACAGCCAGGATGGCAGGAATGGAAGTCAGCATCAGCGGAGGCATTTTGTTCTCTCCCTGTGCCCATCTTACGCCTTGCGCGGCCCATGCTCTAGCGCAAATTGGGCTCCGGAAGTTTGCCTCGAAAAGGCAAGAAGCGCCGACCTTTCAAGAGTTGCACCGCGGTGGCGGCGATCTCGGTCCACGCCGGATGTCGGGTGGCGCGCAGCGTCACGAGCCAAAGCGCGATGCCAATGGCGCCGCCGCTCGCCATCTGTGCGAAGCCGGCAGCACTGGGGCCGTCCCAGACGAGATATAGCACGAGCGCTGGGAGAACCGCGGCAACTGTCGCGACCAGACTTCGCGCATGGATGCCGATCAGTTCCGAGTTCCGATAACCCAGCATCCGGCGCATCATCCCCCCATAGATCGCGATCCATGCGATCCCGTGGACAAGCCGCGAGGCCGCGACCCAGACGAGTCCAAACGGAGCGGCAAGGGCGAGAAGCGCGAGGCTTGCTCCTGTATCGATCACGCTGCGGCGAACAAGTTCGCGCTTGCGCCCAAATAGCAGGGGGAGGTCGCCGGCAAGAGGCAAGGCGACGTAGCAGCATTGTGCGAGCGCGACCCAAAGGAGCAGGGGAGCCGCGGCAACCCAGCGGTCTCCATAGAGGAAGCGGATCAGCGGTTCGGCCAGCACCGCGATTCCCGCCATCGCCGGCCATGTCACGCCGGTATAGGCCGCAACGACACGCAGGTACGGCGGACCGAGCGGCTTGCCCTCGTCGCGCACCTGCCGGAACGCGGGATAGAACACGCCGGTAACCGCGCCGGCGACAAGCAGGCGCAATTGCAGCGCCAGGCCAGCGGCACGCGCGAACAGACCGACCGCAACCTCGCTCAGCAATCGGCCGATCATCAGCTCCGGCGCGCGCGCGATGATCGAGTT
>NZ_JBHSDR010000004.1:0-315000 GCF_042652045.1 Novosphingobium tardum | reverse complement strand
CGCCACCGGAGTGCCGGCGTCCTCACCGTCGAACTCACCGAATTGCCATTGCCGCGCGAGCAGCCACAGCGGATCGTGAATTCGGGCCGCCAGCGCCTGTGCCGGTTCGCCGCTGAGGGTTTGCGGCTCAAGCCGGGTCCAGGCCGGCGGTGAGAGAACGGGATAGCGCGCCGCCGCCGCCGAGCTGAGTTCGGCGTAGGCGAGGACCCCTTCCTTGACGATATCCGCGCACATATCAGTTTTCCTTCACCATCGCGAACGCGCGTAGTGGCTCGCCGACCACCGAGGCCTTGAGGAACGCATCACCGAACTTGGACCAATCCACGGTTTTCTCGCCTTGGAGCGACCAGGAATTGGTATAGATCGCGGGCAGTACCCGAGCCGCCAGCGGCAGCACTTCGAGTGACACCAGCCGCATTCGCGCCATTTCAATCGTCTCTGTCACCAGATCGAAAACGCGGTCGTCGGTCCAGCGAGCGCCATCGGGGGATATGCCCAAAAGCATCGTCTGCGGTGGTTGCGAGCTTGGTGCGTCGGCATGGATCGCGACCCCGGCGGTGGTTTCGAGGACAGGTTTGGCCGCCGCTCCCTCGCCCTTCAGGGTGCGCCGCGGAAACGTCTCGGTCCAGTTGTCGATTACGAGACCGGCGAGCGCGGCCGGCGGCTCGCCGGGCACGTCGGCCACGATCGAGATCACCGGTGCGGTGGGGGTGATCGCGTCATCTGGCAGCGGGTCTGCGATCCACCGACCCTTTTCACCTCCAAGCTGCATGACTGCCAGCCGCGGCGCACCATCGAGCGTGTCGCAGAGGATGAGATAGTCCGTGAACATCCGGACCTGTGGTCGCACTGTCGCGATGTCGCCCAGATATCGCCTGATCGATGCAGGTTGCACCGGGTCGAGTTCGACCTCGAGATCAGGCTCCGCAGTTCGCACCTGCGGGATCGGCAGCGCGAAATCCTGTCCGAACAACGCCTTCGCGCGCAATGCCAGGCTTTCGGAGTCGACCGGATCGGACGACAGCCGGGCATATTCGACCAGCCGCCGCTGAGCTTCCGCAGCGGCCAGAAGCGCGGTCTCACCCAGCTGGGCAGCCGAGACACTCGGCGTCGCGATGCCGAAGTCGGTCAGCGCCACGAGTGCGGCCGAAAGACTGTCGAGGGTGGCGCTGTTGCTTGCGACGAGAGCGGCAAGGGCCTGCTGCATCTGCTGAAGCACGAGCGCCAGATCGTCGAGCGTCGATGCCAGTGCGGTCAGCGCCGCTGCCTCGGGCGCATGCGCGGCGGGCGCGCCTGGCAGGCCGAAGTCGCCACTTGCCGCAACGCGCCCGGCCGCGAGCAGCCGGCGCAGGCCGTCGGCCACCACCAGCACATCGGCTAGCGCAATCTCGCCAGCGGCAAGGCGCGGATCGTCGGCGATCGCGGGATCGAGTTTAACGTTGCCGGTAGCGCGACGCATTGCCGAAGCGGCATCGCTGCTCAGTGCGACCAGATCGAGCGCGCCGATCGTGCCGAGCGCCAGCTTTACAGGTGCGCCGCCAGGCTCGTAGCCAGCGACAATCCGCGCGGGATCGCCAAGCCTTTCTGCGGCCCAACCTTCGAGGCCTGGCGCGGCGCGGGCGCGCGGCGATACGACATCCCAGCCGCCGTCGCGACCGATGATCATCAGCCGATGCGACACTGGTTGCCCGCCGCGAAGCGAGCTGACGACATCCGGCTCGGGCGGGGCAACGTCGCCGCGGCCGCTCGCATCCATTGCGGCGGACGCGCGCGCGAGGTTGCCCTGGGCCACTTGGTGAACGCTTTCGGCCAAGAGAAGGTCGGCCACGGCATCGACACTCGTGTCGAGCGCGGCGATGCTGGCGGATACCTTGTTCCAGTCTGCTGCGCTGAAACTCCAGGCAGTGCCCGGCGCGATGTAAGGATTGTCGGCAGGAGGGCTCTTCAACGCGTTCTCGATCGTTCCCGGACCCGCGGGGGTGCGCCACATTTCGACCAGCCTTAGCCCGTCGGTCGTCGCGGCTGCCGAGACGATCGCTTGCTCCGGCCCACTGACGATCTCGCCCCGGTCGCTGAGCTTGCCCTGCACCAATGGCGCGAGCGACCGCAGGTTGAGGACGAGATGCCCCAGCTTCGCGTCCTGGAGGGCGCGTTCGATCCGATAACCAAGCAGCGCGCCAAGGGGCTGCCCCTGGCGAATGCCGTCGACCAGATGCATCGCATCGCGCACCCGCGCCGAACTGAGGCCGATGGCATAGGGATTTGGACCCGCCGCGCCGGCCGCATGGGTCAGGTGTGCTGCACGAAGGATGCCGGCGGTGATCGCGTGATTGAGCGAGGGCGCAAGGATGTAGCCGCCAGAGTCCCTTTGCCCGCGTTTGGGCTGCAGGTTCTCGACGTAGCCGAACGCTCCGACAGAAAGGCCTTCGGGTTTCGTGCGGCGCTGATGCGCTAGCCGGCGCGAGACCGCGCCCGTGATCCAGCTGTCGAGCCGGTGCGACACGCAGTCCAGCGTCTCTGCCACGAGGACATGACGCGATTGGTTCGCGGGATCCCCGATTTGCTTCGCCAGATGTTCGAGAGCGGCGCGGAATTCGGCATTCTCGATGTTCGTGCGGAGAAACTCGTCGATCACAAGCACCGAGAGGTATTCGCGCGATTCAGCGGTCGCCACGTTGCCGAAGTAGTTGGCGAACGAAGGCTCGATCGTACCACCCATCGCGAACGAACGCGGGGCGGGTCGATCGTTGGGGCTATCCGAACCCGGAAGCGCCTTTCGTAAGTTCACCAACGTCGCAACATCGGCCGCCCCCGGCCGAGCGAGTTGGGTGACGACCGCATCGCGCACGGCTGGATCGAGAGCGGTGGACAGGCGCAGATGGTCGATGAAGTCGCGTCCGGGCAGGGGCTTTGCAGCCTCGCGCCCGGCCGCCAGCGCAACGAGCGCCTGGAAGATACTCGATATCTTTCCGCCGTCACCGGTCGCGAGCAAAGCCTCCAGAAACGCCGGATCGCGGGCATCGTCGGCATACGGCAAGAGGACGGGCCGGGCTTTGTCGTCCAGCGTTGCCCCGAGATTCGTGAAGCTGAAACTGCCGATCGCCTCCTCGAGCATCCGGGCGAGCATCGTTTCGATCTCGGCGGCGGGCTTGGCGGTCGGCGTGACCACGCTGACCATGCCGACCAAGCTTCCCGAAAGGCAGCGGCGCGCCCTGACGCCATAGGAGACACCGGACTGGCCCAGAAGACGGTCCATCGTTTCGCGCAGATCGGCCCCCGATCCGACGTGGGCGAGATCGCTGGTGCCCGCTTCCCAGTTGGGCCTCAGCTTGCGAAGGAAGGCCGTAAGCTGCCCGCCGAACTTGTCAGCCCCATCGTCCTTCCACAGCGTCGCAAACCCGGACACCGGAAGGATGCCGTAGGGTTGGTTGCCGACGCGCAGTGAGGGAATCGTCCCCCGCCCGCGCACGTAGTCGCGGTGGAATTGGCGGATGCGCTCGATATCGAGCGTCGAAATGGCGTCGTTGTCCTTGTCGACCGCGCCCAGAAAGTGTCCCAGGGTTGCGGACCACAGGGTCGTGTTCATCGCCGCCGCGTCGGCCTGCTCGCGTTCCTGCGCGTGATCGACTGCGGTGAGCCACGGAGCATTTATGCCGAGTGCGCGAGCCAGCGTACCGGCGTTGCTGTCGGCCGGTTGGGCCGGGAGCGTGGCGGGCGGCGCCGACTTTTCGATCCGTCGCTGCCACGCCGATCTTACCGTCTCGGTGTTGTTGGTGGGGGTGCCCTGCGGGAGAAACGCCAGCCCGTCGCTTTCCCAATGCGCCTCGAGAAGACTTGCGAAGTCGGCCGCTGCACGTGCGGGAGCAGCGCTTCGCTGTACGCCGGCGACAATCAGGCGGTCGACCTTGCCGGGTTGCGACAGGGTCAGCGTCAGGGCCAGCCCCTTCTTCTTCGCCTCGCCAAAATCCGCCAGCCACTCGGTGCCTGGCAGCATTTTCAAGCCTTCTTGCTCCGTCATCGGCTCGTCGGAATTGGAGAACAGGCCGATGCGGACTTCGGGAGGAATCGGCGAACCGACCGCACGGCTGCGCTTCGTCCCCTGTTGGGCGATGGCGACGAAGCGGTCGGGCAGCATGCGCGCGATGGCGACTGCTCCAGCTTGCGCTGCTCCTTCGGGAAAAACCGGCGTTCCGGTGCCCCGGTCAGCCACGTTGAGCGGTGCCATCGCCCGCGTGCACCAGTGCGCGCGTGCTGCGCCCACCGCCGCTAAAAGTTGTTTCCAGGCATCGGCCCGCGCAAGGTCGTCGCCCACTTCGGCATCATCGAGCGCCCAGATACGCCCCCAATAGGCTTGCGCTGCTTCGACTTCCTCTCCGGATAGGCCGCGGTCGAGCCGGTCGACGTGGATCTCGTCGGGGTAGATCCGGATGCGCAACTCGTTTCCCGCGTCGTTGAAGCGCGTTTCGATCCGCACCGGAAGCAGGAGAAGCGGCACGTCGGGCGGAGCATCGCAACTGTCGCGCTGCGCAAGGCGTTCGATCAGCCGGGCATGCTCGACATCGAGGGCGGTCCGCTCGCTTCGCGCCGCCTCAAGCCGCGCGGAGAGTGTCTCCGTCCGGCGTTGGGCACGCCGGGCCGCGCCCGTGTCGCCCGTCGTCTCGAACCGGGCGACCGCATTTCGGCTGGATTGCAGATCCGCGGAGATGCCCGCGATCTCCGCCGTCTTGTCCCGTAACCGGTCGAGCAGTGTCGTGTTGGTTGCGTGGACTTCGGCGAACAGTGCCTCGGTAGGATCAGGCATTCGGCCCTCCCGCATTCTGAATTGAATTGAGGAGATCCTTGCCCTCGAACGCCGCGCGGACGGGATCGCGCAGCAGCGTGCGGGCGACGACGGCGGACGAACCCGGCCACAGCTGCACAGCGGGGTTGCTGCCGCTGTCGCTGATCGACATCGTGCGCGCCGGAGGCGAAAGGAACCGGCCGTGATCGAGCTGGCCGTCTGAACCGGTCAGATCGTTCCAGTCGAGGTTATCCTGCTGGATCGAGCCGCCGGCTGCGCGGGGATTGGGCGCGATGGCTTCAGCCATGCCGAACCGCGGCGCGGTTGGATGTTCGGCAAGCAGGAACCACCAGTGGCCATTGCGAACTTCCTCGATCGTGAGGCGGAAGCCGACGAGGATGTAATCCGGCGCGAGATGCGCATGGAATAGGATTCTCGCATCGGAGCCGGCGATGAACGTCGGCGGAAATGCCGATCCGGCGTTGGCCGCGGGCGGCTCCGCCTCGACCGCAGCGATGATGGCGTCGGGATAGCGGCGGACGATTTCTCCACGCAGTACCAGGACGACGGGGCGAAAGCCCGTGCCGCTGCCGCCCCCGATTGCCATGTGCGAACCGAGCGGCTCGGGCCCCGTCGTCGAGAATTCGTGGATCGGTTTGGAAAGCTCGTCCTCGTCGGCGTCCCAGAATCGCTTGAAGTAGGTGCCGCGCTGATCGGTCGGGTAATTCCGCCACAGCAGCTCGCGGCCCATTTCATCCGAAAGGCCGATCAGGAAAGTCTCGCAGAAGGCGGGGTTGGCCTCCAGCAGCGTGACGAATTCAGGCTGGGCGATCGCGCCTAGGCCAGGGACCAGCCAATCGCGGTCGTAAGCGTCGAGCGCTTCATACATCGCCCGCTTGTAGACCGGCGCGGCCATGACCGGATCGATCCTCAGATCGTCGAACCAGTTTGTCGGGATCACGTCCGGCCAGAAGCGCACCCGTCCCTTGAGATAGGCCGTCATCGTCCGCGCGGGATTGATCGCATCGAGGATCAGTTCAGGCGTCACGGCGAGTGGGGGAACGGTGGCGGTGTTGCGCGGGGGGGGAAGGGCAATCGTGTTGATGGCGGCGTCGAACGCCTGCGCAAGCGTTGACACCTTGAGCGCCGATAGCTCGTTGATCCGGCGCGTGAGATCGCGGGAAAGCGGTGTCTCGAAGCGCGTCGCCGGGCTCATCGCGGGCGCGGGTGCAGGAGGTGGCGGCGGCGCAGGCGCGGGTCGGACAACCACCGGTCCGCGCCGGTCGAACAGGCTCGCGGCCGAAGTGGCTCTTCCGGCGGCGGTGGGCAGGCCGCGAGAGCCGAATGCCGAAGCCGCCGCAGGCGTCCGGGCCGCAATCGGCATGCGCTCCGGCAGCGAAGTCGCCGCGCCGATGTCGCGCCGCACATGCGGTGAGGGCAGACTGGCCGCCAGAGAAGCGATCGGAGCGGACCCTGCGTCCCTGAATTCGGGTGCGGCCGCTTCGACGATGCCAGCGAGCGCCGAACCTGCAAGCTCTGCTCGCAGAAAGTCGCCCTTGCGCGCGGGATCGGGAGCGCGGGTGTCGAGCCGGCCGGTAAAGAATTGGGCGTACAGGCCCCCGACTGAGCGGTCCGGCTGGATCTGCCAGGTCGGGGCCCCGCCGGAGAGGCGCACGATTGCGGTCCCATCCGCCAGCGGCGCCACGCGGGTCTGGAAGGTCGCGAAAGCCTTGTTCGGCGTCACTCCCAGAACTCGTCCGACAAGCTCGGGGCCAAGCACTTCGAGCCCCTTGTTCGAGAACCCGGTGATGCCATCGGGATTGGCGTAGGGCAGCCGGCCGTCAATGAAGCCCGCGGGCGATGAGACCATGTCGGGCGCCTTGGCGAGGTCTCGCAGCGCCATGCCCTTGCGCATCGCTGGCGCCGAGGCGTTCGTCATCCGCTTGGCCGTCACGCTCAGGATGCTGCCGGCGGTGCGGCTTGATTCGATCTGCTTCCACAGGCTCTCGGGCCGCGCGGCAATGCGGATGCGATCATGCAGCGGGCGGGTCAATCGCGTAAGCTGACCGAGATCGAGCGCCGCGATGCGCCGCCGCAGGTTGGATTCGTTGAGGGCCTTGGCGAACTGGTGCTGGTGGAGCTGGTGGTTGAGCTTGTTGACCTCGCCCACTTGCGCCCAGGCGGCCTGCATCAGTTGTTCCTGGTCCCGCTGGACCACCCGCGTACCCAGGCCCGCGACGATGCGTGGCAGCGGATCGGTGTTGATCTGGGGGAACCAGTTGCCGTCCGCCGCCGCGACCGTTGAAGGTGGTGAGCCGAAGACCGCGCCGACAGCATTCCGGCCGGCCTGATACCGCGCATACAGGCGCGGGCCCACGCGGGGGAGCAACGGATTGTCGATACTTGCCTGGTCCACGATCTCGCGCAGCGCGTCGCGCTGCGCCGCGGGCCACCGGTCGGCTTCCTCGTCAGGCGCCCCCTCGGGAGCGTCGGCGGGCGAGCGCAAGGCGCAACTCAGGACCTGCCTTGCGCCTTGCGTGTCTGCCGGCACGCCCGGCAATCCGCCGCCCGGCTGGGAAGCGTCGATGATCCTGCGGCCGACCTCCCAAGGCGCGCCGATCGGCACGATCCGCTCGGCCAGCGACTTGAAGTCGCCCGTGTCCGCCGTGCTGAAATCCCAGGTGTCGTAGGCTGGGAGGAGTAGCTCGGTAAGCGCATCGCTATTGTCCGCGGCACGGGTCCACGCCGGTTCGAGCTCGCCGCCTGACGTACCGAGGCCCGCCGCTCTGCCGCATTCGAACGCGGGGACGAGCACGGCCCGGTAGTGTTTGTCTGCATCCAGCTTGCGGGGGCAGATCAGCCGGGAGAGATTTGCGAGCGCGTGCTCGTCGGAAAGGCGATCGGCGACCGGCGCGTTCGTACCCCCGACCACCTGGGCATGAGCGAACCAGGCGTTGTCTGTAAGCGGCTGGAGCTCGCCCAAGGAGGTGACGAGGACGCGCGGCAGGCCGGGTGCGTTGGGGGGCAGGATCGCGGACTTTTCCCGTTCGCAGACCACGAGCGCCAGCCACGGTTCGAGCCGGCTGCCTACGGGGCCCACTGGGCTGAACAGCCAGGGAATATCGGGCCGGTCAAACTCGACCTGCACCATGAACGTATCTTCGGCATTGACGGTGCCCGGTGCCGGTTCGCGGCGGATGATCTGCCCCGGGTCCAGGCCGACGACGTCGCCTGCGCCATAGAGCGCAAGCTCGCGGCTGACTGTCTGCGTCGTGGCGCCGTCGCCCCGAACTTCGAACGAGACCGGGACCTTCGCCCGGGTGCCGCCCGGTGCGGGCGCATCCTTTATTGCCGCTGCCAGGCCGTTTCGCACGTAGGGAACGAAGTTGAAGTCCTTGAGGACGATGTCTTCGGGCTTGAATGTTGAAACCAGATTCACCGTCGCATCGACGACGAAGTTCTTCGCGACGCTGAGAGTGCCGGTCATGCTGCCATTCCACTTGCGAGGACGCCGAGATCGTTCGATCCCCTGAGAATTTCGGCCGCGCTCGTCGCGCCGATATCAGTCATCGCGGGGGAGAGCGCGACGAGCGTGTCGCGGTGGACCACGCTTACCAGTCCCGGGTCGGCGAGCACCGGGTCGGGAGCCTTCGGTATCTTTTCGAGGTAGGGGTTGGCCGTGTTCTGCCGCGCTTTGGCGACCGCCGAAACACCGAGCATGGTCTTGGCCGTGCGCTCGATCCGCCAATCGTCGCGCTGTGCCGCTACATCCGCATGATGCGGGAACACGGTATTCCAGGCATAGGCAGCATGAACGTCGCCCGGGAAAGTCGGCTTGGCAGAGGCGGCGACGACGAGGCCGGCAGGCATTTGCTCGAAATCGGGACGCGCCATGAGCTGGTCGTCCTTGAGCGCGAGGAAATGACCGGGGGAGAACCGGTCCTTGACGGTGGAGACCGCGGCGGCATCCGTCAGATTGACCTTGGGTTCCGCGAGATAGACCCGCTTGGCGCTTACGGGGCTGGATCCGATGCGGTCGATATCGGTTTCGAGCGGAACCCGGCTCTGCTTGACCTCCAGCCGTCCGAGGGGATGGAACAGGCGCTCGGTTCCGACATCGGCAAAGCGGACCAGCTGGAGCGCATCGGGAGGAAGGATCGGGGTCCACGCCGCGTCGGCCATCAGCCCCTGGGCGGCAGTGTCGACGCTGTCGACCTGCGGTGCGTCGGCTGGGCGGGGTTCGCCCCAGGTCAGCGGGCCGATGTCCACATCGACATCCCACCACAGGATTTCCGCGGTGGCGGTGCCTTCGAGGCGCCACGGCTGGTCGCCCGAAAGCTCGCCATGGAAATGGACCCCGGCAATCGTCGCGCCGAACGCTTTCACCTCGATCCCGACATCGAGGATCACGATGAAGTGGAAGTACGGTGCCCACTGGAACAGCGCGTCGAGTTGAATCCAGGCATGCGCGGAAGCCACGCCAACGTCTGCGCTGAGATCGACCTTGCCGCCGAACTGGATCGAATTGGATGTTATCGCGACATAGGCTTCGGCACTGATCTTGAGCCAGTCCACCGGCGGCTTGAACTTGATCGCCATCCGGTCAAGCTTGCCGATCTCCTTGGGCGCGTCGTACTTGGGGAAGAACCCGCCCACCGAAAGCGCGAACGCGCCTTCGCCTGCCCACTTAATGAAAAGCGCGATGTCGCCCGACAGCGTGAGCGTGAACAGCTTCGAATTTATGATCGAAACCTTTAGCAGGAAGTAGTCTGGCGTGATCTCTCCCAGGAGATCCGCATGGATATCGACGATCCGCTTGTCGGGCTTGATGTCAGCGGAAGGCACGCCGATTTCCAGCGCCCCGAGGATGACAACCTTGGGATCGGGCAGGCTGAGCACGATGCCGAGCCGGGCCTTCACGAAGCCGGCCTGCGACCCCCAGCCGATCTCCGCTATCGGTCCGACGACGAAGCCGCCGTCGCGGACGGGGAAAACCTTGGCAAGCTGGTCGAGGATCTTCGGTGCCGCCGCCACCGGATCCGAGGGGAACAGCAACTGGCCGACGATGTCGGTCTTCAGGCCATCACGCAGCACGGCCGTATCCACCGCCCTCTGGATGGCAAGAATTCCGCCGAGGCCGTTGAGGGTGAAACCGAAGCCGAGATCGATCTTCGGCAGGAAGTGAACGCCGATGACAACGACGAAGCTGAACGGTTCGGTTCCCAGGAGTCCGATTGCGGTAACGCCGAACTTGGCGAACTGAAGGTCGAAAACGCCGCCGTATTCCGATGTGTCTTCCGAATAGCGCAGGTAGCCTCCGCCGCTGACCACGCCGGTCTTGATCCGTGCCCCGATACCGGTGGGAATCTTCGGCTTAACTTCGGGCGCCGCATCGGTAACCCAGCGGATCGATATCCCGCCCCCTTCGACGACCACAGCAAACACGTCGCCGATCTTGCCTGCGATGGTGACCATCACGTCGATGCGGTTCTGGCTGCCCTTGTTGTCCTTTGCCGGCTGGGCGATGGCGAACTCGCGCAACTCGACCCCAGGGAACGCGAAGCGGACAGGAAGAACCATCTTCTTGTCCTTGCCTGCGCCGAACGTCAGTCCGTCGGCGCTATCCAGCGAGATTGCGATCTGGTCGGTGTCGGCCGTCTTGGCCTCGCCCGGCATGATCTTCTCGAGCATCTTGTCGCTGCGCAGGCCTGCCTTCACCTTGGTGTGCAGTTCGACCCCGACTTTCGCTACGGTCTTGTAGTCGACGAACGTCTCGAGGTACGCGCCGTCGAAGCTCAACGGCGCAAGGCTGGTGTTTCCCGTGCTCGCGAACTTGAGTCCGAGCTTCTTGTCGGTACGGCTCCAGACGAGGGCGTTCGCGACGTCGTTATGAGCGTTGTCGATGCCGAGAACGGCCTTGCACAGGGCGTCGAAGCCCTTGATCGTATCCGCGCCCAGTGACTGGAAGGGGGCCTTCCACGGGTCGGTGATGCCCCCGATTGCATCGAGGACCTGCTGCTTGCTGGCCGGATTATTCTCTCGCTCGGCGATCTTTTCTGCCAGGATATCGAGCGCCTCGTCGAACGCGACCAGGACATAGCCCAGCTCGGTCGCGGCGCGCGCAGCCGCGGGTATATCGAACGGATCGGTGCCGATTTCGGTCGCCATGTTGGTAACGGCAGTCTTCGCTTCCGCGAACTTTGGCTTCAACGCGTCGGCGAGCGCCTTGCCGATCGGGGTGAGATCTTTGACGTCGGTCTTGATCGTATCGAGCGCGGTCTTGGTCGTTCCCGATGCGCCATCGAACAGCGACGTAATGAAGGATCCGGTGTCCTTGAAAGTAGTGCCCACCATGTCGCCCGCGCGACTGTGCGCGAACCCGAGGACACCCTTGACGAGCGCGGTCCAGACATCGTCGCTCACGACGGTAGCCTGTTCAGACTGTTCTTGTTCGAGCCACCGTCGATCAAGGACACGCGGCTCGTCTTCAGACGGCCGGCAAACCCCTGGATCCGCAATAAAGCACGAGACATGGCCTACTCCCGTTAGGGAGCGCAAACCCAATGCGCGTGGACGATCCGATTATTTTCTGATGTGGCTATGTATCGAACCATCGGGCTACTTGCAACAACGGCAGGATATTTTCTGATTACTGCAAACTTCTATTTTAAGTTGTTATATTTAGGTTATAAACAAGCTAACCGTATAAAATCTATGCCTAGAAGTAAGTTATACCGTTAATCATCCGCAATTGTTGCAGGCGTGACAACTTTATTAAGTCCCACTGGTGAGTGACCGCTTCCACCTCCGCGGGTAGTTCGCATCTACCGCCCTGCCGGGCGCCAAGGTTGCCGCAACGCTTCCCTTCGTCAGTGATTCCCGGTGACCGATTCCATTGCATTTGGCCGCGTACGGCGTGAAAGGGCATCGCTCAGTCCCGACAGTGATCGCGAAGGTACCAGCATGAGATTCGATGAAGTCATCCTCGGCCGCCGCAGCATTCGCGGTTACAAGCCCGATCCGGTGCCCAAGGCCCTGATCGCGGAGATCATCGCGTTGGCCATGCGGGCTCCTTCATCGATGAACACGCAGCCGTGGAACTTCTACGTCATCACGGGCGAGCCGCTTGACCGCATTCGCGCCGGGAATACCGAACGGATGATCGCGGGCGTTCCGCAGTCCCGCGAGTTTCGCACCGGGCAGGCCTTTGCCGGTCCGCATCGCGACCGCCAGGTTGGCGTCGCCAAGCAGCTGTTCTCGGCGATGGGCATCGCGCGCGACGATGCCGATCGGCGGCAGGACTGGGTGCTTCGCGGCTTTCGCCAGTTCGACGCGCCGGTGTGCGTGATCGTGACTTACGACCGCGTCCTCGATGGTAGCGACGATACTCCGTTCGATTGCGGAGCGGTCGCGACCGCGCTGGTGAACGCGGCATGGTCGCGCGGGCTGGGTACTGTCATCAACAGCCAGGGCATCATGCAATCGCCAGTCGTGCGCCAGCATGCCGGCATCCCTGACGACCAGGTCATCATGAAAAGCATCGCGCTGGGCTGGCCCGACGAGTCGTTTCCCGCCAACGCGGTCGTGTCCGAGCGCCGGGCCGTCGAGGACGCTACGGTATTCGTCGGCTTTCCCGACTAGGACGTACCTAGGGCGCGAGTTCGATCTTCTCGATCGCATGCCAGGGATGAGGCCGCGATGCCTTCAGCCGGCCAAGGCCGCGAAGGCAGCGCATGAACTGCGGATCGAACATCGCCTTGTCGTTCGCCGCCACGCAGCCCGATCCGGCGCCGTCGCCGGAGACATCAGGCGGCAGTTTGCCATCCCACCCGTCCGCGCTCGTCAGCCAGAGATCGTCACGCGGGCGCGACAGGCGGATCGCCGCGACCGAGGACACCTCCGATTGGTTGACCATGATCGCGTAGGCCCGCCGCGCCGCTTCGATTCCCCCGACGACCTCCTTGTAGGCCAGCGAGCGGGGATACGTCGGGCCATTGCGCAGCACATAGACTGTTCGCGGGGGTAGCTGCCTGGCCATCTCCAGCAGCGGGCCCATCGGGGGACTGCGCTTGGTTTGCGCCTCTGCGACTAGGCTTTCCGGGGCAACCAGCCGCTCAACGGCCGCCTCGAACACCGAAGCGCGCGCGCCGCCATCGAAGTACGTGCGCTTGGCAATGACCACGGGCTGATAGAACAGCGGCATCGCGGCAGAGGCCAGTACGGAAGCGGCGATGCACTGCTGCGCCTGATGCGGCGACAGGCGACCTGCCTTCATCTGCTCGGCAAACTCGTTGAGGATGACGTAGCGGAAATTGCCGTCGACGGCGTCGACGAAGCCTACGACGACTGTCGGTCCGTGAACCGATCCTAAGGCGGATATCCGCGGGCAGGGATCGTTCGCATCGCCGCCGGCGCATAGCGCATCCTCGATCTTGCGGCGCAGCGGCCCGAGCCGCGCCATCGCGCCATAGCGGATGAGGCCAATCGTATCGTCGCGCTTAACGATCTGGCTTTCGTCGGTAATCGAATACTCGGCCACGAGGTCGGAAAGCGCCTTCTGCCGCTCTGGGCCGTCCATGGCCTGACCGGCGAAGATGGCCTGCATGGCGCCGGTGCTTACCCCGGTGACCAGTTCCAGCGGCGGCAGCGCGCCGTCCCTGCGAGAAGCCACCTGCTCGAGGAACGCGGCACCGTAAGCTCCCCACTGGCCGCCACCCGACAGCATCAGGATCGCGGGGGGTGTTCCGCTCTCGATAAGCCCGTTCTGAGTGCGCTGGCGCAGGATACGCGCGGCAAGCCCGGTCCGGGCAGAATCCGGCGCGGCGGCATTCGGCGCGCTTCCCACGCGTTCTGTGACGGTTGGAGGCGAAAGGTCCCCATGGATGTCGTCGACGATGCCGCTGTCGGGGAGCGCGTAAGTATAGCTTGCGAATTTGGGACAATCGTCGAGACGGAGCGGCTGGATCGCGCACCCGCCGCACAGCAGACCGAGCACCGCAATTGTCAGGAAATTCCGCATTGCCGTTCCCCCCGGATCGTCAGCAAGACTGCACGATGGCGTCATGCACTGGGCAAGGCAATGCACGACGAAGATTACTGTTGCGACAAGGGATTGCGCGGTCGTGCTCCGGCGTGTTCTGATGCGCCCGGCGAGGGGGAAACGCGCGGATGGCCACGATCGAACAAGGCCAGGGGCAACCCTGGAGCAACTACCACCTGAACATCGCACACACGGCGAAGATCGCCGCGTACGCGAGCGCTGGAAGCGAATCCGGTCTGCCGGGGCCTGCGCGCTTTGCGGCGACCGCTGCGGCGGTGCGCTCATTGATCGGCGGGCTTGGCGACGAAGCAGGCCGGTTGCTGACGCTGGGCTCGGGGTGGAGCCTATCGAGCCTGCTCGACATCGGCGACGTGCAGTTCGATCCAGCGGCTTTTTGCGCGGTGTCGCCGGTGTTTCCTGGTGACCTCGTCCCGCACCCCGCGGTGCCTGCCGACCGGCTGGCCTATGCCAGCGGCGGAGCGAAGATCTGGCAATTGTCCGAATTTGCCGAGGCTCGCGACCGGGCGATCTTCACCTGCGGCTCGTACATGGGTCAGTCGATGGCGGGTTCGATCGCCACTGGAGTGAACGGTTCGCGCCTCGGTTACGGTGCGATCCAGAACATGATCCGCGGGCTTCACTTCGTTACCGCCCCGGATCGCTCGGTCTATGTCGAACCGGCATCCCGCCCCGTTCTTTCCGATGCGGCGGCCCTCGTCTTTGCCGATGAGGTGATTCGCGATGACGCCATCTTCGATGGCTGCCTCGTACACCTTGGCGGGATGGGCGTGGTAAACGGGCTGGTCGTCGAACTCGACGTGAAGCGTCTATTCGCCGTTCAGCGTGTTCGTCACCAAGTCGATCGGAACTGGCTGGATCAGATCTCACGAGGAGATTTCGAGGCGGTTGCGACGGCGCTCGGAGGGCGCGACGCGCCCGCCTATTACGAAGTGCAAGTCGACCCCTACGATCCCTGGGGCAGCAAGGCGCTCCATAGCCTGTATTACGATGTCGAGGCCCTGGAGGCGGGGCTGGCGTCCATCGAGATCGAACCGTCGCTCGACATCATCGCGCGGATCATCAACCACGTGCCCGATCTCTTCGCAGTCTATGCCAGCCCACTGTTCTTCAAGGAGACTGCGCGCGGCCTGCCCGAAGGAGCAGTGTCATGGGGCACGATCCACGGCAAACCGCCGAGCACGATCCTGAAGGCGCGCATCCGCACCGCCGCCATCGCGCTAGACCGAAGGATGATGATCGACACGCTTCCGGTGATGTGCCAGGCGATGAGCGACGGGCTGGCGCGCGAGCCACTTCTCCATCGCCGGCGCCACCTTCTCTACACCCTGCGGTTCGTAACCGCCGCGGCGGGAGCGATGGCGTTCACGCGATTTGCCGACACCGCGGTTGTCGACATGGAAGGGTTCATGGACTCGCCATGGTCGCGCGATGCGTCCGCCTGGACGCGCGACAGCCTGGCCGGCCGATTTGACTACGTGCCGCACTGGGGCAAGCTCGATACGGGAGATGCCGGGCTGGTTCGTCGGCAGTTCGGAGATGCGGCCGATCCGGCCAGCGCCGCAGGACGATGGACTGCCGCCCGCGGCCGTCTGGTGCCAGCAGATGCGCGTCATTTGTTCGCCAGTCCCGCGTTGCGCGCGTGGGGCCTTGTCTAGCGCTTTGCGCGCACGGCCGAGGCGTGCCACACGGAATTGCGGCGGAGGAGAAACGCGTGAGCTGGCAACCCGAACTCGAAGAACTGCGCCGGCGCGAGGCGATGGCCGAGAAGATGGGTGGCGCGGAGAAGCTTGCCCGTCAGCACGCCCGCGGCAAGCTGGACGCGCGGGCGCGGATTGCCGGGATCGTCGATGCCGGCAGCTTTCGCGAGATCGGCAAGATTGCGGGTCGAGGGACATATGCCGAGGACGGGTCCCTGGAAGGGCTGTCCCCGGCCACGCTGATCTTCGGCCGCGCCAACATCGAAGGCCGTCCCGTGGTGGTCTCGGCCGACGATTTCACCGTTCGCGGCGGCTCCGCCGATGCCTCGATCGCTCGCAAGATGACACAGTGCGAGGCGATGGCGCACTCCTTGCGGATACCGCTGGTGCGGATGATCGACGGGACCGGCGGCGGCGGTTCCGTGAAGACCCTGGAGACGATCGGCGCAACCTATGTTCCGGCGGTCCACGGATGGAGCGACGTGGTTCGCAATCTCGATACCGTGCCAGTCGTCGCGCTGTCGCTGGGGCCTACGGCAGGACTTGGCGCGGCACGTGTCGTGGCGAGCCATTACTCGGTGATGGTGCGTGGACTGTCGCAGCTCTTCGCCGCCGGTCCGGCGGTGGTCGCGGCGATCGATTCCCGCCAGCAGACCGCCGACAAGGAGGGCCTTGGCGGCAGTGAGATACACACCCGCAACGGCGTTGTGGATGACGAGGTCGCCAGCGAAGCCGAGGCCTTTGCGCGGGCGCGGCGTTTCTTGTCGTACCTGCCCTCGTCGGTCGGGGAACTGGCCGCGCGCGCACACTGCTCCGATCCCGCAGACCGGCGCGAAGACATGCTGCTCTCGATCGTTCCCCGTGCGGACAAGCAGGTCTATTCCATGCGCCGGGTACTCCAGGCGGTTCTCGACAAGGACAGCCTGTTCGAGATCGGGGCAAACTGGGGCCGGGCCGCGATCACCGGACTGGCGCGGCTCGACGGGTGGCCGGTGGCCGTTCTCGCGAGCGATCCCAGTTTCCTCGGGGGATCCTGGGAAGCCAAGACCAGCGAGAAGGCCAAGCGCCTGGTAAAGCTGGCCGACCAGTTCCGCCTGCCCATCGTCCACCTTGTCGACAACCCTGGCTTCATGATCGGTCAGGCGGCCGAAGTCGCAGGCACGATCCGCTATGGCGTCGACGCGATGAACGCGATTTACCGGGCCACAGTGCCTCTTGCGTCCGTGGTCGTGCGGCGCGCCTATGGCATCGCAGGAAGCGCGATGAGCAACGCCGACGCATTCCAGTACCGCTTCGCCTGGCCATCGGGAGACTGGGGCAGCCTGCCGATCGAAGGCGGGATCGAGGTGGCGTACAAGTCGGACCTCGAAGCCGCGGAAGACTACGACGCTGCGCTGGAGGAAATTCGCGCTCGACTAAACCGGGTGCGCTCGCCCTTCCGGACCGCCGAACGGTTCGGGATCGAAGACATCATCGACCCGCGCGATACCCGGCCTCTTCTGTGCGAGTTCGCCGAACTGGCGTGGCGGAGGCTAGGGTTGGGCGACGGGCCGTGAGCCGCCAGGCGGCGTCAGCCGGCGGAAAAGACGGCCGCGCTCGCTGAACAGCACCAGCGCAAGGCACGTCAGGCCGCAAAGGAGCAGTGCCCATGACAGAGGGCGCGCGCTGTCGTCGTACGCCTGGCCGATGACGATCCCCAAGCCCGCGCCGATGACCATGCGCACGAAAGCCTGCACCGATGCGGCAGCGCCCGCGATGCGTGCGAACGGCTGCAGCGCGATCGAGCCGAAGTTCGCGCCGATGAAGCCCAGAAGCGCTATGTTCATCGCCATCATCGGCATGAAACTGTAGAGCGTTTGCCCGGGCAGATGCGACAGCAGCACCTGGAAACCCGCGACGACGATGTAGATCAGGACAGCCGTGTGCGACACGCGCCGTGCCCCGAAACGCTCCACGATCCGCGAATTGACGAGGTTTGCGATGGCCAGCATCAGCGCCGTGGCGCCGAACAGCAGCGGGAAGCGCGGCCCCGCTCCGAAATGCTCGCCCACGAGTTGCTGGGCAGAATTGATGTAGCCGAACATGGCGCCCATCACGAGCGCACTGCCGAAAACGTAGCCGATCGAACCCCGATCGCGCAGCGACGCGCCCATGTTGCGCAGGATCGGCCCGACCTCGATCGGCTGGCGGTAATCGGGGTGCAGGGTTTCGGGCAACCGCAGCCAGACCCACAGTCCCACCAGCGAGGCCAGGGCGCCAAGCACGACGAAGATCCAGCGCCATCCCGCGACGAGAAGCACGGCCTGGCCCATCGTCGGCGCGATCATCGGCACCAGCATGAACACGATCGAGACCGTGGACAGCATCCGCGCCATCCGGTCTCCGCCGAAGCGGTCGCGAATGATCGCGCTCGGCAGGACGGAAAGTCCCGCGCTGGCGAGCGCCTGAACGGCCCGCAGACCGAGCAGCGCGTCGAACTGCATCACGACCGCGCAGGCGAGCGACAGCGCGACATATCCGCCCAGACAGACCAAGAGGACAGGGCGCCGGCCATAGCGATCGGCCAGCGAACCGGGAAAGAGCGAGCCAAGGCCGCTGCACACCAGGAAGATGCCGACCACGAGCTGGCGGCGATTGGGATCGGACACGCCAAGCGCAGATGCGATGTCGCCGAGCGCCGGGAGCATCGCGTCGATGGCGAGCGCCTGGAGAGCCATGAGTGCCGCCATCAGCGCAATGAATTCGAAGTGATGAATTTCGCGGTGCGCTGAGGTCGGCTGCTCGGGAGAGGGAAGCGGACCGTGCATCGCTTCGTCCTTGCACGCTGCAGCGCAGCATGGCCACCCCCTTTTGCGCTAAGTGAGTTGCTTTCGTAACTGATTTCCCTTGGAAGCAGACCCGTCTAGACTGCCAAAATGGACGATCACGCTGATCCGGAAGCGTACGACGAAGCAATGCCGGACGCCCCGGCCGAAGGGCTGCGCAAGATCATTCACGTCGACATGGATGCCTTCTATGCCAGCGTGGAACAACGCGACGATCCGTCACTGCGCGGCCGTCCGCTTGCCGTCGGAGGATCGTCCGAGCGGGGGGTTGTGGCTGCGGCGAGCTATGAAGCACGGCGGTTCGGCGTGCGATCCGCGATGGCTTCGGCGCATGCGGTGCGCCTGTGCCCCGACCTGGTCTTTCGCAAGCCGCGGTTCGAGGTTTACAAGCAGGTTTCCGAGCAAATTCGCGCGATCTTCCTCGACTATACCCCACATGTCGAACCGTTGAGCCTGGACGAAGCCTATCTTGATGTGACCGACGACATCCGCGGGATCGGCTCGGCAACGCGCATCGCCCAGCTTATCCGGGCGCGGATCAAGAGCGATACCGGACTGACCGCCAGTGCCGGTGTTTCGTACAACAAGTTCATCGCCAAGCTCGCCAGCGATCAGAACAAGCCCGATGGCTTGTGTGTTGTTCGTCCGGGGGAAGGGGCAGCGTTCGTGGCCGGCATGCCGATCCGCAGATTCCACGGCGTGGGCCCGCGGGGAGCAGAGCGCATGGCAACGCTGGGGATCGAAACCGGAGCTGACCTCGCAGCGCACGACCTTGCATTCCTCCGTGCCCACTTCGGTTCGATGGCGGACTATCTCTTCCGGGCCGCTCGCGGGATCGACCTGCGCCAGGTGAAGGCCCACCGCCAGCGCAAGTCAGTAAGCGCCGAGCGCACGTTCGACCGCGACCTGTCGTCCGGATCCTTGCTGCGCGAAGCGCTCGACAACATCGTCGAAGCTTCGTGGGAGCGGATCGAGCGGAGCCGCTCGCGCGGGCGGACGGTGACGCTCAAACTTCGCTTCGCCGATTTCCAGTCGCTCACCCGGTCGCGCTCGGTCGCGCGGGCGGTGGATTCGCGCACGGATTTCGCCGCCATCGGTCATGCACTCCTCGACAGCCTCCTGCCGCTGCCACAGCCCGTCCGCCTGATGGGGTTGGGACTATCCGCGCTTGAGTTCGATCAGTCGCGCGAAAATGAGCGTGACGACCGGCAGGAACCGGGACCACGCGAGCAACTCGCGCTATTCTGATCCTGCGTCGGCCTCGACAGAGACGCGCCATTCCAACCATCGCCTGACCCGCTCGGCAGCGGCGCCGGTGATCTCCGCCGGAAGGGCATCGAGCGCGAAGAACGCGGCCTCCAACAACTCGCGCCCGTCGGCTTGCGGTGAATCGGAGGTGGCCGCGCTGACGAGGTGGACGTTGTTTCGGCTCCCGCCGCCAAATGTGGTCCGGTCCACCCCAAAGGTCGCGATCTCGACTATCCGGCAGCCGGTTTCCTCCAACACCTCGCGAACGGCCGCGTTTGCGACATGTTCGCCGCGCTTCAATCCGCCTCCGGGAAGCATCCACAAGCCGCTGGCCTGATAGCTGTGCCGGACCAGCAGGATCGCGCCCTGATTGTCGCTGACGACTACATTGCAGCCGTGAACTTCAGCCCCGGATGCTCGCCAGTAAACAAGGCGCACTCGGTGCGCGATCTTGAGCGCCAGACGATGGGCGAAAGCGGGAACGGGCAAAGCCATCGCTCGAGTTTGCACCGAACGCCCGGCCCATGACAGCTTGCTCAATACAATGTCCGCTTGATTGACCTAAAAGGTCGGGTCACCGAAATGCCGCAATCTTTTGTGAATCCAACGACGCAGCGCTAGGACATGCATCGGAGGAGGGCGGTCCACTTTGCGATTCGTGCGTGAGAGATTCTCGTTTGCGGGCGCGCGATCGTCGCGTCTTGGCCTTCATGACGTCCTTTGGTGGGCGCTTGCCGCGCTGATCGCGATCCTCGGCGCACAATTGGCATGGATGATCGTGACCCCGGTTTCCCCGCTGGGCGACTGGCGGCCGGCGACCGTTCGCGTTCTCAGCCCCCAAGCGCGCGCCGCGCTGTTTGCGGGATTCGATCCCTTCAACCGCAACCGGACCGTGCAAGGCACGGCGACCGTCGATGTCGTCACCTCTCTTGCGCTTACCCTGTTCGGAGTGCGGGTGAACGCCGCGACCGGTGGCGGCAGCGCGATCATTTCGGGCGCCGACGGCATCCAGCACGTCTATCGCGTGGGGACGGAAGTCATGCCCGGGGTGACGCTTGCGGGGGTCGCGTTCGACCATGTGAGTTTGTCACATAACGGCAATAATGAACTGCTTTATCTCGATCAGTCGAAACCGGCGACCAACGCGCAGGCCGTGGTCGCCGGCTCTAACCAGCCGCAACCGCAGCCCGCACAGCCGTCCCAGGCGCTGACTGTCGACGGTTTGCGTCGGGGAGTTTCGTTTCAACCGCGCGCGGAAAATGGACGGGTAATGGGTCTTGAAGTCAGTGCGACTGCCGATGGCGGCGCGTTTCGCGCGGCAGGATTTCTGCCGGGAGACGTAATTACCAGCGTCGGCGGCAAGGCGGTGACCAGCCCGGCCGATGGCGCCGCGCTCGCCGCATCGCTCAAGCCCGGCGGCGCGGTTACGGTGATGGTCCGACGCGGCGGCCAGCAACTGCCGCTAGCGATTTCCCTGGCGCAATGAAGCTTCGAAACCGCCTGTTCGCAGCCGCGGCACTCGTGCTGATGGCGCTCCCCGAAGTGGCATCCGCCCAATACGTTCTCAACGTGCGCGAGGCCGATATTCGCGCCTTCGTCGAAGACGCGGCCCAAGTGACCGGACGCACGTTCATTGTCGACGGCCGCGTTCAGGGCAAAGTCTCGGTCGTCAGCGACCGGCCGCTCAGCCGATCGGAATATTTCGAGGTCTTCCTTTCCACGCTGCGCGCCAATGGCCTTGTCGCGATCCCCACGGGCAACGGCGGCTTCCGGATCCAGCCGGCCGAGGGTGCTGCGACCCAGCCATCGCGCATCGGCAGCCGCGGCGCGGCGCGCAACCAGCTCGTGACCGAGGTCATCCGCCTGCGCACCATCGACGCAGCGCAGGCGGTCGAAACTTTGCGGCCGCTGGTCAGCCGCGAAGGCTCGATCACCGCCAACCGCTCGGGCAATTCGCTCGTCATCGTCGACTATGCCGACAACATGCGCCGAATTCGCACCCTTCTTGGGCAGATCGACCGCCGCGACACCACGACCACAAGGCTCGTCACGCTGGAGCACACCGGAGCGCGCGAGATTGCGGCGGCGTTAACCCAACTCGTTCCCGCCGCTGCGGAGGGTGCGGTTCCGCTGGCCTCCGTGGTTGCAGTCGACAGCTCCAACGCCATCCTCTTGCGCGGCGATTCTGCGACTCTCGCAAACCTTGCCGCGACTGCCCGGGAACTCGACAACCGGGCGGCGGGCGGCAGCGACATCAAGGTCATATGGCTCGACTATGCCGATGCCGCGACGATGGTGCCGATGCTCGAACGGCTGATCGGCGGATCGGGCGGGGGCGAGATCGCTTCAAGTTCTCCTCCTCCAGTCTCGCTCGGCGGGACGACGGGCACGCGCGGGGGCAATTCCGCCGCTGCCGGCAGCAGCACGGTTACCGCGACTACCGGCGGCGGGGCTTCCGCCAACATCGGTTCGGGCCTCGGCAACGGGCAAATCCAGCTTGCGGGCGGACGCGGAAATGCCGTGATCACGCGCTATCCGGGGGCCAATGCGGTGATCATCTCCGCGCCCGTCGACATCCAGCGCAGGCTGGGCGAACTCGTCCGTCAGTTGGACCAGAGGCAGGACCAGGTGCTGGTCGAGGCGATCATCGTCGAGGTATCGGACAACGTTGCCAAGCAGCTTGGCGTCCAGTTCCTCTTCGGCGGCAAGAACGTGCCCTTCGCGGTGACGAACTTCGCCAACGTGGTTCCCAACATCATCGACCTTGCCGGCGGCTTGCTGGCCGACCAGATCGACCAGACGACGACCGTCATCAACGGAAACACCGTAACCACGTCGACCAACAGCGCGGCTGCCGACCAGCTTCGCTTGAACGCCATCAATGCCGCGAGCGCGGCCCAGGGCGGCTACTTCGGGGGCTACACCAACGTGGGTCAGAATGCGGCCCTGGGTGTGCTCATCAATGCGGTGCAGGCCGACAGCAACTCGAACATCCTGTCCACGCCGCATATCACGACGAACAACAACGTGCCGGCCTCGATCCTGTTCGGACAGGAAATCCCGGTTTCCACAGGCGAGGCGCTTTCGAACAACTTCGATAACGCTTTCCGCACGATCCAGCGCCAGAACGTCGGCATCGAGCTCGACGTGACGCCGCAGATCAATGCCGACAACGAAGTCCGCCTGGACCTGCGCCAGGAAGTAAGTTCGATCGTCGGACCGGTCTCGAACAACTTCAACGAGCTCATCATCAACAAGCGCGAGATCAAGACGACCATCACCGTTACCAGCGGCGAGATCGCGGTGCTTGGCGGGCTGCTCGACGACAACGAGCGCCGTACGATCCACAAGATCCCGCTGCTCGGCGACATTCCGGTGCTGGGCGAACTGTTCAAATCCCGTGGGAAGAGCCGCGTGAAGACCAACCTGATGGTCTTCATCCGTCCCACCATTCTGCGCAGCCAGGCCGACCGCGAGGCCACGACGGCGCGCCGCTATGGCGTGATCAGGGAAGCTCAGCGCCAGTTCAATCCAAAGGTCGAACCGTCCATCGACCAGCTCGTAGTCGACTACATGGGAGCGGTGCCGCCGCTGCCGGTCGGTGCGGTTCCCTCCTCCGGCGACGTCGTGATCGCGCCCGAGCCGCGTCCGCAGGCCGTGCCGCTCGCGCCTGTGCAGCTGCCGCCGAGCAATGCGACGCCGGGGCAGTAGGCGCGATGCGAATCCGCCGCGGCAACGATGAACAGGCCGCCGGCGCTGTCGACGCGCCGATTGCAGGAGTCGCCGTTTCGGACGATGTCGCGCTGGTCGACGCGATCAGCGTTGCCGAGCCTGCGGCGTTCATCGACCTGCCCGTCATCCCCTATCCCGCCGCACGCGATGCCGGCTTCCTTGTGCTGGGCGAGGACGGCGACGCGCTGCGCCTGGCGATGCGCGAGGGCGCGGATCCGCTCGGCCTGCTCGAATGGCGGCGCGCGTTTGCCCGCCCGTTACGGATCGAGCGCGTCGATGCACCCGCGTTCGAGAAGCTGCTGGGCGAAAGCTATGCACTAGACGGCAGCGCGGCGGCAGTCGCGTCGGACATGGGCATTGCCGGCGATGGCCTCGATCCACTGGCGCTGGGCCTCCCTTCGGCCGAGGACCTGCTCGACAGCGCGGATGACGCGCCAGCGATCCGCCTGATCAACGGCCTTATCGCCGAAGGCCTGCGCCAAGGCGTTTCCGACATTCACATCGAGCCTTACGAAACCGCGCTCGTCGTTCGCATGCGCGTCGACGGCGTATTGACCGAGAAGCTGCGCATGCCGCCCCACGTCGCTCCGGTGCTGGTCAGCCGGATCAAGGTCATGGCGCGCCTCGACATTGCCGAACGGCGAGTGCCGCAGGATGGCCGGATCGGCCTGTCGCTCGGCGGAAAGCTGGTCGACGTGCGTGTTTCCACGCTTCCCAGTCGGGCGGGCGAGCGGGTGGTGATGCGCCTGCTCGACAAGGAGAACGCAGGGCTGGACTTGGGGCACCTGGGGCTTGACGGCCATACTGCCGAGGTTCTGAACCGCGCCCTGGCCGAGCCCAACGGCATCATTCTCGTCACCGGCCCTACAGGATCGGGCAAGACGACTACGCTCTACGCCGCGCTGCGCCAGCTCAATGACGGCGCACGCAACATCCTGACAGTCGAGGATCCCGTCGAATATGCGGTGGATGGGGTCGGGCAGACACAGGTCAACACAAAGGTCGGCATGACGTTCGCCGCCGGACTGCGCGCGATCCTTCGCCAGGACCCCGACGTCGTCATGGTTGGTGAAATCCGTGACCGCGAGACCGCGGAAATCGCGGTGCAGGCATCGCTGACGGGGCACTTGGTGCTATCCACGGTCCATACGAACGACGCCGCCGGCGCACTTACCCGGATGCGCGACATCGGGGTGGAGCCTTTCCTGCTGGCGTCGACGCTGCGCGCTGTCGTCGCGCAGCGGCTCGTCCGGCGACTTTGCAAGGCCTGCCGGAAGCCCGAACGGATCAGTGCTCCTCTCGCCGAGATGCTCTCCATTCCCGAAGGATCGACGGTTTACCATGCGCAAGGTTGCCCGGAGTGCGGGCAGACGGGTTTCACCGGCCGGATCGGCGTGTTCGAGACGCTGCGTGTGGATGACAAGATTCGAGCGATGATCCACGATAACGCGGACGAGGCGACCATCGCCCGCTACGCGTTCAGTGATGCCAGCGACCTGTCCCGCTCGGCGCGCGAGCTCGTCCTGGCGGGGGAAACCACGCCCGAAGAGGCGCTGCGGATCACGCGCCGCATCGATACGTCGGGAGCCGGCTAGTGCCGCGGTTCGCCTATCTCGCGATCGACCCCAAGGGCAACGAGCGGCGTGGTGCTATCGAGGCGCCGGGCCAGGCCCAGGCAGCCGAGCGACTTGCCGGGCGCAGCTGGCATGTGGTGCGTCTGGGCCCCGACGCTGCCGCGTCCGCCAGCCGGGCCGCAGTCACAACTTCCGGTCTCGCGTTGTTTGCCTCACGTCTCAACGCCAAGCAGCTTGCGTTGTTCACCCGCCAACTCGCTTCGCTCATGGTCGTCAGTCCGCTTGAGGAAGCGCTCCGGACGATCAGCCGCCAGACCGAGAAGCCCAGGGCGCGCGCCATCCTTGGCAACGTCCACGCCGGCATCGTCGAAGGCCTGCCGCTGGCCGACGCGATGCGCCGCGAGGAGCCCAGCTTTCCCCCGATCTACCGCGCGATGATCGCGGCGGGCGAGAATTCCGGCAGCCTGCCGGCCATCGCGAACCGGCTTGCCGAATTGCTTGATCGCCAGGCCCAGGTGCGGGGCAAGATCATGGGCGCGCTGGCCTATCCCATCATTCTCTCGCTCGTCGCGCTTGGCGTGGTGACCGGGCTGATGGTCTCGGTGGTGCCGCGGGTGGTCGAGCAGTTCGACAACGCAAGTCGCCAATTGCCCGCGCTGACTCGTGTGGTCATCGGGCTCTCGCGCTTCCTCGCAAGCTGGTGGTGGGCGCTCGGGATCGTCATCGCACTGGCGCTCCTGGTGTTCCTGCGCGGCCTGCGCAATCCCGGGTTCCGGCTCCGGTTCGACACTCTCATGCTGCGCCTGCCCTTCGTAGGGCGCCTGATCCGCGACATGCACGCGGCCAGCCTCGCGCGGACGCTATCGACGATGATCGAGGCGCGGCTGCCGCTGGTCGACGGCCTGCGGCTGGCCAGTCGCACCGTATCCAACAGTGTCCAGCGGCGCGCGCTTGAGACGATCACGGAGCAGGTGCGCGCAGGCGGATCGCTGTCAACCGCGCTGCGCGAAGCCGGGCGATTTCCCCCGCTGCTGGTCTATCTCGCGGCGAGCGGCGAGGCCGCGGGGCAGCTCGGACCGATGCTGGAGCGCGCGGCAGAATATCTCGAGCGCGAATTTGAAAGCTTTACAACTGCGGCGATGGCGCTGCTGGAGCCGGCAATCATCGTCGTGATGGGCGGGGCGGTCGCAACGATCATCCTTGCGATCCTCATGCCCATCCTTCAGCTCCAGAACCTGACCGGACTCTAGGATGAAACGGATGAAGCAACACCGCAGCCCCGCCGTCCCGAACGGCTTCTCGCTGGTCGAACTGATGGTGGTGATCTTCATCATCGGCCTGTTGGCCACCGTGGTGCTGATCAATGTCCTGCCAAGCCAGGACAAGGCCATGCGGGTGAAGGCGCAAAGCGACATCGCGACGATGTCGCAGGGGATGGAAATGTACCGCCTCGACAACGCGACCTACCCTGGGGCGGTCGAAGGGCTTTCCGCCCTGCGCACGCCCCCGGCGAACCTCGCGATGCCGCAAAACTACCGCTCGGGCGGATATATCAAGGATCTGCCGACCGACCCTTGGGGGAGAGCCTATCAGTATGTCGTGCCTGGCCGTGACGGTCGGCCCTTCGACATCTTCTCGCTCGGCGCAGATGGCAAGCCGGGCGGAGAGGGTAACGACGCCGACATTTACGCCGACAAGCGCTGACCGGCGGCACGTGACGACGGTCGATTACATTGATGGGGCAGAGGATGGGCCCGGCAGGGACGGGCTGATCGTTCTCTTGCCGTCCGTACCAGGGGAAGAATGGCGCTGGTGGCGGGTCGAGGACCAGGACCTCGGCGCCGAGCATGGCTTTACCCCGGGCGAGGACCGGCCATGGGGGCACCTGGGGGACGAAGCCCGCGTCGTCGCCCTCGTTCCCAGTGCGATGGCGCCGGTGCGGGTGCGGCCGCGCGGAACGATGCCGCTCGCCCAGGCGCTTGCCGCAGCAAGGCTCGAGGCGGCCGATGGCGCCCCGGGACCAATGCATGTCGCTGTGGCCGAATACGGTGGAAGCGCCTTGCTGGTCGCGACCGTCAGTACGGCAGCGATGGACCTGTGGTTTGCCGAACTGGCCGCAGCGGGCCTTGTGCCGGCCGCGCTCGTTCCGGCAGCGCTGGTTCTGCCCTATGGCCATGACGACGGAACAGTAGTGGGCCAACTAGGGAACCAGGCTCTGGCGCGCACGCCCGAGGCCGCCTTCGCAGGCGAACCTGACTTGGTCGAGGCGCTGGGCGGCGGAGAGCAGGTCGCAGTCGACGATCTCGAGAACGCACTGCTCGCAACCTGGGAGGACCCAGCACTGAACTTGCGCCAAGGCATCTACGCCCCGCGCCGCGTGTCCTTCTTCCGGTTGCCGGACTGGGTGCAACTCGCGCGCATGACTGCGATTGCCGCATTGCTGGGATTCCTAGTTTTGGCGACCGAGACGGTGAAGCTCAATCTCGATGCCAGGGCACGCGAAGATGCCGCGCTGGAGGCGGCGCAGAAGCGCTTTCCGGCGGCAGTCGATCTGGCCAGCGCGACGTCGCTGGCCTCGGCTGAACTGGCCCGGCGGGGCGAGGGCGGCGGCAGCTTTACCGCCCCAGCATCGGCGCTGCTTGCTGCGATGCGCCCGATCCCCTCGGTGTCCCTGCGCGATCTGGGCTATGTCGAAGACGGGACTTTGCGTTTCCAGGCCGCTGCGCCGACGGCGGATGCCGTCAACCAGCTGCTGATGGCGCTTCAGCGTGATGGGTGGCAGGTAACGGTGCCGCCGCAGCTAGCGCCCGATCCAACTGGCGCGACCGTCGCAGCAATCACGGTGCGTGCGCCATGATGGTTCGGGTGACCACATGGTATGGGGGGCTGACTCCGCGCGAGCGATTGTTGGTGAGCATCGCAGGCACGCTCGCCGCGCTGCTGTTCCTGATCTACGGGATCGTCCTCCCGCTCGGCCGCGCGCACGACGCCGCCCATGTCCGCCATCGTGCCGCTGTAGAGTCGAGTGGCCGCCTGCTGTCCCAGTTGGCGGCGCTTGAGGCTCCGGCCCCGGCACGTGCGCAACTAGCGGGGCCTATCGCGCAGGTCGTGACCACCAGCGCCGACACGGCGGGCTTCGTGCTCCAGTCCAATCAGCCGCGCGGCGACGATAGGACGGTGATCTCCATTCCCACCGCGCGGCCTTCAGCCGCGCTCGCCTGGATCGATCGCCTTGCCGAGCAGGGAATCGTTCTCGACAACCTGACGATGACACCGGCCGCGGATGGCAGTGTCGCACTGAACGCCACGCTGCGGCGCGTTGGCGGAGCGGCGGGGGCGCAATGATCGAACGGTGGATATTCCTGCGTGACGGCAGGCTCACCGCGCGCATCAAACTGGTGCTGGCGGCCCTGTTCGTCGCGATGCTGATTGCGCTCCTGCCGCTTCGCCTCGTGCTGGGTTGGGCGCATCCCGGTCCGCGCACCTTCAGCGCCAGCGCGGTCGAGGGGTCTGCCTGGGCTGGGCGGATCGGCGACTTGCGGCTGGGCGCGTTGCCGATCGGAAACGTCGATGCAGGCATACGTCCCTTGCCGCTTCTCATCGGCCGTCCGGAACTTTCTATGAACCGCCCGGCGCTGGGCGCCGATCCTGCCTTCAGCGCCATCGTAGGAGGAGGCGAAGGCTCTGTCGTGCTGCGCGACGTTCAGGGCCAGGTGGCGCTGAGGGACGCATTAGGCGCCTTGCCTGCGGCCGCACTTGGCTTTCGGGATTTTCACATGGCGATGAGCGGCGGACGGTGCGAATCCGCTGGCGGGCAGCTCACATTGTTTCTTTCACCGTTAAGCGACCTGATGACGGGGCAGGTGGCTCTCACGGGCTCGGCCCGCTGCGACAAGGGCGCGCTCTACGTTCCGATGACCGGGCCGACCGGACTGGAGAAGCTTTTCCTGCGCCTGGAACCCGATGGAAGCTGGCGCAGCGACCTCATCCTGTCCGGTCTGCCGGTCGAGGTATCAACCCCGCTGCTCGAAATGGGCTTCACGGGCAGACCCGGCGGGATCGGCATCACCTCACGCGGGAAGCTATGATCCTTATTTGAGGATTTGACCGAGGAACCAGACGCGCTGCTGGGCCTGGTCGGTCCAGTCGTCCGCCATTCCTTCGGTTGCATTGTCGCCGGCCTGGGTCGCGGCCGACTTAACTTCGCGGATCGCTTCGACGAGCGCCTCGTTGTCGGCATGAAGTTCGCGAACCATCGTCATCGCATCGAGGCCGCGGGTGTCATTGTCCGCAATCCGCGTCTTTGCACCGATCGCGCCGATCGAGGTGAGCGTATCGCCATCGTTCTTGCGCACGCGCTCCGCCACGATATCGGTCAATGCGAAGATTTCGGTCGCATGCTCGTCGAAGAGCAAGTGCAGGTCGCGAAAATTCGGCCCGGCGACGTGCCAGTGGAAATTCTTGGTCTTGACGTAGAGGGCGAAGAAGTCCGCCAGCAGGCCATTCAGTGAATCGACCAGTGCGGTTCGTGCGTTGTCGCCGGTAGTTGCCATCTCGATGCTCCATCCTGACAGATATCTGCCATCCTAACCGACCCGGCTCGAACTCGTTTCACGACTAATCCGCGACAGAGTGATCGCAGGTCACGATTAGCATGCAATAGGCTTCTTGCGCTTGTCCTGCGATCCGCGACCGCGCAGAAACCCCGGGATGCAGACCGACAAAACTTATGCTGGATTGGAACTGGGCGGAACCAAGATCCTCGCGGCGACGTGGCGATCCGGCACGATTGTCGATCAGATCAGCGTGCCGACTGGAACTCCTGACGCGTCCTTACCTGAGACAATGGCCTGGCTGACCGCCCGTATCCCCACAAATGGGTTTGCGGGTCTTGGAATCGCCAGTTTCGGGCCAATTAGGGTCGACCCCTCGGCGTCGGACTACGGCCGAATCCTCGAAACGACCAAGCCGGGGTGGAGCGGAATCGATCTCGTGGCCGAAGTGGTGCCGCGTTTTGCCTGTCCGTTTCTCGTCGATACCGACGTCAACGGCGCGGCTCTGGCCGAATGGCACTGGGGCGCGGCGCGGGGGTGCGCCAGCGTGGTCTATCTGACCATCGGTACGGGAGTCGGTGGAGGGGTGCTGATAGATGGAATCCCGGTTCATGGCCGTTTGCATCCGGAACTTGGCCACCTGCGTCTGCGACGGGCACAGGGCGATACGTTTGCAGGCTCGTGCAGCTTCCACGGCGACTGCATCGAAGGCTTGATCAGTGGCCCGGCGCTCGCGGCGCGGCTGGGGCGCGATCCGCGTGAAGTTCCGCATACCGACGCAGTCTGGGATCGGGCAGCGAACGATCTGGCAGAACTGCTCGGTGCAATAATCCTTGCGCTGTCGCCGCAGCGCATTCTCGTCGGCGGCGGGGTCGGCCTTGGTCAGCCTCACTTACGTGAAGCGGCGGTCCGCCGGGTTTCCGCGCTGCTTGGACATTATCTGCGCGACTTCGACGAAGCAGCTCTCGCGGGGATCGTCGTTGCCCCGGCGCTCGGCGCGCAAGCTGGGCCGCTGGGCGCGATCGCGCTTGCCTTGAACGCAGCCGATCAGCGCCGCGCACCTGACAGATAAAAGCGTTGCGCCGCAGCCGGGGTGTGGGCAAGCGACACCGAGTCCAATGGACGAGGCGATGGGGAGACAGTGATGTTCAAGACCGCGTTAACCGAGATGTTCGGCGTTGAGACGCCTATCGTAATGGGCGGAATGACCGGCGTCGGCTATGGCGATCTCGTGGCGGCGGTCGCCGAAGCGGGAGCACTCGGCTTCATCACCGCGCACATGTTTCCCAGCGGCGACGCCTTGCGCGCCGAAATCGATAAGGTTCGCGAGAAGACCGACAAGCCGTTCGGGGTCAACATGACCCTGCTGCCGTCGATCAATCCGATCCCCTATGACGAATATCGCAAGGCGATCATCGACAGCGGCGTGACCATCGTCGAAACCGCTGGCCGCGCGCCGACCGATCATCTTCCCGCGTTCAAGGACGCCGGGGTGCGGGTGATCCACAAGTGCACCTCGGTTCGCCATGCAGTTTCGGCTGTGCGCAACGGGGTGGATGTCATCTCGATCGACGGTTTCGAATGCGCGGGGCATCCGGGCGAAGACGACGTGGGCCTCATCGTCCTGCTGCCCGCCACAGTGAACAAGGTGGACGTGCCGGTAATCGCCAGCGGCGGGATGGCCGACGGGCGCAGCCTTGTCGCGGCGCTCGCGCTGGGCGCCGCCGGGGTCAACATGGGCACCCGCTTCTGCGCCACGCAGGAAGCAAAGATTCATCCCAACGTGAAGCAGAAGATCGTCGACAATACTGAACTCGACACGGTCCTTGTCGGTCGCACCCTGCGCAACACGGCCCGCGTCGCGCGAAACGCAGTGTCCGAAGAAGTGGCCGCGATCCAGCGGGACCCGACCAAGACCTTCGAGGACGTGAAGGCCCTGATGGCCGGCCAGCGCGGGCGCGCCAACGTGCTCGAGGGCGGCGATCTCGACGGCGGCATCTGGTCGTCGGGGCAAAGCCAGGCGCTGATCCACGATATTCCGACCTGCAAGGAACTGGTCGCGAACATCATGGCGCAGGCAGAACGCGTGCGGTCCGGTCTCGCCTGATGCGTCCGCGGCGAAGCGCGCCCTTGGTCGATTGACCGGCAAACCGGTCTGTGCCAGACGCGCTTCCCGCACCGCCCTGTTGTCATGTAGGTCTCAAGGGCGGACAAGCGCACGGCGTCTCGGATGCGGGTGTAGCTCAATGGTAGAGCAGCAGCTTCCCAAGCTGAATACGAGGGTTCGATTCCCTTCACCCGCTCCAGCCCGGACGCGCTGACAGGGGCGGTAATCGGCCCGGTGCAGACGATCGGCGTCCTCTGCGAGCAGCGACAGGGTTTGCAGGCGCGGTGCCAGAACTCTACCGATACCCAGCACACTTCGCTCAAATTTCTCGCCGTGGGCGATCGGGAGGGTAAATGCCGGGCCTTTATTTTGAGCAGTTCTCAGTCGGCCAGCGCTTCATCCACGAGGTGCGGCGGACGGTCACGGAGACGGACAACATCCTGTTCTCGTCGCTCACGTTCAATCCTGCCGCGCTCCACATCGACTACGAAGCGGCCAGCAAGACCGAGTTCGGCAAGCCGCTCATGAATTCGCTCTTCACGCTCGGGCTCGTCATCGGCCTATCGGTTCAGGACACGACTTTCGGCACCACGGTCGCCAACCTGGGAATGACCGACACGACATTTCCCAAACCGGTCTTCGCGGGCGACACGATCCGGGTGGAGACCCGGGTAATGGAACTGCGCCCGTCTAAATCGCGGCCGGGGCAGGGGATCGTGACGTTCGAGCATCTGGGGATCAATCAGCGTGACGAGATCGTCTGCCGAACTTTACGCGCTGCCCTGATGCTTGCCGCGCCGTCAGCCGACGGCTGACGTCAGTCCCCGCCGGTCGCGGCGTCTCCGATCGTCATTGTCGTCGGCATCCCGCCACCGGTCTGGGTCCACCAGTAGGGCGCGGTCTTGCGCGTGCCGGTGCCAACCTCGTTCATGGTCGCGGAATCATAGAGCCGGCCGCCAAGCATGACCTGACTGATCTTGTCGCTGTTGCGGATGTCGACCGTGGGGTCGGCATCGAGCACGACGAGATCGGCGAGCTTGCCCACTTCGAGTGACCCCACGTCATGGGCATAGCCCAGCGAGGTAGCCGACATGATCGTGGCCGCACGGAGGGCATCGATCGGGCTCCATCCACCGCGCACGAAGCTCCACATTTCCCAGTGCGGCCCAAGCCCGGCCTGTTGGCCATGCGCGCCGATTGCAACCTGCACGCCGCGCTTCATGAGCTTGCCGGCCTCGCGCGCGCTGTCGTCGTCGACGTAGTCTTCCTCCGGCGCCATCTCGCGGCGGGTGTTCTGCGCTTCGAGCAGGGCATGCGGCGCATGACGCGAGAGCAGCGGGTGCTTCCACACATCGGTGTGCTGGCGCCAGTAGGGATCGCCGGCTAGACCGCCATAGGTCACGACGAGGGTGGGGGTGTAGTTCGTCTTGGTCTGGGACCACAGGCTGAGGACGTCCTCGTAGAACCGTTCACCGGGCATGTTGTGCTCGAGCGTCGCGTTCCCGTCCTGGATAAGGGAGATGTCCATCGTGTAGAGCGACCCGCCCTCCGGCACGACTTCCATGTTCTCCGCCTGGGCCGCGGCAACGACCATCTGGCGCTGCTCGCGCCGCGGCTGGTTGTAGTTCTTCACGCTGTGCGCACCCTGCGCCTTGAGCCGGCGAACGTCCGCGAGCGCGTCTTCGTAGGTGTCGATCTGCGCATAGACGTCCGGCGATTTGGCACCGTAGATCACTTCGCCCGTCGAGAAGATGCGCGGCGCGATGATCTTGCCCGCTCGCTGCATTTCCGAAGCAACGAAGATTTCTGACGCGCGCGCCGACGGGTCGTGGATCGTCGTGGCGCCCATCGCCAGGTTGACGATCGACGACCAGTTTTGCTGCGGGATCAGGTCGTCCTCGGCCTGCGGACCATGGGCGTGGGCATCGACGAGGCCCGGGATGATGACCTTGCCCGTGGCATCGATCGTCCGCGCGCTTGCAGGAACCTGGACCGAAGCCCGGGGGCCGATTGCGACGATCCGGTCGCCACGGATCAGGACTGTGCCGTCGTCGATGATCCCGCCGGCCGCGTCGGCCATCGTTACCAGCCGGGCGCCGGTAATCGCGACCATCCCGGTCGGTCGATCGGCGGCGACGTCCATTGCCAGCGAGATGCCCGTGCGCGGCGCGGGAAATTTGGCCGGATCCTCGCCCGCCGGGGCATTTCGGAACAGTTCGGACGTTCTGGCCGTGTAGAGGGTCGGTCCCATGCTCCAGTGGATCGCGTCCCCGTTGTTCGACCAATGGATGTAATCGGCGCCCTCCGCACTCACGCGGGTCACCGGCATCGGTCCGCCTTTCATGTCGACATCGACGTTCTGGGTGCCCGGCATCAAGGGCATGACGAAAGCTTCGTAATTCTGGCGGAACGCAACGTATTCACCGCTCGGCGACACCTCGAAATCGTTGACCAGCTCGCCTGTCGCATGGACCCTGCGCGCTTCGCCGTTGAGGTCGGTGCTGATGAGCTGGCGCTTGCCCTTGTCGTTGCCGAGCATGAATACGCGGTCACCATCCTTGCCGAACTGCGGCTCGGAAGCGTCGGAAGCCAGGCGAACAGGCGTGCCACCCGCGGCCGGGATGCGCCAAACGCCAGGATTTTCGCTCCCTCGCGCGGCGGTCAGGTATCCCCCTCCGCGCCGCTCGAAGACGATCGTTTTGCCGTCGGGTGAAAACCGGGGAAGGGCATAGTGGCCCGCCAGCGTCGTGACGTTGCGCGCAGCGCTGCCACCGGCGGAAACGGTGCGGATCTGGCCCAGGCCGGCGTCGGTCCAGCCGACGAACACGACGGAGCGGCCATCGCGCGACCAGCTCGGCCACAGTTCCATCTCGGCTTCATCACCCTTGACGAGGCGCCGCGCCGCGCCGCCCGTCGCCGGCTTGATCCACAGCTTGCCCAGCGTTTCGAACACTACCTGGCGGCCGTCTGGCGAAGTGCTGGCCCAGCGAGGCATCTTCGTGGTGAAGCGATCTGGTGCGACTTCGACCTGCGGATGGATCGCGTCCACCACCACGCGGGTATCGTTCACGCGGAACGGGATGATAGCCGCCGCTGCGTCGCCTCCTGCGCCGTCCGCCGACATGCGGCGGATCTTGCCGCCAGCCCAGAAGATCACGGCCTTGCTGTCGGGCGTCCAGGCCATGTTCGGATAGACCCCGGTAACGGCCCAGGTTTCCTGCACGTCCTGATCGAGAGCGCCGTAGATGCGCCGCTCCTCGCCCGAGGCGAAATCCTTGACCCACAGTGTCGAGCGTCCGTGCTCGCGCCGCACGAAACCGATGCGCTTGCCGTCGGGAGAAGGGGTCGGGCGCACGGCGCCGCCGACGCCTGAGACCGCTGTCGTTACCTCTCCGGTCGCGATATCGTATTTCTCGATATCGAAGAGGTCGGTGCGCGAGTTCTGCGCATACTCGAAGATCGGTCCCGGCGTGACGTTGCGGGTATAGTAGATGCTCTTGCCGTCGGGGGCGTAGATCGGCTCACCCAGCTCCTTCTGGAGTTGCTCGCTCGCGCGCTTGACGAGCTGCACACCGCCGCCGCCCGACGCGTGATAGAGCCAGACCTCGCCCGTGCCGAGAGAGCGACCGGTGGTGAAGTGCTTCTTGGCGACGATGAACTTTCCGTCGGGGCTCCACGTCGGCTGGTTGAGGAGGCGAAATTCCTCCTTGGTGACCTGACGCTTGTCGCCGCCGTCGACGTTCATCACCCAGATGTTGTCGCCGCCGCCGCGGTCGGACGTGAACGCGATCCGCTTTCCGTCCGGCGAGAAGCGCGGCTGATGCTCATACGCCAGGCCCTCCGCGATGCGCGTGGGCTGGCCGCCGCCGATGGGCATGGTGTAGATATCGCCCAGAAGATCGAACGCGATCATCCGCCCGTCGCGCGAAACGTCGACGTTCATCCACGTTCCCTCGTCGACCGCGATCGGAACGGTGCGCGTCTTGAGGCCAGCGGGCGCATTGACGTCCCACTTCGCCGGCTTTGGCGGCTCCTTTGCTTCGGGGCCCGGCGCAGGGCCGGCGGGCGGGGCCGGAGGAGGCAAGGCACCGGTCGTATCCTGCTCGGGGTTGAGGACTGAATTCTCAGGCTTCTGGCTTTCCGCCACAGGCTGGTCGGCGGGTGGCGGCGGCGTTTGCGCCATGGCCTGGCTCGTCAGTGATCCCGCCACAAGCAACTTGGCGACAACCGCCGCGACCCGCATCCTCATCGATTTCCTCCGTAATATTAATTCGTCGGATGTAGCGCTTGTTGCGCGCCGGTCACGTCCCATCGCCCGGTTTTGCACCGGTTACGTCGGGTTGGCCGCAAACCTTGACCTGTTAGTTGCTGAAGCGCTCACCCGCGGCAGCGCGACTGCGAAGGCTTTCGTCCACTGGCAGTCCATGCCGCTCAAGTCCCGCCACGACCGTGTCCAGACCGACGGTGTCGGCCCAGAACATCGGGCCCCCGGTAAAGAGTGGCCAGCCGTAGCCGTTGATCCATACCACATCGATATCGCTGGCGCGCTGCGCCTTGCCCTCGGCCAGGATCTTCGCTCCCTCGTTCACCATGGGATAGAGAAGCCGCTCGCGGATCTCGTCTTTCGTGAAGCTGCGCTGGGGCTTGCCTGCCTTGGACGCGAAATCGGCGATGATGGCGCGGGTCTCGTCGGACGGTGTGCGATTGCGGGCTTCGTCATAATCGTACCAGCCTTTGCCCGCCTTCTGGCCGAACCGGCCTGCTGCGCACAGCGCCTCGCGGACCGTTTCGACCCGACTGGGATCGCGGTGCCAGCCGACGTCGTTGCCGGCCAGGTCGCCCATCTGGAACGGTCCCATCGGGAATCCGAAATCGACAAGGACGTCATCGACGTCCCAGTAATTGGCGCCCTCCATGATGAGTGCCTGCGCCTGCTGCTGGCGCGGGGTGAGCATGCGGTTGCCGATGAAGCCGGGGCAATTGCCGGCAACGACAGCAATCTTCCCGATCTTCTTGGCCAAGGCCATGCAAGTCAGGAGAACCGCGTCCGACGTCTTCGCCCCGCGCACCATCTCCAGCAGTTTCATGACATTGGCGGGCGAGAAGAAGTGCAGGCCGACGACGAATTCCGGGCGACGGGTGGCCGATGCGATCTCGTCAATGTCGAGATAGCTGGTGTTCGAGGCCAATATCGCGCCTTGTTTGACGATGCCGTCGAGCTTGGCGAAGACCTCCTTTTTGATGTCCATGCTCTCGAACACAGCTTCGATCACCAGGTCGCAATCGGCCAGGTCGCCGTAGTTCAGCGTCGGTTGGAGAATTCCCATCGCCGCTTCGACCTGCTCGCCGGTCATGCGCCCGCGCTTGGCGCTGTTCTCATAATTGCGGCGCATGACCCCGGTCCCGCGATCCAGCGCGTCCTGCTGCATCTCGACGATGGTGACGGGAATGCCTGCGGACAGAAAGTTCATCGCGATGCCGCCGCCCATGGTGCCGGCACCGATGACGCCGACCTTGTTGACCGGGATCAGCGGCGTCGCGGCATCGACATTATCGATCTTGTTGGCGGCTCGCTCGGCAAAGAAATAATGGCGCATCGCGGCGGACTGGGTTCCGCTCATAAGCTTCACGAACAGTTCCCGCTCGCGCTTCACGCCATCGGCATAACTGCCCTCGGTCGACGCCTTGACCGCCTGGATCGCGGCCTCGGGCGCCTCGAATCCACGCAATCCGCGAGCGTTCTGCTGGCGGAAGGTATCGAAGATCGAAGGATCGCGCACCGCGTCCTGCTGGGCAGTGCCGGCGGACGAGCGGGGCACCGGCTTGCCGATCTGCTCGCGAGCAAAGGCGATAGCGTCTGCCGCCAGCGTTTGCGCGCCGACGATCCGGTCGATCAATCCAATTTCCAGGGCCTTCGTCGCGGAAATGGGGTCGCCCTTGACGACCATCGGCAAAGCGTTCGCCACGCCCACCACCCGCGGCAGGCGCTGGGTGCCCGCGGCACCCGGGATGAGCCCGAGCTTCACCTCCGGCAGACCCAGTCGGGCCGAGGTGACGGCCACCCGGTAATGGCAGGCGAGCGCGACTTCGCAACCGCCGCCGAGCGCAGTGCCATGGATCGCGGCGACGACCGGTTTGTCGCTCGCCTCCATCTTGTCCAGAGCCTCGCCCAGGTTGGGTCCGACGGGGGCCTTGCCGAACTCGGTAATGTCGGCGCCGGCAAAGAAGGTGCGCCCATCGCACCGGATCACCACGGCCTTTACCGTATCGTCGCCCAGCGCCTGCTCGATCCCATCGACCAGGCCCTGCCGGACTTTCGCGCCCAGAGCATTAACCGGCGGATTGTCGGCGACGATTACCAGGACGTCGTCATGCTTTTCGGTGCGGATTACGGACATGGGCGGTTCTCCGGATTTGTAGTTCAGGCGTAGCTTTCCTCGACAGCGGCATAGATCATGGTCTTGAGCTGGCGCCGGATCGGGTAAGCGGAAGAGGGGTATAGCTGGGTCATGAAAACCATCGTGATCTTCTCGACCGGGTCGACAAAGAAGGCGGTCGAATAGGCGCCGCCCCAGTAGAATTCGCCCTTGCTGGCGGGCATCAGCGTTTTCGCCGGATCGATCACAGTCGCGAAACCGAGGCCGAAACCCACTCCGGCGTTCTGACTCTCCGAAAACAGGCTTTGAGATAGCTGGGTAAGATCCTGTCCCCCCGGCAGGTGGTTGGCGGTCATCAACGCAAGAGTCTTCGGGCTGACGATCCTTGCCCCGTCGAGGACGCCGCCGTTCAGAAGCATCGTGGCGAAGCGGTGATAGTCGGCGATGGTGCTGATCAGGCCGCCGCCCCCGCTGTCGAACTTGCCCGGGCCGTTGAGCCGCGATTCCGCGCCCAGGTCGACCAGATCGGGCTTAGCGCCCGGCTTGTAGCCATAGGAATCGACGAGCCTGTCGGACTGACCTTCGGCCACTCCGAACGCGGTGTCGTTCATGCCGAGCGGCGCAAAGATGTGTTCCTTGAAGTAGTCGCCGAGGCGCATTCCCGAAAGCCGCTCGACAACCACCCCGAGGACGTCGGTTGACACGGAATAGTTCCAGCGCTCACCCGGCGAGAATTCGAGCGGAAGCTGCGCCAGGCGAGCAATGTAGGCATCGCTGTCCAGATGATGGCGCGCAACGTCGAGGCTGCTGTCCCGATAGGCCGCGTCGACGTTGGTGCGGTTCTGCAGGCCGTACGTCAGGCCGGACATGTGGGTCATCAAATCGACCATGCGCATCGGTTCGGCGCGCTTGCCCGGCATGAACGGTACGCTGCCGCCGCCGCCCGCGAAGAGCGACAGGTTCTTGAGCTCAGGCAGGACTCTTGCCACCGGGTCTTCCAGCGCAATCTTGCACTCCTCGACAAGCTGCATGAACGCGATCGAGGTGACGGGCTTGGTCATCGAAGCGATGCGGAACAGTGCGTCGTCGCGCAGCGGCGTGCCATCGGCACGAAGCGTTCCCTGGGCGAAATAATGAACCGGCTCGCCGTTGCGGGCGACGACAAGCTGGGCGTTGGGAAGCTTGCCGTTGTCGATGTACTTCCCCTTTACGAAGGCGTCGATGCGCGCCAGTCGTTCGGCCGACATCCCCTGCCGGCCCGGGTCGAAAGTCTGCATTGAATTGGCTCCTCAGCTCAGCGTGCCGCCGTCGACGACAAGTGTCTGCCCGTTGGTATAGCTGCCCGCCCTGCTGGCGAAATAGACTGCCGCGCCGGCCAGCTCCACGGGCATGCCGATCCGGCGCATGGGGTGACTCGAATTGAACCGCGCCTCGCTTTCGGGATTGTCCCATAGGGCCTTGGCGAAGTCGGTCTTGATGAGGCCGGGAGCGATGGCGTTGACACGGATGTTGTGCTGGCCCACTTCGACGGCGAGATTGCGCACCAGTTGAAGGTCGGCCGCCTTGGATATGGAATAGGCGCCGAGAGTAGCCGAGCCGCGCAACCCGCCGATCGAACTGACCACAATGATCGCCCCATCTCGGCGTTCGATCATCCCGGGCAGCACCAGCTGGATGAGCCAGTGGTTCGACAGCACGTTGTTGTCGAGAACCTTGCGGAATTGCTCATCGCTGATTCCGCTCATCGGTCCGAAGTAGGGATTGGATGCGGCGTTGCAGACGAGGACATCGATCCTGCCGAGCCGCGCCAGCGCTTGAGCGACCAGTTCCTCGAGTGCCGGCTTTGATGAAATGCTTGCGGCAATCGCAATCGCAGTTCCGTCGCCACGTGCGCTGTTGATCGCAGCGGCCACCTCCTCACACTTGCCCTGATTGCGGCTGGAGATGACGACCCTGGCTCCTTGCGCCGCCATGGCTTCGGCGATGGCGCGGCCGATTCCGCGCGAACTGCCGGTGATCAGCGCCACTTTGCCGGACATGTCGAACAGCGATTGCGGTTCTGCAGCGCTCATCCTCAATTCCCATACCCATGGTTCTGAAACCGGCGCACAGGCCGGGTCGCAACTTGTGCCGTTGCCCGAATCGCTTTAGCAACAGCGACAACAAGAAAACAAACCCGATTTAGGAGAAGAAGCTTGAACGACACGTCGGTGCGCGTTGGCGACACGTCCGTCGAAGAGGCGTGGAACCCTCCGCCAAACTGGCCGGCGATGTCCAATGAAGCGATCCGAGATCTGCTGTGCGCCCCCGGCGAACGCTTCGAAATGGAAACCGTCGTGATCGACGGAGTGCCCACGCGGACGTGGAAACACGCACCGCCTTCGCTGCGCGCCCTGGCCGAGATCGCGCGCGGGCATGGCGAGCGGCTGGTCACCATCTACGAGGACGAGCGCGTCAGCTACGAAGCCTGGTACCGCGCGGTCGCAAGGCTAGCCCAGGAGTTCAGGGATCGTGGAATTAAAAAGGGCGACCGCATCGCGCTGGCGATGCGCAACCTGCCCGAATGGCCCGTGGCATTTTTCGCCGCGACCGCGATCGGCGCCATCTGCGTGCCGCTCAATGCATGGTGGACCGGCTTGGAACTGACGTTCGGTCTGGCCAATTCGGGATGCCGCATCCTGGTGTGTGACGAGGAACGTCTCGACCGGGTGCTGCCTCACTTGCCGGAATTGCCGGCGCTCGAATCCATCATGGTGACCCGGGCGGGGGCGCTCCTTCCCCCGGCGGAGCATCTGGAAGCGGTCATCGGCAAACCCGGCGACTGGGCGCCCCTGCCGGACAGCGCGATCCCGGATGTGCAGATAGAACCCGACGATCCGGCGACGATCTTCTACACCAGCGGCACGACCGGCCAGCCGAAGGGTGCGCTGGGTTCGCACCGAAACCTGACCACGAACATCTTCTCCTCGGCCTGGTCGGCGGTCCGCGCGGTCCTGCGCCGCGGCGATCCGCTGCCCGAGCCGGCGTTCAAGACCACCCTGCTGGTGATCCCGCTGTTTCACGTAACCGCATGCTCGGCGGGATTGATGGGCGCGCTGTTTGCGGGCCATACCGCCGTCTACATGCGCAAGTGGGACGTCGTGAAGGCGTTCGAGATCATCGAGCGCGAGAAGGTTAGTTCGACGGGTGGCGTGCCGACCATCGCCTGGCAGATGATCGAGCATCCCGATCGCGAGAAATACGATCTCTCCAGCCTCGAGGCGATAGCCTATGGCGGCGCGCCGTCTGCGCCCGAACTGGTGCGCAAGATTCGCGAAGTGTTCGGCGCGCTGCCCGGAAACGGCTGGGGCATGACCGAGACGATGGCCACCGTCACCACCCATTCGAGCGAGGACTATCTCAACCGGCCGACGAGCGCCGGGCCTCCGGTCCCGGTGGCCGACCTCAAGATCATGAACGAGGATGGCACGCGCGAGCTGCCGGTCGGCGAGGTCGGGGAATTGTGGGCGCGGGGCCCGATGGTCGTGAAGGGGTACTGGAACAGGCCAGATGCTACCGCCGAAACTTTTGTGGACGGCTGGGTGCGCACAGGCGACCTCGCGCGGCTCGACGAGGAAGGCTTCTGTTTCATCGTCGACCGGGCGAAGGACATCATCATCCGCGGCGGCGAGAACATCTACTCGTCCGAGGTTGAAAACGTGCTCTATGACCATCCGGCGGTCACCGATGCGGCGTTGATAGGCATACCGCACCTTCAACTGGGAGAGGAGCCGGCGGCAGTCGTCCATCTTGCCCCGGGTGCCCAGGCCACCGAACGCGAATTGCAGGACCTCGTGCGCTCCAGGCTCGCCGGCTTCAAGGTGCCGGTGCGGATCGTGTTCAGCAAGGAAACGCTGCCGCGCAACGCCAACGGCAAGATCCTGAAGCGCGAGCTCAAGGCGTTGTTCCTTCCCGAACAGACGGCGTCCGCTTGACTCACTCCGAGGCCCGCGAAGGCGTGGGGTCGCCGGCGGCGGATACCCCGCGCTTCGAGCAGAAGCGCCAGGCGATCGTTCACGCTGCCTCGGCCCTGATCAACGAGAATGGCGTGAAGGGCATGACCTTTGGCGAGGTCGCCCAACGCGTCGGTCTCAATACGACGAGCGTCACTTACTATTTTCGCCGCAAGGAAGACCTGATCGTCGCTGCTTACGACGCGACACTCGATCTTCTGCGCGAAATGGCGCTCGTCGCCGCAGCTCAGCCCGATCCGCGCGCGCGCGTCCGTCATTGGCTGGCTGGTCACGTCGAACTGCGCGCCATGATCCGGCGCGGAGAGCACCCCCGCACGATCGCCTTGTCCGAGATACGGGCGCTGGCGGACGAGGCGCAGAAGCCGCTCCTCTCGCATTACCGCACCACGCTGGAAGTGATCGCAGGCTTTTTCGCCGCACCGGCAAGGCCACGCTCGCGCGCGCTCAGCATCGCGCGGGCGCATATCCTGCTTGAAGCCGTGTTCTGGCTGCCGGCTTGGTCGGTGCAATATTCCCTCGACGAATTCGGCAGGCTGACCGAGCGGCTGTTCGAGGTCTTCGCGGAAGGCCTGGCAACGGACGAAGCGGGCTGGCCCTCGGTTCCGCTGCCACAGCGCGAGACCTGGCGGTCCGAGGAGGCGGAACAACCGGGCACCGAGCGCGCGTTCCTTCGCGCGGCGACGGTCCTGATCAACCAGCGTGGAATGCGCGGTGCGTCGGTCACCCGGATAGCCGCCGAACTCGACCTCACGAAGGGCAGCTTCTATCATCACCACGAAGCGAAAGACGATCTGGTTCTCGCCTGTTTCGATCACAGTCACGACCGGGTAGCGGCTGCACTGAATGCCGCCGAAACGCTTCCCGAGACCTACGCCGTGCGGCTGGCCAGCGTCCTCGCCGAACTTGTGGACGTGCAATTGTTCGATGCGACGCCGTTGCTGCGAACGACCGCGCTGCAGGCCATTCCAGCCGAGTTGCGGCTGGATGTTGTGGCGCGGTCCGACCGGCTCGCGCGGCGCTTTGCTGGCGTGCTGATCGACGGCATCGCACAAGGATCGATCCGGGCTATCGATCCGTTGATCGCCAGCCAGGTCATCATGTCGACCCTGAATTCGGCGTTCGAGATGCGCCCGTGGAACCGCCGTTTCACCGAGCCCCAGGCAGCGGTCGAGACTTACCTGTGGACGCTGGCCCACGGCTTGTTCAGCGAGCCGGACTGACCCGGAAAGTCAGTGCTGATCGACCGTCCGAGGTTCGCGAATTCGGGTCATGGTCACCAGTGCGGCGACGGCGAGCGCGATGAACGTGATCACGATCAGCGGCGTATAGCCGAACAGACCCACCAACGCGCCGGCAACCAGCGGGCCGATGGCAGCAACCGCCCCTTCGACCGTGGTCGCGAACGCGAGGCGCATCGGGATATCCTCGTGCGCTCCGAATTCGAGGACCATGGTGGCCGACGCCATCATCCATCCTGACGAACCGACGCCCATCATCGCGAACGCGCCGTAGAGCGGAAATGCGGTGGTCCCGGTCACGAGAAGGATCAGGCCGGCCAGCGTCGCGCCGAGCGAAAGCAAATAGACGATCCGGAAGCCGTAGCGGTCCCCGATCGCGCCCCAGGCGAGGTTGGAGACGGTATCCGCGCCGAGAAACGCTAGACTGAGGCCGCCGATCAGCGCTCCGTTGAGGCCGAGGCGGTCGCCCACGAAGATCGTCCAGAAAGGCAGTCCGACGCGAGCCGCCGTGGCGAAGCCCTGCGCAGTGAGGAAATGACGAAAGTCCGGGTTGTGCAGTAACTTGGGCAGCTCAGCGATACGCTCGCGCCAGGGCAGAGGAGAGCGCCTCGCAGGGGCCTCTGGCTCCCGTATCAAGAGTTGGAGAGCGAAAAGTCCTATGCTGGTGAGAACGAACGCCAGAAGAAAGGTCGTCGCATAGCCGTTGCCGAACCAGGACTGCTCGATCATCACGTGCCCGGCGAACCAGGCCAGCACAGCGGCGATCAGGCCGCCGACCACGTTGCGATAGCCTTGCAGCCTCCCGCGCCTGCGTATGGGAATGACCTTGGCCATCAGCATCTGGAAGGCGACCCGCTGCGCGCCCGAGAAGAACCCGAGCAGCAGAAACAGCACGAAGGTTACGCCCAGAAGTTGGTTGCCGGTCAGGAACCATCCGGCCAGCGCAAGACCCAGCAGCATGACGCGCATCATCGAGCCGACACGCACGGCGTAAGGCAGGATGAAGCGGCGGGTCTCCACACGCGTGCCGCTCGCGATCGGGGAAATCGTCCCGCCAAGCTGAAGCAGGGCGGTACCGAGGCCAACGGCCGAAGCGCTGCCTGTCAGCAGGTGGATATAGGCGGGAATGATTGTCGGTGCGTAGATCAGTCGAAAGCCGGTCATCCCGAAGATGCCGTGGATCAGGTTGGCGCTGAAGTTTCGCCGCATGTTCGCGTCGACGAAACGCGCATGCCGCTCCATCGCGCCTTCGCCGGCGACGCTTTCGGCCAGATCGGCTTCACTTGCCGGGGCCGACGGATCGAGTGCCCCGGACAAGTCCCTAGTAGCTGCTGAGCTTTGCGAACCGATCCCGCAGGAACGCGCTTGAACCCCAAGATGCTTCCAGCACGCGCGCGCGCTTCAGGTAGAAGCCCATGTCGTATTCGTCGGTCATGCCGATCCCGCCATGTAGCTGGATGCCCTCGCGGCTCATCAGGTGGAGCACGTCATTGGCCTTGGCCTTGGCGATGCACGCGGCCTTCGGCACGTTGAAATCGGCGTCGAGCGCTTCGAGCCCGCCTTCGACGGCGGAGCGCATCTGCTCGATCTCGGAAAACAGATCGGCCATGCGGTGTTGAAGCGCCTGGAACGTCGCGAGCACCTGGTTGAACTGGACGCGCTGCTTCAGGTACGCGAGTGTCACGTCGAACACCTGACTGGCCATCCCCAACATTTCGGCCGATGTCAGGATGCGCGCGCGATCGAGGACCTTATCCGTGAGATCGTCGCCGCCGCCGGCGAGTTTTTCCGCCGCGGCATTGGAAAAGGTGACGTCGGCATGATTGCGCCGGTCGATCAGCGAGCGCTGTGACAGGGATACGCCATCGCCGCTCTCGACGAGGTATAGCCCGTCGCTTGCCGACACGACGAAAAGGCCCGCGTTATGAGCTTCCGCCACGAATGACTTCGTTCCGGAAATGCCACTGGCGCCGGACGACACCTTCGCCGCGTTGCCGGCGTGTCGCGGACCTTCGTCGATAGCCAGCGTGCCGACAAGCTCGCCGCTCGCAAGGCGTGGAAGGTATTTACCCTTCTGTTCGTCGCTGCCGCCCAGAACGATCGCGCTTGCCGCAAGGGTGGAGGCGACAAGCGGGCTGGCGGTGAGCGTCTTGCCCATTTCCTCGACCACCAGGCCGGCGGAAAGCCAGCCGAAGTCGGACCCGCCGTGCGCTTCGGGGATGACGATCCCAGTCCAGCCCATCTCGCGGACCGCGTTCCATGCGGCTTCGTCCACAGCCTCGCGGGTTTCGGCATTGCGGACCTTGCGCCAGTTGCCCACCGGACTTTCGTTGGTAGCCCACTCGCGCGCCATGTCGCGCAGCATGGCCTGTTCGTCGTTGAGGATTGCCATATCGCGTCGCGCCTTACTGGTGATCGAGCATGCCAAGAATGTTCTTGGCGACGATGTTGTTCTGGATTTCGGTCGAACCGCCGTAGATCGTCGTAGCCTTGCCGAAGAGCCAGGTGCGGACGCCGGTAAGCTCCTCTTCGGTAAAGCCTTCGCCCTCCCAGCCGAGGCCCTGGCGACCCATGATCTCTATCGCCAGTTCGGCGCCTTCCTGACCCAGCTTGGTGCCGGCTTTCTTGAGGATCGAACTGATCGTCGAGACGCCGCCGCCCTTGCCTTCGACCGCGGCTCGCCTTGCGGTAAGCAGGAAAGCCGCCCAGTCGATCTCGAACTTGGCAATGCGTGCGCGCAGATCGGTGTCCTCAAGCTGGCCGTCGGCGCCGGTCCCCCGGTACTTCTTGGCCAGCGCCGAAAGCGACTGCGCGTTCGCGGCAGCCAGCGCGCCGCCGCCCGAAAGGTTCGTGCGCTCGTGCTGGAGAAGACGCTTGCCGATGGTCCAGCCCTGGCCTTCCTCGCCGACGAGGTTCTCCTTGGGCACCTTCACATTGGTGAAAAAGGTCTCGCAGAAGGGCGATACGCCCGAGATCATCTGGATCGGCTTCACCTCGACACCCGGGCTGTCCATGTCGATCAGCATGAAGCTGATGCCGCCCTGCTTCTTGGTCCGGTCGGTACGCACCAGCGCAAAGCACTTGTCCGCCCACTGGCCGCCGCTGGTCCAGGTCTTCTGTCCGTTGACCAGGTAGTGATCGCCCTTGTCTTCGCCGAAGGTCTGGAGACTTGCGAGGTCGGACCCGGCATTGGGCTCGGAGTAACCCTGGCACCAGCGTATCTCGCCGCGAGTAATGGGCGGGATGTGCTCGCGCTTCTGAGCCTCGCTGCCGTATTCGAGCAGGGTCGGGCCGAACATCATCACGCCCATGCCGCCGATTGGATTGTAGGCCCCTGCGCGGGCGAGTTCCGCCTCGATCACCCTGGCCTGGTCGCGGGACAGCCCGCCGCCGCCGTATTCCTTGGGCCAGGTCGGCGTACCCCACCCGCGCTCGCCCATCGCCTCGCGCCAGCGGGTCATCGCTGGCGTCTCGACCGGCGCGCCCTCGACCGACGAGAAGGTCATGCTTCGGTTCTTGAGTTCTTCGGGAAAGTTCGCGGCAATCCACGCGCGCACTTCGTCGCGGAAGGCGTCGAGATCGTCTCGGGCCGGGGCCTCGGCAGCGGTGGCCATCGTCATTCTCCTGAAGGGGGCATCACTCTCATGCGGTCCGTTGGCGGACACTGCAACTCACCATACCCGACATTGGAACGCGGGCAAGGGGCACCGTGGTGGATCAGGGCGCGAAGCGCAAAAGACCTTCCTGCACGGCGGAAGCGACAAGCGTTCCGTCGCGGCGATAGATCGATCCGCGGTTGAGCCCGCGCGACCCGCCCGACCAGTCGGTATCCATCATATAGAGAAGCCACTCATCGGCCCGGAAATCGGCGTGAAACCACATCGCGTGGTCAAGGCTCGTCGAAAACAGGCCGGGGGTAGCCCAGTCGAGTCCATGGGGAAGCATGCAGGTCGACAGCAGACCCATGTCGGACGCGAAGCCGAGGGCAGCGCGGTGCATCAACGGATCGTCGGGCATGGGCGCAACCGCTCGCATCCATTGGTAATGGCGGGTTGCACGCTCCTGCGGCCGCGGACGCACGCCGCGCATTTCGAAGGGCCGCGGTCGGGCAAGATTCTCAATCGCCCGTTCGGGAAGATCGGGGATGTTGGCCACAAGCTCTTCGGCTGACCAGACCTCTTCCGGGCCGAGCACGTCGGGCATGGCGAGCTGATGGGAAAGGCCTTCAGCCGGCGCCATGAAGGAAGCTGTCAGGTTAAAGATCACCTTGTCCTGCTGGCGGACGATAACTCGCCGGTTCGATAGACTGCGCCCGTCGAAATCCAGGCGAACGGTAAAATCGGTCGGCAGGCCTTCGTCCCCGGCGCGAAGGAAATATGCATGAAGCGAATGGATCTGCTTGGGTGCAGGCACCGTCCGTGCGGCGGCGACCATCGCCTGGGCGATCACCTGGCCCCCGAACAGGCGATCGCGCGTGACGCGGGGCAGCGGAGGAAAGGTGAAGGTGTGCTCTTCCTCGCCGGGCTTGAGGTCGAACAGCCGCAGAAGGTTCCGTATGAGCTTTTCGGGCGGCACCGATGACCGTCCCGCGCGGACGCGCTCGATCCGCGAGGCAACGTCGTCGTTGGCCGGCTCAGTCGTCATGATGTTCGCCCCTTTCCGGTCGACTTGCTGACAATTGCCAAACCCGGTGTTCGAATCGCGCTAGAGCAAGCCGACCGTAATGACAATCGAACGCCGCCGGCCTTCCCTGCAGCCAGCGTTAAGCTGCGAGGACTTGAGCGATATCCTCGCGCGATGCCGTGCAGTCGACGCCGCACCTTTCGAGCCAGGCGTCGTCGTAATAGGTTTGAGCGTAGCGGTCGCCGCGATCGCACAGCAGCGTCACGACCGACCCCTTTTGCCCGCTGGCCGCCATCTCCCGAATGATCTGGGCGCATGCCCACAGGTTCGTACCCGTCGAACCGCCAACCTGGCGTCCGAGCCGCGCGGCCAGCGCATGCATCGCGCCGATACTGTCGCAGTCTTCCACCGCGATCATCCGGTCGATCACCCCGGGCATGAAACTGGCCTCCAGCCGTGCCCTGCCGATCCCTTCGATCCGCGACCCGCAACCTTCCGGCAGCGCTGTAACCGACCGATCGGCATAGTGCCGGTGGAACACGGAATCGACGGGATCGGCAACACACAGCATCGTCGGGTGGCGCTGATAGCGGATGAACCGGCCGATCGTCGCCGACGTGCCTCCGGTCCCTGCTCCGCACACGACCCAGGAGGGGACGGGATGCTCTTCGTCTCCCATCTGGGTGAAGATGCTTTCCGCTATGTTGTTGTTGCCGCGCCAGTCGGTCGCGCGTTCGGCAAAGGTGAACTGATCGAGGAAGTGCCCCCCGGTCTCGTCGGCGAGGCGGTGCGAGACTTCGGTCACGCTGCGGGGGTCGTCCACGGTGTGGATCTCTCCGCCATGAAAGCGGATCGCCTCGAGCTTTGGCGCGGCGGTCGACGAGGGCACGACCGCGATGAAGCGCAGGCCCAGCATTCGCGCAAAATAAGCTTCGGACACTGCGGTCGAGCCGGAAGACGCCTCGATCACGGTCGTCGCTGGTCCGATCCATTGGTTGCAGAGCGCATAGAGGAACAGGGACCGCGCAAGGCGATGCTTTAGGCTGCCGGTTGGGTGCGAGCTTTCGTCCTTGAGATATAGAACGATGCCGGGATAGCGAGGCAGGTCGAGGCGTATGAGGTGGGTGTCCGCCGACCGTTGATAGTCGGCCTCGATCCGCCGGACCGCTTCCGCGAGCCACGCCCGATCTGCCGAAGGCGCTGTCGCCATGCCCTGTTTCCTCGCTTGCCGGTGCCTTGTCTGCATCCTGACCATGCGATAGGCCACCCCGCGCGGCTGCGAAAGATGCGTCGCCGCGCAAATCCGGAGCACTCCATGAAGACCCGCGCAGCCGTAGCATTCGAGGCCAAGCAGCCGCTCGAGATCGTGGAGCTCGACCTGGAGGGTCCCCGGCACGGCGAAGTGCTGGTCGAGATCATGGCGACCGGGATCTGCCACACCGACGCCTATACGCTCGACGGGCTGGACAGTGAGGGCCTGTTCCCCAGCGTGCTCGGCCACGAAGGCGCAGGGATTGTGCGCGAGGTGGGGGCAGGGGTGACCTCGGTCAAACCCGGCGACCACGTGATCCCGCTCTACACGCCGGAATGCCGCCAATGTAAATCCTGCCTTTCGGGCAAAACCAACCTGTGCACGGCGATCCGCGCGACGCAGGGCAAGGGCCTGATGCCGGACGGCACCAGCCGCTTTTCGTACAAGGGGCGGATGATCCATCACTACATGGGCTGTTCCACCTTTTCAAACTTCACCGTGCTGCCCGAGATCGCGGTCGCCAAGATCCGCGAAGATGCGCCGTTCAAGACGAGCTGTTACATCGGCTGCGGTGTGACCACCGGGGTCGGAGCGGTGGTCAATACCGCCAAGGTCCAGGTGGGCGACAACGTGGTGGTATTCGGGCTCGGCGGGATCGGGCTCAACGTGATCCAGGGCGCGCGCCTGGCCGGTGCGGGGCAGATCGTCGGGGTCGACATCAACCCTGAGCGCGAGGCATGGGGCCGCCAGTTCGGTATGACCGACTTTCTCAACACGAAGGGCATGAGCCGGGATGAGACCGTGGCGGCGATCGTCGCGCTGACCGACGGCGGGGCCGACTACACGTTCGACGCCACCGGCAACACCGAGGTCATGCGCACCGCGCTCGAGGCTTGCCACCGCGGCTGGGGCACCTCGATCATCATCGGCGTCGCCGAGGCGGGCAAGGAGATCGCCACCCGCCCGTTCCAGCTCGTGACGGGCCGAAACTGGCGCGGCACCGCGTTCGGCGGGGCCAAGGGCCGAACCGACGTGCCGAAGATCGTCGACTGGTACATGGACGGCAAGATCGCCATCGATCCGATGATCACGCACGTCCTCACACTCGAAGAGATCAACAAGGGTTTCGACCTGATGCACGCGGGCGACAGTATCCGCAGCGTCGTCCTGTTCTGATCGCGCGCGAGAGAAGGCCTGCGATGGCGCGAAGCTCGACCAAGTTGCGCGTGTGAGCGCCAGCGGCTTCTACGATATCGCCGTCATAGGCGGCGGTGTGAACGGGGCCGGTATCGCGCGCGACGCCGCGGGACGCGGAGCGCGGGTGTTGCTGCTCGAGGCGGGGGATCTTGCCCAGGGCACCTCGTCTGCCTCGACGAAGCTGATCCACGGTGGCCTTCGCTACCTCGAGCACTACGAGTTCGGGCTGGTGCGTGAATCCTTGTCGGAGCGCGAGGCCCTGTGGCGCATCGCTCCCCATATCATCTGGCCGATGCGCTTCGTCCTGCCTCACGTGAAAGGTTTGCGGCCACGCTGGTTGCTGCGCCTGGGACTGTTCCTCTACGACCACATCGGCGGCCGGCGACTGCTGCCGCCGACCACGTCGATCGATTTGACCAAACACCCCGCAGGAAAGCCGCTGAAGTCGCAATATCGCAGGGGCTTCGAATATAGCGACGGCTGGGTCGACGATGCCCGTCTGGTGGTGCTGAATGCTCGCGACGCTGCAAATCGCGGCGCGGATGTAGTGACCCGGACTCCGCTGCTCCGCGCCCAGCGCGCCAGCACTGGCTGGACGCTGAAGACGCCGAGGGGAGAGTTTACGGCTGGTGCGCTGGTCAACGCCGCCGGGCCTTCGGTCCTTTCGGTAAGCGCGCTGACGGGCGACGCTCCGCCGCTCGGGATGAGGCTGGTTCGCGGATCGCACATCGTGGTGCCACGGCTCTTCGATCACCCGTTCGCCTACTTCTTCCAGCTCGCCGACGGCCGCATCTTCTTCGCCATCCCTTACGAGCGGGACTTCACCCTGATTGGCACCACAGATCGCGATCACCATGAAGGGCTCGATCACATCCGGGCGAGCGAGGAAGAGATCGCCTACCTGTGCGAGGGCGCCAACACCTACTTCACCCGCCAGGTATCCCCCGCCGACGTAGTCTGGACCTATTCCGGCGTAAGGCCGCTGATCGACGACGGGTCGGGAAAACCCGAGGCCGCGACCCGCGGCTACCGGCTCGACTTGTCCGAGCTTGGCGAGGGCGCTCCGCTGCTCTCCGTATTCGGCGGCAAGATCACCACTTATCGCCACCTCGCGCAGGAGGCGGTCGACCTGCTGGCCGAGCGCGTTTCCGCGCTAGCTGGCCCCGCCTGGACAGCGCGTGAGCCATTGCCCGGCGGCGATTTCCCGCTGGATGGCGCGGCCGCGCTGGCTGCGTCCTATCGTACCGCACATCCCTTTCTGAGCGCCGCCGATGCGGACAGGATCGTCAAGGCCTATGGCACCCTCGCGCGGGAGTGGCTGGTCGCGGCGACGGAACGCGCCGCTCTGGGCGGGGATTTCGGCCACGGGCTAAGCCAGGCCGAAGTCGACTATCTCGTCCGGCGGGAGTGGGCGCAAACTGCCGAAGACATCCTCTGGCGCAGGACCAAGCTCGGCCTGCGCCTCGATCCGGCACAGGTCGCGCGGCTGGCCGATTATCTGTCCATGATGGGGCCAGCGCCCACTGCTGGCGGCTCGTACCAGATCGGCGAAGTGTAGGCGCGTTCCTGCTGTTTGACCCGGACTTCGGGCGGCAGTTTCAGGTGATAGCGCAGCGCGTCGTAAGCGGGCCAACTCGGTGTCGGGATCTCTATCACCCGAAGGTAGTAGAACGCGCGCTGGCGCGGATCGAACGCGGGGTCCCTCCAGACCGCGGAAAGCACCGGGGCGCCGATGGTGTTGGTGTATGTCGCCCGTGCCACGTTCACCGTGTCGCCAACGGGGGGCACCTTTCCGCCGACCATCTTGCGCTGCTGCGGGTTGCTCCATGCCGCGTCGAACACCTCCTCGTGCAGCGCGCCCGCGCTATCGATCCACCCTTTGACCACCTGCACCCGATCGAGGTTCGCGCCGATGGGGTCCTTCACCGCAGAGATCATCAACGTGGGTCGCTTGCCAGACACGACCGCGGGCTTGAGGACCGCTCCCATCGGTACGCCACGCGCATATCCGGTGCGCACCCAGCTGCTGTTCAGGTCGCTTGAGCCGAAGTCCCAGCCACCGAAGACGCGCACAGTCATTCGGGGCCCCGTGGTGGCGTAGACCTCGCGCCGCATCATCGCGTCGAACAGCGCGCCGCGGGTATTGGCGGTCGCCCAGACCGCCGCGTATCCGCCCGCAAGGTAGTGCCAGCCAAACCGCCCTGCCGCAGTCCCCAGATTCTGCGATTCCATGACCCGGTCGGGGCCCGGCTCCTGGCCGGTATGCTTGCCGAAGAAATTGTCCTCGTCCGCCGTGGCGAGAGCCGTGTGGCTGTCGGTCGATCCGATCACGCCAAGGCGGTAAGGATTCACGCCGGTTCGCGCCTCGATCGCAAGGCCGCGCTTCAACGCCTCGCGGACATACTCTCCCGCGAACATGTCCGGCGTCTTCCGCCGAGTCAGCGGAAGGTTGCCCAGGTCCCACCCCTCGACGCCGAAGCCAGCGAACTCGTCGTTCGGCGAGAGAAAGGGGTGGGCCTCGCTATCGCCCTTGATCTGCGTAATCTCGACCAGCGGCTCATGGGCCCCGCGCCGACGAGCGTATTCGGCGCTCATCGGGCCGCCGCCCGGCTGGGTGAGCTCGAACATCAGGCCGTTCGACACATTCGAGTTGTGCGGGATCGCGAGAACCTTGCCGCCGGTCTTCTTCTCGTACGCGTCCATGTAATCCCACAACGGATCCGGGATGTTGCCGGTGATCGCGCCAAGGGGAAGGATCTGATCGACCTTCGACTTGCCGTCGCGGAAGACCACGACCCGATGCAGATTGTTGCCGTCGGGCATCAGCGTGTATTCGAAGCCCATGAAGGCCGTGAACTTGCCCGGCTGGTTGTAGCGCTCGACCGTGCGGGTCTGATTGGTCCAGACTGTCGTTGTTCGCTTGCGGCCGGCGACCGGGTCCATCATCGCCGCGGGCAGAGTGCGGTTCGCCGCGGCGGTGATCAGCTCGGCGGTAACGCGTTGGGTTCCCTCCGGTCCCTCGTGCATCATGTCGTGCCAGCGCAACAGTTGCGGATCGCGGATCATGAACCGGGGAGCGTCGTACAGGGCCTTCGTCGCTCCCAAGCCGTCGGAATGGTCGGCGATGACGAGGAAGTCGAGCGGACGGGCCAGCTTGACCTTCAGCCCCATGGTCGATGTTACCTCGTCGCCGCGGGCAAAGCGCAGCGCGTCTTCCGGGCCAAGCCTCACCCCGAAGCCGAATGCATCGACCGAATTGGCCGTGTGGAGGTGGGTGTCGCCCCAATACACCCGCTCGGGAAGTGGTGCCTGGGCAATGTCCGCGCCGTCGCGCTCGACGACTTCGGCGCCGGTTACGTCGCAGCCTGCGACCATCAGGCCAAGCAACACGAAGCTGCTCGCGCACGCGATTTTGCGCATCCGTGGATTTTCCCCCAAGACCCTGGAGTTGAAAGTGGACCGCTCTGCGCTAGCGGTCCAGTCCGATCTTTTCGGCCAGCCACGCGGCTGTCTGGTCGGGGGAGCGCTTGCCCTTGTCGCGGTCGACCTGGTAGTTGGCCTCCCGCATCGCGGCCACCGGAATTTTGCCGGCAAGTTCACTGATCGCCTGGCGGCAACGCACAGCGGCGGCACAGCGCGACGAAGCGAGCAGCAGCGCGTCGTAATTCGGGATCGCGTGAGCCGGGTCCTGAAGCACGACGAGACGATCCGCCGCGATCCTTCCGTCCGACGAGAACGCCGTTATCGCATCGACGGTGCCGCTTGCGAGCGCCTGGTACATGAAGGTCGGGCTATAAGATTTTGTCGCGCCGAAGCGGAAGGGATAGGCCTTTCTGACCGCTGCCCACTCGGGCCGCTGTAGGAACTCCAGGTCGGTGCCGAGTGTGAGGGCAGGCGAGCGCCGGGCGAGATCCGCCAGCGAGACGATCCCCTTGGCTCGCGCATCGTCGGCCCGCATTGCGAAGGCATAGGCATTCTCAAAGCCCAGCGTGCCGAGGAGCCGGGCGCCGCCGGGACGAGCGAGCCACCTTCCGATCGCCGCGCGCATTGCCGTTGGGGGAGGGTTGTCCGTCCGCTTCATCTCGGCGGTCCAGATTGTGCCGGCATAGTCGACATAGACGTCGATATCCCCGGCCTCGAGCGCGCGGAACACGACCGCCGAGCCCAGTCCCTCGCGGTAGCGCACATCGTATCCGGCCTTCTCAAGCTGAGTTCCGATCAGCCGGGCAAGAATGTATTGCTCGGAGAAGTTCTTCGCACCGACAGTGATCGTTTGGCGCTGTGCAGAGCCGCCGGGGACGAGCGCAGCTGCCAAGCCCAGTGCGAGCAGGGCGAGCCCCGCGTAAGTCAGGGCGGGGCGGCGGCGCGCCATGCCGCGCTCGACGAGGGCGAGAAGCCCATCAACGACAAGCGCGAGCCCCGCAGCGGCGATGCATCCGGCCAGGACGAGAACCCAGTTTTGCGTCTGCAATCCGGCAAAGATGGGATCGCCCAGGCTGGTCTGGCCCACCGTCGTCGCCAGCGTGGCCGCGCCGATGGTCCACACCGCGGCGGTGCGGATACCCGCCATCACGTAAGGCGCGACGAGCGGGGCCTCGACCAGCCGGAGTTTCTGGCCGGCTGTCATTCCGACCGCGTCGGCTGCCTGGCGGACCCCGGGGTCGAGTTCGGCCAGCCCGGTCACGCCGTTTCGAAGGATTGGGAGCACGGCATAGAGCGCCAGCGCGAGGAGCGCGGGCAGAAAGCCTAGCGCCGGAATCCCGCCCCCGACCAGGGCCGACAGTGACAGGAGGATGGGGTAGAACAGCGCGAGGAGCGCTAGCGCGGGGATGGTTTGGACGAGGCTTGCAATGCCGAGCGCGGCGCGAGCGACGTGCGCATTGCGCGACGACCACAGCGTCAGCGGCAGGGCGATCGCGATGCCAAGTAGCAGCGCTGCGGCGGACAGGGCGATGTGGGCCGAGAATTGGCTGCCCATCTGGCCGAGCTGCGCCCCGATCCCGCCGATCATCGGGCAAGATCCGCCAAGCGGCGTGCCTGGTTGCGCGGGACGGCGACAAGAGCCTCGGCCGCCGGGCCTGCGCGCCCGGCGGCAAGCTCGCGCGGCGCAGCGTCGGCAACGATCCGGCCATGGTCCATGACCAGAACCCGGTCGGCCAGCAGCAGCGCTTCGGCCATGTCGTGAGTCACCAGGATCGTGGTGAGGCCCAGCCGATCGTGGATCGCGCGAACTCGCCGGGCCAACGCGTCGCGCGTTATGGGGTCCAGTGCACCGAACGGTTCGTCCAGCAGCAAGACCTGCGGGCGTTCGGCAAGCGCCCTGGCAACGCCCACCCGCTGCTGCTGGCCGCCCGACAACGCGTCAGGCATGCGCTTGGCGAAATCTGCCGGAAGATCGACGAGTTCGAGCTGCCCGGCGATCTCGTTCTCGGGCATCCTCTCGCCCCTGATCCGCCGCCCGATCGCGATGTTCTCGCCCACGGTCATGTGCGGAAAAAGGCCGACCGACTGGAATACGTAGCCGATACCGCGCCGCAATTCCGATGCCGGAATATCGTCCACTGCGATGCCGCCGATGCTAACACTGCCCGAGCGGATGGCTCCTGCGGCTTCATCGAGGCGGTTGATCGAGCGGAGCAGGGTCGACTTGCCCGAGCCCGACGCACCGACGAGCGCGACGAACGATCCTCCGGCAATCGTCAGGTCGAGCGGTTCGACCGCGACGGTCTCGCCGAACCGCCGGCCCAGGCCGACGAAGCGGATTTCCGGCCCGGTGGGCTTCACATCGCTGAGATGCCGCCGTCGAGCTTTAGCTCGGCGCCGGTCATGAAGCGGCTTTCGTCGGAGGCGAGGTAAAGCACGCCGTTGGCCACGTCATTCGGCTCACCCACCCGCTTGAGCGGAATCTGCCGGGCCAGCTTGTCCATGATGACCGACTTCTCGCGCCCGGAACTGGCGACCATCCCATCAAGGATCGGGGTGTCGATGAAGGTCGGGTGGATGGTGTTGCTGCGAATGTCCCAGCCCATCTTCGCGCAGTAGAGCGCGACCGATTTCGACAGCATCCAGACCGCAGCCTTCGATGCATTATACCCCGGCATCGTGTCCGATGCGATCAGGCCTGCGATCGAGGAAATGTTGATGATCGAACCGGGCTGGTGGTCCTTCATCACCTTCAGCGCGGTCTGGCAGCCGAGGAACACCGAATCGACGTTGACTGCGAATCCGCGCTTCCAGTCTTCCAGCGTGCAGGTCTCGATGTTCCCGCGCACGCCGATTCCGGCGTTGTTGAGCAGGACCGACAAGCCGCCCAGCGCATCGTGTGCGAGGTCCACTGCCGCGGCCCAGTCCTGAGGGCTGGTGACGTCGTGGCGGAGCGAAAAGGCCGTGCCGGCGCCGCACTGGGCATTGATCGCCTCGGCGGTGGAAGCGGCGCCCGCCTCGTTGATGTCGGTGGCAAGGACCCGGGCGCCTTCGCGCGCCAGCATCTTGGCGCTGGCCGCTCCCAGACCTTGGGCGGCGCCCGTAACCAGCGCCAGCTTGCCCGCAACCCGTCCTGCCATCGCTATACTCCCTCGATCATCCTTGCGCCGAGCAACAGCAGCAGCCGTACGTCGATCGCATCTCCTCTGGCGCGGCGATCGGCAATGAAGCCCTCGAGCACGTCCAGGGCTATGCGATGCACGGTGATGTCTTCTCCTGCAACCCCGCCGCCTGCCGAAACTCGCGTCAGGCCGGTGGCGCGGAGAAGGGTGAAGCTTTCGCTGACCATGCCTGGCGACGACCAGAACTCGCTTAGAGAAGTCACGGTCTCGGCGCGAAAGCCCGTCTCCTCCTCCAGTTCGCGTGCGCCGGCGACCTCGGGGTGCTCGCCGTCGTTGTGATCGTGGTCGCCGATGAGCCCGGCCGGCAGTTCGATGCAGTTGCGGCCAAGCGGGACGCGGTATTGTTCGACAAGGAGCACATGGCCATCGTCTATTGCGAGGATAACCGCAGCACGAATTCCGCGAGAGCGCGCGACGTATTCCCACTTGCCCCGGCGGCGGGCCGAAACGAACCGGCCCTCCCACATCACTTCCTCGGGCGAATTGCGGTCGTCCGCGCTCACACCTCGATCAGCCGGTCAGGCAGTTCGTTCACGTCGTTTTCGTGGCGAGGGAAGTGCTGCGCCAGGATCGCGCCAACCCGTTCGACCGCCGCGATCACGCCGTCGGCTACATTCCCGCGCCGCAGCTCGGCCAGCATCGCGGCCATCGCCTCGCCCCAAACCTCGGGCGCCACTTTCGACGCGATTGCCTCGTCGGCGACGATTTCGGCGCGATGCTCGCGCATCGAGAGGTAGATGAGGATGCCTGTGCGGCCATGTGTGCGCCGTTCGGCGCCCACCTTGAAGCAAGTTACCGCACGTCCGCGAACTCGCCCCGACTTCACCGGCGGAGGGACCAGAAAGAACTTCAGCGGTTGCCACAATTGAATCAAGAGAGTCCCCAGGAACTTGAGCATCGCGACGGTTGCGGCGAGGGCAAACACCTCGCGCGAGGTCCATTCGCTGGCCCAGGTGCCGGCGACCCGGTCAAACAGGCCCAGGTAAAATGCTGGAAACAGCGAGAGCACGACCAGTGCGGTGAAGGCGGCGAATGCCGCCCATGCCAGCGCCACGTCGGTGTAGCCGTCGGACCGGTCGGTCAGGATTGTGACGATTTCGCCGGCGCTCGCGCCTTCGGCAGAGGATACTGCGGCGCTGACCCGATCATGGTCGGCATCGGACAGCATGGCGGGGCTTGGGTGGCTCATCACCAGCCGCCCGAGGCGCCGCCGCCGTTGAAGCCGCCGCCGCCCCCGCCGAACCCGCCGAACCCGCCGCCGCCTCCACCGCCGAAGCCACCGAACCCGCCACCGCTGCTGCCATGCGACATGCCGCGCGCGATTTCGCTCGCTCCCCACAGCACGATGCCGGGGTTGATCCCGCCGCCGCGATAGGCGCGTCCGCGCCTGCCCCCGCCGAACATCGTCATGAACACCACGATCATCACGATCCAGAAAATGATCGAGCCGAAGCTTGCCCCGCCAGAATCGCCGGAACCTTCCTGTGCCCGAGCGGCAGCAGCCGCCTCTGCGACAGCCTGCGCATCGGCGGGATCGCGGTCGAGCTGAGCGGTGATCGCGTCGACGCCGGCGGAGATGCCGCCAGCGAAATCGCCCTGCTTGAAGCGGGGCGTGATGACGTCACGGATGATCCGTCCGGACAATGCGTCGGTAAACCGGGCCTGAACCCCTCGCGCCGTGGCGATGCGCAGTTTGCGCTCGTTCGGCGCGACGAGCAGAAGCACGCCGTTCTCGGTTTCCTTGCCGCCGATGCCCCACGCTTCGCTCAGCGCCTGGCCGTACATCTCGATTGGCTCGCCATCGAGCGACGATACCGTCGCCACGATGACAGCGCGGCCGGTCGTCTGGTTGTAGGCCCGGAGCCGGGCGTCGAGCGCCGCCTCGTCCGCGGCTGGGATAATGTCGGCCTGATCCAGCACCGGCCCTTCAGGACGCGGCGGGATCGCCGCCGGCGCTGCCGTGGCCCAGCACAGGGCCAGCAACAGCGCCAAGACGGCGCGCAAGGTGCGGTTGATCACCTGCGGATCAGTTGGTCGCGGTCTTGGGCGATGCGCTGGGCTGTGGGGCATTGTCGTTGACCGCAGGAGCGGCAGGCGCAGCGGCAGGAGTTCCGAAATCGACCGTCGGCGCGCTGGACGCACCGGCATCCGCCTGGAACGGAATCAACGGCTTGGCACCATAGATTACCTTGGCCGCGACGACCGCGGGGAAGGTGCGGATCGTGGTGTTATATTCCTGCACCGCCTGGTTGTAGCGGGTGCGGGCGACGTCGATTCGGTTCTCCGTCCCTTCGAGCTGGGTCATCAGGTCGGCGAAGCGTGCCTGGCTTTGCAGCGTGGGATAGTTCTCGACCACCGTGCGAAGTTGGCCGAGCGCTTGCGTGAGTTGGTTCTGCGCAGCCTGGAACTTCTGGAAGGTCGCAGGGTCGCTGAGATCGTCGGTGGTGATGTTGATTGCGGTGGCGTTGGCGCGGGCCTGCGTCACGTTCGTCAGAATCTGGGTTTCCGAAGCCGCGGCGCCCTTGGCGGTGGCGACGAGGTTGGGGATGAGCGCGGCACGGCGCTGGTAGGCGCTCTCGACATCTGCCCACTTGGCTTTGGCGTTTTCCTCAGCGGTAGGGACGGTGTTGATACCGCAACCGGCGAGCCCGGCGGCGGCCAGGGTCGCAAAGGCGAGACGTCCAAAACGGGCAAAAAGCGATGCGGCCATGGGTATCCTCGTATCGTTGTCCGGACAGGGGTCGCGTACCCCCGCGTGGGAGACGCTTGCCGGTGATCACCAATAGATAACGCGCGCACCAACGCGCGCAAGTGTATTGCTGTATTATGACGGCACTTACGAGGCGGCGCCGATTTGGCGACCGTGCCCGGCTGTGTCACAAGTCGTGCATTCGAAGCCTGTGGGAGGGACCGTTATGTTGTCTGAGTTCAAGACATTCATCGCACGCGGCAATGTCCTCGACCTTGCGGTCGGCGTGATCATCGGCGCTGCGTTCGGCAAGATCGTCACCTCGCTGACCGAAAGCATCATCATGCCGATCGTCGGCTGGCTGTTCGGCGGGTTCGATTTTTCCAACAAGTTCATCCAGCTCTCGCCTGCGCCCGCGGACTACAAGGGATCGCTGACCGATTATGCCGCGCTCAAGGCCGCGGGAGTGCCCATGATCGGGTACGGCGATTTCATCACCCAGCTCATAAATTTCCTGATCATCGCGTGGGTCATCTTCCTGATCGTGAAGGCCGCCAATCGCATGATGGCGCCGCCCGCCGAAGCACCCGCAGGACCGACCGAAACCGAACTGCTGGTGGAAATCCGGGACGAGTTGCGCCGACGGGCCTGAGCCGCGCGATCGACTTAAAGCGAGCGCCGCCAACAAAATCGCCGGCGTTCGCTTTTCATTCAGGTGAAAGCGCCTATATCGGTCGGGCCGGGTTCGTCCCGGCTATGAGGATAAATTGCGCCGTGCAATAGATGCAGCGGACCCGGGGGCAGTACCCGGCGGCTCCACCATGATCCGCGGTAAATCGCGGGTTCTGACGGGGCCGAACTAGGATCGACGTGTGTTGAAAAGCGGTGTTTTCTTCCGGGCTGAGTAACCCGTTAAAGGCTCAAAACCCACAAGTGCCAATGACAATGAAGCACTCGCTCTTGCTGCGTAACCTGATGGCCTAACGGCCTGATCTTACAAAGCTAAAGCGCGGTTGGACCGACCGGGCAACAGAACGGATTCCAGCGGCCCGGGGGGCGCCGGGCAACAGAAGCCCCCCACCGCGTCGAAGATCGGCGGCCTAGCCACATCTTACTTTCGGAGTTGGCGCCCTGCAGCGCCGTCAGGCTGCAGTATCGGCCGCGCGCTGCGCCTGTTCGAACTTCACGCAGTCGAGAATCTTTGCCCCGGCCATGAACACCGCACAGGTGCAGGCAAGGAACAGCAGCTTGCCGCCAAACCCCGGATACTGGGTGAGGTATACGCTGCCACGCTGCACCGCGCCCAGCGCAAGTGCATAGATGATCATGAAGGCTTCGAACCTCGTCTTGATCACGAACAGCCGGGCGACCTTGCTGAGCATCCCATTCCTTCTTTTCGGGGCGCGTAGTTCTTACCGTGTCGCAACGTCCGTGCCACTGGCCGGGTTCCGCGCGCTGCCCTGGTAAATACGGAGTAAACTGTAAATCGCCCCGACGGACAAGGGCGTTAAAGGTCTTCCGAAAGCCCAAGCGTCTCGATCAGGGACAGGCGAGCATTGACGATCTTTCGAACAAGCGCGGGAGCGCCGAGGTCGCCAGGGGCGATCGCTTCAGGCCAGGTCATTGCGATCACTTCCTCGATGCGTTCGGCCGTCGCAGCGTCCAGCAGGAACCGGGGGTCGATTGTGGCAGGATCGGCTACGACCCGCAGTCGCAGGCAGGCGGGCCCGCCGCCGTTGGCCATCGATTCGCGAACATCGACGGGCACGACCCTGCGGATCGCGCCGTTCCCGGCCAGCATCGTCTCGAGCCAGCTACGAACCGCTGTGCTCTCCCATGCTTCGAGCGGGACGATCAGCGCCATCGTCGCGTCGGGCAGGGTCACGAGCTGGGCATTGAACAGGTAGCTGCGGATCGCTTCGGCCAGGCTGACGGCCGAGTTCGGCACCACGACGATCTCGGCTTCAGGTAGACGCGTCCGGATCCAGTCGAAGGTGCCATCGGGATCGGCGAAGGCTCGTTCGTGCGCGAACATGACCCGCTCGTTGGCCACGGCGACCACGTCATTGTGAAACGCGCCCGCCGCGATCGCTTCGTCTGCCTGGGCGACGAAGAGGGCACGGTCCGGATCTAGCCCATGAAGGCGGGCCACGGCGCGGCTCGCTTCGATGTTCTGCCGCGCTGGGAATCGGCCACCGGGCCGGCCGTAGACGAAGATTTCGATACCCGGCTCGCCGTGGCTGGGCGCCATGCGCATGTGGTTCGCCGCGCCTTCGTCGCCCAAACTCGCCGGGACGGGCCGATGCAGGGCGAAGTGGTCACGATTGGCAAATGCGACGGCGAGCTGGCGCGACGTGTCAGGACATTCCTCGGCCCGATGCAGCATTGTGACGAGATTTGCCGGCGTCAGGTGACAGCGGCCATCCGCGGTGTCGGGCGAGGGCGAGACGGTGGCGGCATTGGCTGTCCACATCGCCGAGGCAGACCAGGCCGCAGCCCGCAAATGCGGCTGTTCAGCTCCATCGCCTGCTCCCAATGCGTCAAGCAGGCCTTGGTTCGGGCGAGGCAATGGCACGAAGAAGCCCTGTGCCAGACCAAGGTCCAAGTTGGCCCGCATCTTCGCCAAACCCTGCAACGCTGCGGCGCGCGGGTGCGAAACCTGGCCGGCATGGGCCGTCGCCGCGAGATTTCCGGGGCTAAGGCCGGCATAGTTGTGGCTTGGCCCGACGATCCCGTCGAAATTGATCTCGACCAGCGCCATTTCGCGTCGTTCCCGTTCAGCGCTCGACGAACCAGACGGTCGCGCCTGGTTCGGCACCAAGTTCTGCCGCGGCTTCGGCGTCGATCAGCAGTTCCTCGCCCCTTCTCTCGGCGGTAGCGAAACAGCAGCGGAAATTGGCGAGATTGCCTGTCGCCACCAGTGCGCCAAATCCCCCCTCCGCGGGCTCGCCGGTCGCCAGGACAGCGTTGCGGGCGCCAGCGATGCTGGCGACCCGGTCGGTCCGCGCGGTCATTGTCGGTCCGCCGTCGAAGATATCGACGTAGCCTTCATGGGCGAACCCTTCGGCCTCCAGCATGCGCATCGCCGCGCGGCCCGACGGATGGGGCAAGCCGATCGCGCTGCGCGCGGATTCGGGCAACATCGCGATGTACACTGGGTGGCGCGGCATCAGGTCAGCGATGAACTGGTTGCCGTTGATGGCGTTGAAGTAATCCGCCTCCTGGAAGCTCATCCCGAAGAACCGTCCTGCAACCCCGTCCCAGAACGGCGAGCCGCCGCGCTCGTCGATGATGCCGCGCAGTTCCGCCAGGATGCGGTCCGCGAAGCGCGCCCGGTGCATCGCGATGAACAGGTAGCGGCTGCGGGCGAGCAGAAGGCCCAGTCCGCCGGCACGCTCCGCCGGATGAAGGAAGAGCCCGCCCACTTCGCTGGACCCTTCGAGATCGGTCACGAGATTGAGCATCTCGGCGCGGAAGGTACGCTCCAGTTCCTTCGAATGCTGGGTAAGCGTGGCCAGACGATAGCTGTAGAACGGCCAGTTCTGGCCGACCCGGGTAAAGAGTTGCGCGGTCCCGCGGACCTCGCCTGTCTCGACGTTTTCCAGCACCAGAACAAACAGTTCGTCGCTGATCTCGCCTTCCGACTTGAGGCAGGCGTCGGCCGAGCGCGCCAGTTTGGCGGTCAATGCCTTGCGATCCGGCGGAAGGTTGGTGAAGCCGCCGCCGGTGAGCTTCGCCATCTCGTACAACGGCTGAAGATCGCGGGAGGTTGCGGTGCGGATGCGGAAGGTCATCAGGCGAGCGCCCCCTGTGCGATGCGGTTGAGGACGAGTGCGGACAGCGCGGCCCGTTCGGAAAGCGAGGACACGATCAGGAATTCGTCGGCGCTGTGGATCGCGCCGCCGCGCACTCCCATCGTGTCGACCACCGGTACGCCGCAGGCAGCGACATTGTTGCCGTCGCAGACCCCGCCGCTGGCCTGCCAGCGAATGTCCTCGCCGAGCAGGGCGCCGCAAGACCTGACGAGGCCGAACAGGCGCTCGGCATCGGGCGAAAGCGGCTTGGGCGGGCGCGTGATCCCGCCATGAATGGCGATCGCCACATTGTGGTCGCGCGCCACGCCTTCCCTGATCGTCTCGAGAAGGACAGCGAACGCTTCCGCATCGGCGATCGTGCGGGGGCGGATGTTGAAGCGCAGCACGGCATGGTCGGGCACAACGTTATTGGCCGAGCCGCCGTCGATCCGCGCGGGATTGATCGGAAGTCCGCTCGTCTGCGCCGCCTTCAGGCGCAAGGCGAAATCGCTTGCAGCGACGATGGCGTTGCGCCCGTCCTGAGGATTGCGGCCCGCATGCGCGGCGCGCCCGGTAAACACCGCGCTGAAATTTCCGCTGCCTCCACGTTCGCCAGCCAACGTGCCGTCGGGCAGCGCCGATGGCTCGTACGTGAGGGCGGCGTGCTTGCCCCGCGCCAATTCCGCGATGAGCGCGGCGGACGAGAGCGAGCCGGTCTCCTCGTCGGAATTGATCATCACGTCATAGCCCAGCGCCGCGGCCTGGGGGCTCGTCTCGAACGCCGCGAGCGCGGCAAGGATCACCGCGAGGCCGCCCTTCATGTCGGCGACGCCTGGGCCGTTGAGGGTGCCTTCATCCAGCCATTTGTGGTCCTGGAACGGATCGGTCGAAGAAAAGACCGTGTCCATGTGCCCCGTCAGGAGCACGCGGCGGGGAGCATCGGGCCGAACCGTGAGGACGAGATGCCGGCCGTGCGCAATGATCGAAATGCGGCCTTCGCCGTCCACCGCCTCTACGTTCTCGGGCGCGTGTTCGCTGACTTCTCCGGGCAGGCGCGACAGTGCATCGGCCAGCAACGACGCCTGCCGGGCCAGGCCGTCGAGGTTTCGCGTCCCGGTATTTATTGCGCTCCATGCTTGCACCTGCGCCAGCATCGCGGCGGGGTCGATCGCGGCGACGAGCGCGGCTTCTGCGGGGTCGAGACGTTGCATCCGAAACGATCCCTAGCGCAAGCGACCGGGGCGGCCAACCCGCGCCCGGAGCAGTTTGCCCGGCTTTGCCGTCGCCGTTGCCAAAGGCCGGGTCATTGGGCATAGGCCGCTGCGTTCCCTCCCCAGGTTCGGCACCGGTAATTCACAGCAAGTGCGGCAGCCCGACGGGCGCCGCCCACGACGATGCGAGGCGAAATGGAACAACGGGTTGAGCGTAGCGGGCTGCAGGTCGACAGAGCCCTGGCGCAGTTCATCGATGACGAGGTTCTGGCCCCGCTGGGTCGCGATCCGGCACAGTTCTGGGCAGGCTTTGCCGCCATCTGCGACCGGTTCACGCCGCGCAATCGCGCATTGCTTGCCCGTCGCGACGAGTTGCAGGCGCAGATCGATGCCTGGCATCTCGAACGCCGCGGACAGCCAATCGACGGGCAGGCTTACCGCGCGTTCCTGACCGAGATCGGATATCTCGTGCCCGAACCCGCGCCCTTCGCGATCGCCACCACCAATGTCGACAAGGAAATCGCGGCGCTGGCGGGCCCGCAGCTTGTCGTGCCTGCCCTCAATGAAAGGTTCGTGCTGAACGCCGCGAACGCGCGCTGGGGCAGCGCGTACGACGCGTGGTACGGAACCGATGCGTTGCCGACCGCATCTGCTGCCAAGGGCACTGGATACGATCCCGCCCGAGGTGCCGCGGTCGTGGCTGCGGGTCGGGCGTTCCTGGACCTCGCGCTGCCTCTCGAAGGGTCGGCAAGCTGGGCGGACTGGGGCGGGGGAGAGCTGCCGATGCTCTGCGACCCGGCCTCGTTCGCGGGCCGAAATGGCGAGAACCTTTTGTTCTGCAACAACGGTTTGCATATCGAACTGGTGATTGACCCTGATCACCCGGTCGGTGCCGGCGATCCAGCGGGGATCGCCGATATCGTCCTTGAATCGGCACTGACCACCATCGTCGATCTCGAGGATTCGGTCGCCGCGGTCGATGCCGAGGACAAGCTCCACGCCTATCGCAACTGGCTGGGCCTCATGCGGGGAGACCTCGTCGCCACCTTCGCCAAGGGTGGCAAGACCATGACGCGGGCGCTCGAGGACGACCGCACCTGGACCGGTGCGGACGGCAAACCACTTACGCTGCCGGGCCGTAGCCTGATGTTCGTTCGCAATGTCGGGCACCTGATGACCAACCCCGCCATCCTGCTTTCCGATGGAAGCGAGATTCCGGAAGGGATCATGGATGCGGTCATCACCAGCGCCATCGGCGCTCACGACTTCGCCAAGCTGGGGCGCCTGCGCAACAGCCGCTGCGGCAGCATCTATATCGTCAAGCCGAAGATGCACGGTCCCGAGGAATGCGCGTTCACCAACGATCTGTTCGATGCCGTCGAGGACCTGCTCGGACTCGCCCGGCATACCGTGAAGGTCGGCGTCATGGACGAGGAGCGCCGCACCAGCGCGAACCTTGCCGCCTGCATTGCCGCAGTGAAGGATCGCGTGGTCTTCATCAACACCGGTTTCCTCGATCGCACGGGCGACGAGATTCACACGTCGATGCGCGCCGGCGCAATGATCCGCAAGGGCGCAATGAAGCAATCCGCGTGGATCGATGCCTACGAAAAACGCAATGTTTCTATCGGTTTGGCGCACGGATTTTCGGGCAAAGCTCAGATCGGGAAGGGCATGTGGGCGGCGCCCGACCGGATGCACGCGATGCTGGTGGAAAAGATCGCTCATCCTTGCACTGGCGCCAACACGGCATGGGTCCCTTCGCCGACCGCCGCCACTCTGCACGCTCTCCACTATCACCAGGTCGACGTTTTCGACCGCCAGCGCGAGGTCGAGGCGGAACCTCTTCCCGCGCTCGACGCGCTGCTCACAGTGCCGCTTGCCGAAGGAACCAACTGGTCCGACGCTGAAGTGCGCGAGGAGCTCGACAACAATGCGCAAGGGCTGCTTGGCTACGTCGTGCGCTGGATCGACCAGGGCGTCGGCTGCTCCAAGGTGCCCGACATAAACGACATCGGCCTGATGGAAGATCGCGCGACCCTGCGCATTTCCAGCCAACACCTGGCCAACTGGCTGCTCCACGGCGTCTGCACCGAGGATCAGGTGATGGATTCGCTGCGCCGCATGGCGGCGAAGGTGGACGCGCAGAATGCCGACGATCCGGCCTACAAGCCGCTGGTCGGCAATGAGGACGGTCCCGCTTTCCGCGCGGCCTGCGACCTGGTGTTCAAGGGAACGGAACAGCCCAACGGCTATACCGAGCCGCTGCTCCATGCCTGGCGGCGCAAGGCCAAGGCGGACGCGGCGGCGAGGGCGGCCTGATCAGGAGAGCAGGCGGGCGATCGCCACGAATTCGTCGATAGCCAGCGTTTCCGCACGGCGCTCGGGCGCAATGCCAAGTGTTTCGAGCGCCGCAAGAGCGCCTGGCAGCCCTTTCAGGCTCTGTCGGAGCATCTTGCGCCGCTGGCCAAAGGCGGCCTCGGTCACCCGTTCGAGCATCCGCGCCGATACCCCGGCAGGCATCGACTTCGGGATGACGTGTACGACCGCCGACATGACCTTCGGCGCGGGAGTGAAGGCGCTGCGGTGGACCTTCATCGCGAGCCTTGGCTCCGATCGCCACTGGGCAAGGACCGCCAGGCGACCGTAGGCACTGCTATCCGGCGCGGCGACGATCCGCTGCGCCACTTCCTGCTGGAACATCAAGGTCAGCGAAGTCCATGCGGGCGGCCAGCTCTCGCCGCCCAGCCAACCGGTGAACAGCGCAGTTCCGACATTGTAGGGCAGGTTCGCCACGACGGCATATGGCCCGTTGATGATCGACGCCGGAGCGATCTTCATCGCATCCCCGGGAATGACCACAAGCTGCCCGGGAAAAGCCTCGGCCAGTTCGGCGAGCGCGGGTAGGCACCGCTCGTCGCGCTCGATCGCGGTCACTTGCGCGCCGGCGCGCAACAAGGCGCGGGTCAGCCCGCCGGGACCCGGACCGATTTCGAGTACCGAAGTGCCTTCCAGCGCACCGGGAATGGCTGCGATCCGGTCGAGCAACTGTTCGTCGAGCAGAAAGTTCTGGCCGAGCGCCTTGCTGGCGGCAAGGCCGTGGCGCGCGATCACCTGGCGCAGCGGCGGGAGGGCTGGGCTCACGCGGTAGGCGAGGGTGAGAGAGCGGCGCGGTGAGCGGCGGCTTCGCCGGCCATGCGCAGGGCGGCGATAGTTGCGCCTGCGTCGGCCGTTCCCCGCCCGGCAATCGCGAAAGCAGTGCCGTGATCGGGCGAGGTGCGCACAATCGGCAGGCCGAGGGTCATATTCACGCCAGTGTCGAAATCGAGGGTCTTGATCGGGATGAGCGCCTGATCGTGATACATGCAGACGGCCAGGTCGTAGCGCCTGCGGGCCGCCGGATGAAACATGCCGTCTGCGGGAAGCGGACCGACGACATCAAGGCCTTCCTCAAGCAGGGCCTGGATGGCTGGGGCGATAATGTCGCGTTCCTCCGTGCCGAACCTGCCGTCTTCTCCCGCGTGGGGGTTGAGCCCCGCGATGGCGATCCTCGGGTTCGCGATGCCGAGATCGCGTGTCAGCGCCTGCGCGGCGATGGCGGTACGACTTCGGATCAGTTCTGCGTTTAGCAGCCCTGGCACGTCCGCGAGCGCGGCATGAACCGTGATCGGCACGACCTTCAGGCTGGGACCGGCAAGGAGCATGACTGCGTTGCGCGCAGCGACGCCGCAGCGCTCCGCGACATATTCGGTCTGCCCGGGATGGATAAAGCCGACGCGCGCAAGCTGGCTCTTGGCGACAGGCGCGGTCATCAGCGCCGCCGCACCACCGCCGCGAACGATCCCCGTTGCGACCTCGAGCGACTGGAAAGCAAGTTCTGCGCCCGCTTCGTTGGGTTCCCCCGGGGTGTAGTCGAGGCCGGCGATGTCGAGCACCGGCAAGACATCGGCGAAACAGGCAGCGGCCTGATCAGGAGATTCGATCGCGAGAAGCGGGATTTCGAGCCCGCGTGCCGCGGCTGCAGCGCCCAATATCGCGACACTTCCCACCACGAAGAACGGCGTCAGCCCGGACGAGCCGCGATCGAACCACGCCTGGCAGAGCAGTTCCGGCCCGACGCCCGCAGGATCGCCCAAGCTGGCGACGAGAACCGAACCGGGCGACTTTGGCACGGATGAGTCTGTCGCCGTCATCGGCTCACCATCGTCCACCGCGGCGTGGGGCGCAAGCGCTGCGCCGCCGTTGGGGCAATTGCGGCTCGGCAGTGTCCGCCGGGCGGTCAGTTATATTCGATCACCGCATCGCGCCGAAGGTCGCGCAGATAGGTCTGGGCGCGCTTGTTGACCCGGTCGTCTTCCATCTGGCTCATCAGCTGATCGAAGCTCGGGCCAGAATCGACCTGTGGGTCGTCACGGCCGCAGAGCATGAGTACGCGGACGCCTTCCGTCACTGATCCGAATGGCGGAGTCGTTTCGCCCAGCGACAAGCGCAGCATGGCATCCTGCAGCGGCGCGGGAAGATCGCGCACACGGATGGAATCGTTGCTGACGACCGATGCGCCAAGGCGTGCGGCGCCAGCTTCGGCGTCGCCGCAGCCCTTGATCGTCTTTACCGATTCCGCGAACGTCTTGATCCGGGCGCCGGCTTCGGCCTGCGAGACGCCGGCGGGGAAGGTCAACGTAAGCTGCTTGAGCGCCAGCGTCGCGTCGCGCGGATCGGCGGTCAGCACCTGACGCTTGTCGATCATGTAGAGGATCGAATAGCCGCCCGGAATTTCGATCGGCCCGGCAAGCTGGCCGCGGTCGAGCTCGCGGGCAACGGTGGCCAGCGTGGGAGGAAGCTGCGCCAGACGGATCCAGCCGAGATCGCCGCCGACTGCGGCGGTCGAAGCCTCGGAGAACTGGCGGGCATAGGCGACGAAGCTGGCGCCCTGCTTGATCTGCTCGACAATCTTGTCGGCATTGGCGCGGACAGCGGCCTTGTTGTCCTCGTTGTCCGACAGGAAGATCTCGCCGAGGCGATACTCGTCGGTGCCCTTCGCGGCCTTCAGCCGGTCGAGCATCTCGTTCACTTCCTCGTCGGAGACGTTGATGAACGGCTGGACGTTCCGACGCAGCAGGCGCTGCCAGGCGAGTTCGCCGCGAATCTGCCGCTTGAGCGAGTTGGCGGACGAACCGATCTTCGTGAGATAGGCCTCGAGCGCTTCGGGGTTCTGGCCGAAGTTCTGCTGGGCCACGCGCGAATAAGTCTGCTGAATCTCGTCGTCGCTGATCTCGATATCCGCAGCCTTGGCTTCCTGGATCTGGAGAGTCTCGTCGATCAGATTGCGCAGCACCTGCAGTCGCAGGCGATCGACTTCCTCTGCGGGAACCTTGGTGTCGCTGGCGGCAAGGACAAGAGCGAGGCGCTGCTCGATGTCGGTACCGGTGATGACCTCGCCGTTCACCTTGGCGGTGGCGCGGCGCAGGTTGGGATCGCTGGCGAGAAAGGTGGTCGGACCCTTGGGCAAGTTCAGCGCTGCGGCGCCGCTTGCCTCGTCATCGGCCGGGCCGGCAGCGGGCGCGGTCGCCGGCGCTGTTGGAGCAGGGGCGGTCTGTGCACCCACGGCGTTGGCAGCAAGCGCCGCGACCGCAAGCGCGAGGGCGCTGCGCGTGATGAAGTAGGAGGAAGTCTTGGCGCGCTTGATCACGTTGGGGAGAATCCTGTTCCTGTCGGGCACGCGTACATTTCGGGCCCCGCTTCGCCACGCGCCATGGTTGGCTGCGGCTTAACCGAAGCTGAGTGCGGCGGGCGATAGCGGCTTTGAGACACCCTGCCAAGCATCGGGTAATTTAGCGGAAACCGAGGTTCTTCAGGCCGAAGGTGACGAGGAACGTGTTGCCCTTGCGGGCATCGCCGGTCCCCACATAATCGCGCCGCCAGGTGAAGCTCATTTCAAGGCAGTCGTCCGAGTAGGCGACGCCCAGGCGGGTGCGCAGGGGATCGAACCCATCGGAGTTGAACGACGGGTCTTCCTGCCGGTCGGTCAGGTTGAAGACACCCGACCCGAACACCGACCAGAAGCGCTTGAACGCAAGACGTCCGGCCAGGCGCAGCTCTTCGCGATCCTGAAGGTCCTCGATCGCGGTGATGTTGCGGTTGAGCCGCAGGTATCCCGCTTCGATGTAAGTCCGGTTCGAGCCGATCGCGGCGTCGAATTCGTTGCGCCGGACGGCGAGTGAATCCTTGTCGAGGCGGAAGCGGTGCGTCAGCTTGACGAGGTCGCGGAAGCGCACTTCGGTCCGCCCGACGATGTCCGACGTCTTGGCGGTCAGGCCGGTTCCGTCCGGCAGAAGCTGCGGCCGATTGGTCAGGCGGTAGCTTTGTCCGATCGTGGTGCTGACGCGCCAGCCTGGCCGCTCGAGCTGCCAGTCCAGGCCATAGGTGAAGCGCACCCCGTCCTCGACCCGGTCGTAACCGGGAAAACGATTGAGCGCGAAGAGATTGCTGTCTTCGAGATCAATCGCCCGGGCGTCCTCATTGGGGACGGTCAGGTTGCGCAGGTGAGGGCTGGCGACGATCTGGAAACGGGGCGTAAGGACCTGCGTGCCGCCGAACAGCGCCCCCACCAGCGGCCATTTTATGTCGACCGCCGCAGTCGCGATGCCGCGTGTCTGCCAGCCCGGCTCGCCGCGATAGAGGACGGTCGGCGTCAGGTCGTTCTCGTCGCTGTGATAGACATCTCCCCGCACGAGGGCGGTCAGCGTCACTTCCTGGCCCAGGCCCGTGATCCGGCGAAGGTCCCACTGCGCCTTCGCAAAGGCGCGCTGGGTATCCTGACCGTCGCCGCGGACGATGCCCAGGGTATTGGCTTGAAGCTGGATCCTGCCGCCCAGCAGCGGGTCGTTCAGGCGCCGGCGATAGTCGATCACCGGCAGCGCCACCGGGACCTGCCCTTGCGGATCGCCGGAGCGCAGGGTCTGTGTCGTCCACCCGGCCAGACTGAAGTAGCTGTCGGAATCGATTCGTTCGAGATTGGCCGACGAACGAAGCCGGTCGTCGCGGCTGATGTCGTAGCGGCGCAGGAAAGTGCGGTCGGTCGCAAGCCGGGTGGAGCTCGTGAAGCTCCATTGAGGGGAAAGCTGGAACCTGCCGTTTGCGTCCAGATAGCCGCGGAAGTCGTTCTGGCTGGTGCCTCCGGGCTGTCCCACCGGGATCAGCGGGCTCCGCGTCGCATAACCGGTGATCTGGAATGCGCCGAGATCGGTAAGCTGCCGGTACTGCGCCGCGATCATGGGTAGCACCTTGGTGTAGAGATGCGCGCTCAGGGTAAGGTCGCGGCTCTCGTCGAGGCGGACGTAATAGCCCTGTTCCAGTTCGACGCCGTTCGAGCGGCTGAGCCTGAGCGAAGGGACGAGAACGCCCGAACCGCCGCTGCTGTCCGTCTTGTGTGCAAGCAGCGGCAATGGCAGCGCGATGCCGAGTATCTCGAGGTGCGCGCCCTTGTAGCGCACCTTCTTCTTGACCGGGTCGTAGATCACCCGAACCGCGGTAATCCGCCAGCTGGGGTTCTTGGGACAGCCAGTGGACGTCTCGACCGAACAGGCGGTGTAGGCCGCATCGGTCAGTATGACCCGGCCGTTGTCATCACGCTGGCCACTGCGCGCGGCGAGCCGGCCGCCTTCCCGCAGCACGAGGAGCATATTGCTGATCGCGCCGGCCTTCAGTTCGTCGGTCAGTTCGACGCGGTCGGTCAGGAGGAGGTTTCCGTCCTCATCGACGAACCGGATGTTGCCGGTGGCGATGATCTGGCCGGTCTTGCGATTCCAGGTGACGGTATCGGCGCGAACCGATTGTTCCTTTTGCACCAGAATGACGTTGCCGAGCGCGGTGACCACGTCGGAATCGTTCTGATACTGGATGCTATCGGCTTCGAACTGGACCTGTTCTTCGCCGGCAGGCGGCGGGGGTGCGTCTGGAACAGAGATGGCGGGAACCGCCGCAGCAGGGTCAGGAGTCGGCTGCTTGAGCATCTCCTTGGTCGTGGTGGCGGGAGGCTCCGTCGACGTCTGCGCGGCGGCGAGTGCGGGCCAGGAAAGGGCCAGCACCGCGGCTGCAAGCGAGGCGCCCGCACACAGGCGCGCACGGTGCCTGTGCGGCGGCCGCGGGCGGTTGCGCAAGCAAGTGAAATTGGCTTGCGGCTGCGGCCGCGGCTTCGGTGGCATGGCTTGCCTATCGCACCGGCTAGTCCTAACTGCAACGCCATTCGCCCCGGCACCGACCGGTTTCGGGCTCTCCACTTTCTCCGCCAGGAGCATTCCCACGATGAAGGTCACTTTCCTTGCCCCGTCCGATACTTCGGCCAAGCCGCGGCTCGTTGCGCGGGTCGTCGCGCAGGACCAGATGCCGCAGGGCATCGACCCGGTCGTGGTCGAGGGCGCGCGCGCTTCGCGGTTCGCGGGCAAGCTCGGGCAAGTTCATGAAAGCTTCGCTACGGTCGGCGGCGTGCTCCAGCGCCTCGCCCTTGTCGGGATCGGTGAGCCGAGCGACAAGGCGCGCACAACCGCGTTCGAACACGCCGGCGCCGCGCTGACCGCGCGCTACCTGACCTCGGGCGAGCAGGCTCTGGCAATCGATTTCAACGATAGCTCCGCCAGCGCGGCCGACGCTTCGGCGCTGCTGCTGGGCGCGGTCCTGCGCGGCTGGCGTCACGACGTTTATCGCACTCGCCTGAAGGACGAGCAGAAGCCGACGCTCGGCGAGCTGGTTGTGATTGGCGCACCCGCCGGGACCGAGCAGGCATGGTCGCAGGACTCCGCGGTTGTCGCCGGGGTCAGCTTTACCCGCGAGCTGGTGACCGAGCCCGCCAACGTCATCTACCCTGAAAGCTTCGTCGAACGCTGCGAGAAGCTGAAGGCGCTCGGCGTCGAGTTGACGGTTCTCGGCAAGGACGAGATGACCAAGCTCGGCATGGGAGCGCTGCTCGGTGTCTCGCAGGGCTCGGTTCGCGAACCCCGCCTGCTGGCGATGCGCTGGAACGGCTCCGGCAAGACCGACGGCAAGCCCACGGTCTTCATCGGAAAGGGCGTGACCTTCGATACCGGCGGCATCTCGATCAAACCCGCTGCGGGCATGGAAGACATGAAGTGGGACATGGGCGGCGCCGCGGCGGTGGCCGGCACGATGCTCGCACTGGCGACGCGCAAGGCAAAGGCCGACGTGGTCGGCATTTGCGGACTGGTCGAGAACATGCCCGACGGCGCAGCGCAGCGTCCGGGTGACGTCGTGACCTCGATGTCCGGCCAGACGATCGAGGTGATCAACACCGATGCCGAGGGTCGGCTCGTGCTGTGCGACGCGGTGACCTGGGCGCAGAAGGAATACTCTCCCTCGACCATAATCGACCTTGCGACGCTGACCGGCGCGATGATCATCTCGCTCGGCCACGAGCATGGCGGCCTGTTCTCGAACGACGATACACTGGCCGACCAGCTGCTGGCCGCCGGGCGCGAGAGCGGCGACAAGATGTGGCGTTTCCCGATGGGCATCGCCTACGACAAGCTGATCGATTCCCCGATTGCGGACATGAAGAACGTAGGGCCCCGCTATGGCGGCTCGATCACCGCGGCGCAGTTCATCGCGCGTTTCGTCGAACCCGGCGTCGCCTGGGCTCACCTCGACATTGCCGGGATGGTCTGGGCGGACAAGGCCGGGGCGACCTGGGACAAGGGCGCGACCGGGTTTGGCGTGCGCCTGCTCGATCGCTACGTCCGCGACGTTCTCGAAGCCTGACGGGAAGACCGCGGACGGCGGGATGCGGGTCGATTTCTATCAACTGACGCGCGATCCTGCCGAAGCGGTCGTCCCATTGCTTGCCCGCAACACGCTCGCGGCGGACCAGCGGCTGCTGGTTGTTTCGGGCGACGATGCGCAACTCCTGCGCGTGTCGCAGGCACTGTGGTCGAGCAGCCCTGAAAGTTTCCTCGCCCACGGTCCGGCGGGGGGCGAGAATGATGCACGTCAGCCGATTCTGCTGACCGACCGGTTGGATGCAACCAACGGCGCGCGTTTCTTGGCGCTTGCCGACGGCTTGTGGCGGGAGGGCGCGGATCAATTCGAGCGCGTCTTCCTGCTGTTCGATTCGAACGCGCTGCAGGGCGCTCGCGAATGCTGGCGAATGCTGGGTACCCGACCCGAAACCGAACGCAAGTTCTGGAAGCAGGAAGGCGGTCGCTGGGTCGAAGGGCCATAGGCCCGGCACGGCTTGCGGCGCGGGTTGATCGCGGCTAGGGGCCGCGCCCAACAGACAGCGCCGAATCCGGCCCAGCAAGGAATGAGCAATGGCGGTTACCCGCACCTTTTCGATCATCAAGCCCGATGCGACCCGCCGCAACCTGACCGGCGCGGTCACCAAGATGCTTGAGGATGCCGGCCTGCGCGTGGTCGCTTCGAAGCGCCTCCACCTTACCCGCGACCAGGCCGAGGGCTTCTACGCGGTTCACCGTGAGCGCCCCTTCTTTGGCGAACTGTGCGAATTCATGACCAGCGGGCCGGTGGTCGTGCAGGTGCTGGAAGGCGAGGACGCGGTGAAGCGCAACCGTGACATCATGGGCGCCACTAATCCCAAGGATGCGGCACCCGGCACGATCCGCAAGGAACTGGCCGAGAGTATCGAGGCGAACACCGTCCACGGTTCGGACAGCGATGAAAACGCGGCGATCGAGATTGCCTATTTCTTCAAGCCAGAAGAAATCGTCGGCTAACGAAATGAGGACGCTGAGGCGCGGCTGGACGGGATGTCCGCCGCCGCGCCTTCACGTCTGATCAGAAGCCGTCCGCTGCGTCGAGCAGCGCGGTGAGCCTGCGCGGTGCGGACATGCGCCAGCTTCGGCCGAGCCAGCTTTCGATGTTGTCCCAGTCCACTCCGGGCACATCGAGCCGAACCCCGATCCATCCATCGCCGAAGTATGCCGGACGGTAATATCGTTCGGGATCGTTCTCGATCAGTTGCAGTTGCTCGTCCAGGCCGTCGATCTTCACCAGCAGCGCGACCCTGCCGTCGCCGTGGTGGTCGTTGGAGACGTAGGCAAACTTCTTGCCTTTGAGCACGCCGAAGCACGGCATTCCGTGCGACATGACTTCGTCGGCTTCGGGCAGGGCGAGGGCCAGTTCGCGCACGCGGCCGATCAGGTAGTCGGGGGCGCGCTCGCGCCCGACGTAAGCCGCCAGCGCCCTTGGATAAAGCTGGTGCTCGGCGATCAATACCCGCGCCGCGAGTGTCTCCGCGGTGTCGCCGGGCAGGATGGCGACCGGGGTCTGATCAAGCAGCGGGCCCGAATCGAGCTCGGCGGTCACGATGTGGACCGAACAGCCGCCGTGCGTGTCGCCGGCTCCCAGCGCGCGGACATGCGTGTCGAGGCCGGGATACTTGGGCAGGAGCGAGGGGTGGATGTTCAGCATCCTGCCGTCCCACCGCTGGACGAAGTCGGTGCCCAGGACGCGCATGTAACCGGCAAGCGCGACGTATTCGGCGCCCGAGGCACGAATCGCCGCGTCCATTGCGGCGTCATGGTCGGCTCGGCTCATGCCCTTGTGAGGCAGCGCGAAGGTCGCGATTCCTTCGGCAGCGGCAAGTGCGAGGCCCGGAGCGGCCGGATTGTTCGAGGCGACGAGTACGAGCTGGAAAGGGCAATCCGGCGCACGCGACGCGTAGAGCAACGCCGCCATGTTGGTCCCGGTGCCCGAGATCAGCACCGCAACGCGGGCGCGATCAGCCAAGGTGCGTTGCCTGCCACGCAGAACGGGCGCTCCAGGTCTCAGCGTCGCCCCTGACGGTGCAGCCGCGGTCGCCGCGCTCGATCCGCCCGATGGTGAAGACCGTCTCCCCCGACGCGGCCAGGTCGCGGGCAACGCCCTCGGCATCTTCAGCCGCGACGCACGCGACCATGCCGATGCCGCAGTTGAAAGTGCGCGCCATTTCTTCCGGCTCGATTGCGCCCTGCGCCTGGAGGAATGCCATGAGACGCGGCTGAGCCCACGAAGCCGCGTCGATCGTGGCGTGCAGGCCCTCGGGAAGTACCCGCGGCACATTTTCCAGCAGCCCCCCGCCGGTAATGTGGGCCAGCGCGTGGATCCGCCCGGCACGCACCAGCGGAAGCACGCTCGAGACATAAATGCGGGTCGGCGCGATCAGCCAGTCGATAAGAAGACGATCTTGGTCGAACAGCGCAGGCCGGTCGAGCTTCCAGCCCTTGTCGGCAGCGAGCCGCCGGACCAGCGAGTAGCCGTTCGAATGTACGCCCGAGCTCGCGAGGCCGAGCAGGACGTCGCCGTCGGCGACGCGGTCGCCTGTCAGCTGTTCGCCGCGCTCGACCGCCCCGACGCAAAATCCGGCCAAGTCGTAGTCGCCGGGAGAGTACATGCCCGGCATCTCTGCCGTTTCGCCCCCGATAAGCGCACAGCCGGCGATACGGCAGCCATCGGCGATCCCGGCGATCACGCGTTCCGCGACCCCGTTATCGAGCTTCGCGCAGGCAAAATAGTCGAGGAAGAACAAAGGCTCGGCACCCTGGACGATCAGGTCGTTGACGCACATCGCGACGAGATCGACGCCGATTGCGTCATGGCGGTCGTGGTCGATCGCCAGCTTTACCTTGGTGCCGACGCCATCGTTCGCGGCGACCAGGAGCGGATCTTTGTAGCCTGCCGCGCGGGGATCGAAAAAGCCGCCGAACCCGCCCAGTTCGGCGTCAGCGCCCGGGCGCCGGGTAGCCTTGGCCAAGGGGCCGATGGCGCGCACCAGCGCGTTGCCCGCCGCGATGGAGACTCCCGCCCCGGCGTATGTGTAGGGGCTGTTTTTCCGGTCGCTATCGCTCATCCTGCGGCGCCTAACGCTTTCCCGCTTGGATTTCCACGATCGTTTCGGCAAAAGCCGCGGGCACCTGCCCGCCGGGCAGCCAATCCATCGGAGCTCGCTTGGTCGCCCTGCGCCCCAACATCGTTGAATTCGCGCGAGGGCGCGTTCGCCAGGGCGCTCTGCCGATCCTGTTGATACTTGCCGCGCTGGCCGCGGTCGGTTCGGCCCGACTGATCGCACAGATCGGGGGCGAGCGCGGGATCGCGCCGATCGCCAGCAACGGCGATTTCGAAGTCGGCGGCATCCGCGTCGAGGCGACCGGCGATACCGCCGAAGAAGCCCGCGAGGCCGGCTGGGCCATGGCCCAGCGCAAGGGTTGGGAACTGCTCTGGGCACAGTCGCATGGCGGCGAAAAGGCCCCAGCGTTGGCAGATGGCACCATCGATTCGATGGTGAGCGCCATCGTGATCGAGAACGAGCAGTTGGGTCCCCGGCGCTATATCGCGACGTTGGGCGTGATCTTCGACCGTGCCCATGCCGGCGAGTTACTGGGCATGACCGGCGAGCGCGCGCGCTCCGCGCCGCTCCTGGTCGTTCCCGTGCTTTATTCGGGCGGGGCGGAGTCGCTCTACGAGACCCGCACCCCGTGGCAGCGGGCCTGGGCCGAATACAAGACCGGGGCGAGCTCCATCGATTACGTGCGGCCGAACGGCGCAGGCAGCGATTCGCTGCTTTTGACCGCAGGCCAGATCGACCGCCGCAGCCGCGGCTGGTGGCGCAGCATCCTCGACCAGTTCGGCGCAGCGGATGTCATCATGCCGCTCGCCCGCCTTGAACGGCAATGGCCGGGCGGCCCGGTCCGCGGGACTTTCACCGCGCGCTACGGTCCAGATAATACCTATCTCGGCGGGTTTTCCATGACCGCGAGCGACGAGGCCCATCTGCCGCAAATGCTTGCGCAGGCGATTACACGGCTGGACGAGATCTATTCGGGAGCGCTGGCCGCGGGAACGCTGCGGCCCGATTCCTCGCTGGTGGTCGAGCAGCCCATTGACCAGGCATTGATCGACAAGATCGTCGCGACCATCGCTCCCCCTCCGGCCGGGCAGACGACAGAGACGACTGCAAGGACGACGAGCACGACGAGCATCGCAACGGCCAGCCCATCGGCGGCGGCGAGCTTTACCGTCCAGTTCGTGACGCCCGATGCGGCGTCGGTCGATGCGGGCCTTGGCTCGGTACGCGGCGCTGCGGGCGTTCAGGGCGCTGCGATCACCAGCGTCGCCATCGGCGGCACCTCGGTGATGCGCGTGACCTTCGCCGGGGATATCGACGCCTTGCGCGCGGCGCTCCAGGCTCGGGGCTGGCAGGTCCAGCAGGGCGCCGGGGCCTTGAGCATCCGGCGGTAGTCCGAAGGGCGATCCAACGGAAATGAGCCAGATCGCCCTGCCGCTGATCCTTCGCGATCGGGGCGCGCAAGGGCCTGCGCGTATAATCGTGGGTCCTTCCAACAGCGCCGCGATCGACCTGCTTTCGCGCGGTGCGGACTGGCCGTTTCGCACGGCGGTCCTCACCGGACCTCCGCGCGCGGGCAAGAGCCTTCTGGCGCGCTGGTTTGCCGAGAGTGCGATGGGCGAGGCGATCGACGATGCCGACGCGATGGCGGAGGACGCGCTGTTCCATGCCTGGAACCGTGCCCAGGCCAGCGAGACCCCGCTTTTGTTTGTCAGCAGCCGCGGCCCGGGAGAGTGGCGAATTGCGTTGCCCGACCTTGCGTCACGGCTGGGCGCGGCGCTTCTGATCGAACTCGGGGCGCCTGACGACGAGATGCTTGCTGCGCTGATAGAGGATCACGCCGCGCGTCGGGGCGTGGCTCTGGGCGAGGGCGCGCTGGCCTGGCTGCTGCCCCGGATCGACCGGACTTATGCCGCCGCGGAGCGCGTGGTTGGCGAAATCGACCGCCTCAGCCTTGAGCGCAAGGCACCCGTCACCATATCGTTGATGCGAGATGCCATGGCCGGCAACGGAGGCGAATGGCAGCCGCGCTTGCTTTGAAGCGCGCAGCGTGGGAGATTGAGGGGCGATGTTCGCAGCACTGACAGACTATCTGGATTCAATCCAGGCACGTGATCCGGCACCGCGCTCGCGGTGGGAAATCCTTCTTTATCCGGGTGTTCTGGCCGTCGGCCTGCACCGCGTCGCTCACTGGCTGTTCGAAGGGAAGCTGTTCTTCCTCGCCCGGCTGGTGAACCATCTGTCTCGCTTCCTGACCGCGATCGACATCCATCCCGGCGCGACCATCGGCCGTCACCTGTTCATCGACCACGGCTTCACCGTGATCGGCGAGACCGCGGAGATCGGCGACAACGTGACGATCTACCAGTGTGTGACGCTGGGCGGCACGAACCCCACCAACGGAGTGCCCGGCAAGCGGCACCCGACGTTGCTCGATAATGTGATCGTGGGTTCGGGCGCTCAAATCCTCGGGCCGATCACGGTCGGCCCACGCGCACGCGTGGGGGCCAACGCCGTCGTGACCGACGATGTGCCAGAAGGTGCCACGATGGTCGGGGTGAAGGCGCGCTCGACGCTTGTCGCCGCGGAGACCTGGCAGCGCGATTTCATTCCCTACGGCACGCCCTGCCGCGAGGCCTGCAAGGATATCGTCGAATCGGGCGAAGCGACGCCGCCGAGCATTGTCGAGCTCGAAGCGCGGGTGGCCGAGCTCCAGGCGCAGGTCGCCGCGCTGGCGGAGCGGGCCGGGCAGGGTGACGACAAGCCCGCAGTCGCGCGCAAGCGCAGCCGGACCTGAAACCCGGCATGCGCGGACCCGACCCCGAACGGTTGTTCGCATCCGGTCCCGGCCAGATCATCCCGTTTCCCCGCGCGGTTCCTCTCCAGGTCGGCTTCGACCGGGGGGAACTCATGCGCATCCTCGATCTTTACGGCCGGATGGTAGCGGCGGGCGAATGGCGCGACTATGCGATCGATTTCAGCCGCGATGCGGCCAGCTTCAGCGCGTTCAGGCGCACCGCCGAACGGCCGACGATACGCGTCGAAAAACGCCCCGCCCTGCGCGGCAAGCAGGGCATGTGGGCGCTATTCGGTGAAAGCGGCCAGATTTTGAAGCGCGGGCACGAACTGACCGGGGTGCTATTCCCGGTCGAACGCAAGCTCCTGAAGCTAGTCGAAAGCTGAGCCGCTCGGCGTCAGCCGACGGCGCCGGCCTTCTGCATCGCGGCCAGGATCACCTGGCTCTGTTCCGAACCCGACTGCGGGACGAAGTCGTCCTTGCGATCTGAAATCTCGGCCCAGTGCGCGGCAAAACCTTCGACAGTGCGCTCTTCGGGCGGCAGGAAGACGCCGCGGTTCATTGTGACGTAGGCGCAGTGAAAGCCGCCAGCCCCAGCGCCGACGATGGCGTTCGTGGGGCTATCTTCAGATACGAGGTAGAGCGCGGCGGGAACGACGTTTTCCGGTCCGAACCTGGCAAAGGCCTGCTCGGGAAAGATGTCCTCGGTCATGCGCGTAGCCGCGACCGGCGACAGCGTGTTGACCTTGATGTTGTTCTTCGCGCCTTCGAGATAGAGGGTCTTAGTCAGCCCGGCGAGGCCGAGCTTGGCCGCGCCATAGTTGGCCTGTCCGAAGTTGCCGAACAGCCCGGTGGACGAAGCGGTCATCAGGATGCGGCCATAGTTCTGCTCGCGCATCGTGTCCCAGCATGCCTTGGTCGCGAAGGCCGAACCGATCAGGTGGACCTTCACCACCAGTTCGAAATCTGCCGGGTCCATCTTGGTGAAGCTCTTGTCCCGCAGGATTCCGGCGTTGTTGATCAGGATATGGACGCCGCCCCAGGCTTCCTTGGCCTTGGCGACCATCTCCACCATCTGTTCGTATTCGGTGACCGAGGCCCCGTTCGACATGGCTTCGCCGCCCGCGGCCTTGATCTCGTCGACCACCTTCAGCGCGGCGTCGGAATGTCCCGTACCGTCGCGGCTGCCGCCGAGGTCGTTGACGACGACCTTTGCTCCGCGCTTCGCAAGTTCGAGCGCGTAGGCGCGGCCCAGGCCGCCGCCTGCGCCCGTGACGATCGCGACGCGGTTTTCGAACGAGATGGTCATGGCAAGGCTCCGGTCATTAATCGCATGGTTGAATCTGCGCGCGCGATGGCACGGGCAACCGCGGCTTTCAACGGCAAAGCGCGTCTTGTGCGCTCAACGTCGCGCGCGTTGGTCGCACGACTGTCAAATATCTGTCACGCAACTGACCTATTCCGCGGCGACGAATCGTCATAAAGCAGTCGTAGGGGATTTTCCGATGATCAACGCCCGGGCCATGTCCGTTGTCGCCGCCGCCGTCGCGCTGGGCTGGGCGGTTCCGTCCTCGGCGCAATCGGCGGAAGATGTCGCCGCCCTGCGCGCGCAGCTTGCCCAGATGCAGGCCCAGATGCAGGCAATGCAGTCGAAAATCGATTCGCTCGAGACGCAGCTGGGGACGACGCAGGCCAAATCCGAAGCGACGGCGGCTGCCGTTGCTGCGATCCCGCCCGTCTCCGTGACTGCAAAGGCCGCCGCGGCCATCACCTGGGATGGCGCGCCGAAAATCGAGGCAGCGGTCGATCCCAAGGATCCGGGCAAGGGCAAGTGGAGCTTCAAGCCACGCGGCAGGCTTCAAGTCGATGTCGCTGGCGTCGATGCGCCCAACGGCATTCCGGGCAATAGCCTGGGCTACGCCACCGAATTGCGGCGCGCCTTCATCGGCATGGAAGGCACGCTGCCGGGTAATTTCGGCTATCGCGCCGAAATCGACGTGGCCAACAGCGGTGTCGAGCTGACCGACCTTTTTCTCACCTACAAGCCTAAACCCGAGCTGACGCTCACGCTCGGCCAGCACAAGCCGTTCTGGGGGCTGGAGGAAACCACCTCCGACCTCTTCACCAGCTTCATGGAGCGCGCGGCGTTCAACAGCGCCTTCGGCTTCGAGCGCCGGGTGGGATTGAGTGCCACCTACGCCAAGAATGCCCTGGTCGTTCAGGGCGGCGTCTTTGCCGACAACGCCGCTGATCTCAACAACGACGCCAACAACAGCTACAGCCTCGACGGGCGGGTGGTGTTCATGCCGCGCATCGGACCGGGGACGCTGCACGTTGGCGGCTCGGTCCACATGCGCGACTTCAACGATGTAAGCTCCACCGCGCGTTACCGGGCTCGTCCGTTCGTTCACACGACCGACCTGCGACTGGTCGATACCAAGGCCTTCAGCGCCACCGGCGAGACGAGCTACGGAGCGGAACTGGCCTATGTGGCCGGGCGATTCCATGCGACGGGCGAGGGGCACTGGATTACTGCGCGCCGTCCGGGCCTTGCCGATCCCACCTTCTTCGGCGGATATGGCGAGGTCGGCATTCTCCTGACCGACGACACGACCGCGTACAAGGGCGGGGTGTACGACCGGATCCGACCGAAGAATCCGCTTGGCGCGGGCGGGATCGGCGCAGTCCAGCTCAATGCCCGCTACGACTATCTCGACCTCAACGACGGCGCGATCACTGGCGGGCGTCAGCAGGTCGCGGGTGTTTCGATGCTTTGGATCCCGACGGACTACGTTCGCTTCATCCTCAACTACGGTCATATCTGGATCGACGATGCCGCCGTGGCCGCCGGCGTCGACCGCAATTACACTGCGGATTCGCTGGGGATGCGCGCGCAGTTCGATTTCTAGGGCAGCTCGCGAGCTCTTTTTCGCCGGGGGCTGCTGCGCATGCGCGAGTGTGGAAACGGCCGGCGTTTGCTGGCAAAGCCCGTCGCATGACAGAAACTGACGTTCGTCCCGCCGCTCCGCTTGCCGTCGTGATCCTTGCTGCAGGGCAAGGCACGCGCATGAAAAGCGACAAGCACAAGGTGCTGCACCCCATCGCCGGGCGACCGATGCTGCTTCATCTGATGAGCAGCGTCGATGCGCTTGGCGCGGCGCGCAAGGTCGTTGTCGTTGGCAGCGGGCGCAACCAGCTCGAAGCCGCGGTGGGAGGCGAGGCTGCGCTGGCCGTGCAGGACCCGCAGTTGGGCACGGGCCATGCGGTTCAACAGGCCGAAGCGGCGCTCGCAGGCTTCGAGGGCGATGTCCTGATCCTTTACGGCGACGTTCCGTTCGTCCGGCCCGAGACGTTGCGGGCGATGCTCGAACGGCTTCACGCCGCAGACGAGCCGGCCGTCGTGGTTCTGGGCTTCGAGCCGGACGATGCGCTTCAGTACGGCCGGGTGCTCGCCCATGATGACGGGCGCATCGCCAAGATGGTGGAATTCAAGGATGCGACCGATCAGGAGCGCGCCTGCACGCTGTGCAATTCCGGACTTATGGCCGTTCGCTCCGACGACCTTTTCCCGCTCCTGGCGCGGGTGGGCAACGGCAATGCCCAGGGCGAGTATTACCTGGTCGATATCGTCAACATCGCCAATTCGGAAGGTCGCGCCTGTGCGGTCGTCACCACGGACGACCCTGACGAGGTTGCCGGGATCAACAGCCGCGCCGAGCTGGCAGAGGCGGAAGCCCGGTGGCAGCGCCGCCGCCGTCTGGGCGCAATGGCCGAAGGTGCCTCGCTCGTTGCGCCGGAAACCGTGTGGTTTGCCTGGGACACCGAATTGGGCCGCGATGTCACGATCGAGCCCAACGTGGTGTTTGGACCGGGCGTGAAGATCGGTGACGGCGTGACGATCAAGGCGTTCAGCCACCTGGCCGGCGCAACGCTTGCCCATGGTGCGGAAGCCGGTCCCTTTGCGCGCCTGCGGCCCGGCGCGGTCCTGGAGGAAGGGGCCAAGGTGGGGAACTTCGTCGAGGTAAAGGCCGCAACCCTGGGCAAGGGCGCCAAGGCCAGTCACCTGACCTATCTCGGCGATGCCGAGATAGGGGCGGGCGCGAACATCGGCGCAGGGACGATCACCTGCAACTACGACGGCTATTTCAAGTATCGCACGATCATCGGCGAGCGCGCATTCATCGGATCGAACTCCGCGCTTATCGCCCCCGTCAGGATTGGGGCCGACGCCATCGTTGCGGCAGGCTCCGCGGTCAGCCGCGATGTCGCGGACGGCGAACTGCGGATGGTGCGGGCAGAGCAGCTCGTGAAGCCCGGCTGGGCCGATCGTTTCCACGACGCCATGAAGAAGAAAAAGGCTGAGCGCAAAGCGCAGCCTTGACGTGATATCATAGCGTGATATCACGCCGCCGTGCGCACGCTGGTCGATATTCCCGAAGAAGACATCCGCTGGCTCGACCGCGCAGCCGCCGATGCCGGAACCTCGCGGACTGCCATGGTGCGTGAAGCGGTCGCGAGTTTGCGTGCGGGCCGCTCGCGGCGGGCGATCGACGACTACTTCGGCATGTGGCGCGACCGCTCCGACATTCCCGATGGCATCGCCTACCAGCGGCTGATCCGCAGCGGCGCGCCGCGCTGATCCTGTGGGCGAGGCACTTTTCGATACGGCCATCGTCGTCGATGCGCTGATCGGCCTGCCCGCCGCGCGGGCCGAGGTCGCGCGCGCGCGCGAGCGCTGGATCAGCCGGTTGACCTGGACGGAAGTGCTGGCCGGCGCTCACGGAGATGCCGAGCGGGTCGAGGAATTTCTCGATTTCTTCCACGTCGTCGAACTGAACGAGGAAATTGCCCGCCGCGCCGCGACATTGCGCTCTCAGCGTCCGGCAATGGCCTTGGCCGACGCTGTGGTCCTTGCCTCGGCACAGGTGACGGGCCGCATCCTCGTGACGCGCAACAGTGCAGACTTCCCCGCCGAGATGCCGGGCATCCGCATCCCCTATTCACAGTAAAAGAGAGGTCGCTTTCCCATGTGCGGAATTATTGGAATCGTGGGTGCGTCATCCGTCGCGGATCGCCTGGTCGAAGGTCTGCGCCGCATGGAATACCGCGGCTACGACAGTGCAGGGGTATGCACGGTCCATGACGGCAAGCTCGTCCGCCGCCGCGCGCAGGGGAAGCTCTTCAACCTCGTGACCGAGCTCGAGCGCTCGCCCGCGCCCGGCAACATCGGCATAGCCCACACCCGCTGGGCAACGCACGGCGCCCCCAACACGAGCAATGCCCACCCGCATGCCACCGACGAGGTGGCACTGGTCCACAACGGCATCATCGAGAACTTCCGGCCCTTGCGCGACGGCCTCATGGCGCGGGGCCGCGTGTTCGAAAGCGAGACCGACAGCGAAGTCGTGGCACACCTTATCTCCGAACTGGTCGAGGGGGGTGCGACGCCGGAAGCAGCAGTGCAGGCGATACTTCCGCAACTGCGCGGTGCGTTTGCCCTGGCGATCGCGTTCAGGGCTCACGACGACATGCTTATCGGCGCGCGCCTGGGTTCGCCGCTGGTCGTCGGATATGGTGAGGGCGAGACCTATCTCGGTTCCGACGCGCTGGCACTCGCTCCGCTGACCCAGCGTATTTCCTACCTCGACGAGGGCGACTGGGTCGTCATTCGGCGCGAGGGGGCCCAGATCTACGATGCGGCGGGCCAACCCGTAACGCGCGAGGTCACCCTTTCCGGAGCGACGGCGGCGACCATCGAGAAGGGCAATTTCCGTCATTTCATGCAGAAGGAGATCTTCGAGCAGCCCACCGTGGTCGCCCAGACGCTCAACTCCTACCTGCGCCAGATCGACCAGAGCGTTGCGCTGCCGCAGATCGACTTCGACCTGTCGGCAATCCGCCGCGTGACGATCGTGGCCTGCGGAACCAGCTATTACGCCGGGATGGTCGCCAAGTATTGGCTCGAGACTTTCGCCCGCCTGCCGGTCGACATCGATTTCGCTTCGGAGTTCCGCTATCGCGATCCGGTCCTCGAGCCGGGGGGGCTTGCGCTCTTCATCTCGCAGTCGGGCGAAACCGCCGATACCCTTGCCGCATTGCGCCACTGCAAGGCCGCGGGACAAACCGTTGCCGTTCTCGTCAATGTTCCGACAAGTTCGATGGCGCGGGAGGCCGATCTTCGTTTGCCGACGCATGCCGGGCCCGAGATCGGCGTGGCTTCGACTAAGGCGTTTACCTGTCAGCTTGCGGTTCTGGCGGCGCTGGCCGCGCACATGGCGGTGCGACGCGGCCGGTTCGACCGGGCCGAGGAGCGCGACGTCGTGGCCCATCTTGCCGAGGCGCCTGCCGCGCTCAACGCCGCGCTGGCCCATGACGCCGATATTGCGGCGATGGCGCACCTGATCGCGCCGGCGCGCGACGTGCTTTATCTCGGGCGTGGTCCCGACTATCCGCTGGCGCTGGAAGGCGCGCTTAAACTAAAGGAAATTAGCTATATCCACGCCGAAGGCTATGCTAGCGGCGAGATGAAGCACGGCCCTATCGCTCTCATCGACGAAGCCGTCCCGGTCATCGTGCTCGCGCCGTCCGGCCCGCTTTTCGAAAAGACCGTCAGCAACATGCAGGAGGTGCGTGCACGCGGCGGCAAGATCGTGCTCGTGTCCGATGCGGAAGGGATCGCAGAGGCGGGCGAGGGGTGCATGGCGACGATCGAGATGCCCCGCGTCCACCCGCTCATCGCGCCGCTCGTCTACGCGGTTCCGGTCCAGCTGATCGCCTATCACGTTGCCGTCGCCAAGGGGACCGACGTGGATCAGCCGCGCAACCTGGCGAAAAGCGTGACGGTCGAATAGCGCAGATGTTGTTGTCCTCGTTCGTCCAAGTCAGGTAAGTCCCCCCTCCAGGAACGCTGGGGAGCGGTGGGTGCCCGAAAATCGATCTGCGCGCGCGATGCGTCTCGCGCGCCTCGACCTTGTCGGAGAGCGCAAGGGCGGCAGTGCCCTTGCGGTGCAGGTTGCCGTGGCCTTGGCCGCGCTTCTGGGCTTCCTCGCCAGCCGCGGGTTCGTTGATTTATGGGTCCGGGGCACCGCTCCCTTTGCGGTCATCTATCCGTGGATACTGCTCGCGACGCTGACCGGCCGACTGCGCGCGGGGCTGATCGCGTGGCTTACGATGACGGCCGTCGTGGCCAGCGGGTTCATGGTTCCCGGCCGGTGGCTGACATTTGCCGATCCAAACAACTTTCCACGGACGATCGTCAACGGGATTGTCGGCTTCCTGATAGTGCTAATCACCGACGCGGCGCGACGGCAAGCCTTTGATCTTCTGGCCGAACGCGAAATGCGGATCGCGGAACGAGACATGCTTCTCGAAGAGGTGGACCACCGCCTGAAGAACAATCTCGCGATGCTGTCAGGCTTGCTTGCGCTGCAGGTTCGCGAGACGACGAACGACGAGGTCAAGGAAGTGCTGACGCGCGCGGCGGCGAGGCTTCAAAGCATTTCCGACGCCTATGAAAGCCTGCGCTACGAACCGGGCAGCATCACGGTGGTCGATGCCGAGGTCCTGCTCAACCGCCTTTGCGCTTCGCTGCGTGGGGCACTCGGCCTCGATCGGGACATCCGCCTTGAAGTCGAAGCGGAGTCGTGCCTCATCAGCCGCGACCGGGCGGCCGCCCTCGCGCTGCTGGTGAACGAGCTGGTGACCAATGCGGTCAAGCATGCCTTCCGTGAACGCGGCAGCGGCACGATCCGGGTCTCGTTGACCCGGCTTGGGCACGGCAGTGCTTCGCTCGTGATCGCCGACGATGGCCGGGGGCTTCACCCCGGCGGGGCGGCGACTGGAAAGGGACATAAATTGCTTCAGGCCCTGGCCGAGATGGCCGGCGCCTCGCTCGAGATCAGGAGCGGAGCCGACGGCACGCGTTTCTTGCTGGAACTCAAGCAGTTGCCCTGAGCGCAAGGCCATCTGTCCACAGCTTTAATCGGCCCAGCTTTACGGTGCGATAACCTTTCCCCGGATATGTCCGCGGGGTGAAACCGAACGATCCAGCTTCCGCCCTTCCGCGTGCACTTCCGACCATGGCGGTCCTGGGTCTGTCGAGTCCTCAGGACGGCGACTGGGGCCGGCTGCGAGGGCTGCAGTATTCCAACCTCGCAAAGATTACCGTCTCGCGCCTGCTGACTCACGCGTTGGCCGCGCTGCTGGTCATCCAGACCTACCTCCACATCGTGAACATTTTCGTCCTGATGGGCTGGGCGGCGGCGCTGGCCGGGGCGCTCTATTACGGCGCAAAATTCGACCGCAGCATGGGCGACGCCGACCGGCGACGCATGACGCGCCAAGAGATCAACAGCCAGGCGATCAGCGCCGCGCTGACGGCACTCGTCTGGACCGCGCCGGTCTTCGGCTTCGCTTATCAGGGCACCGCGGTTGACCGCATGATCCTGTGGACAGTGCTGGCGATGCTGATCACCGGTTCTGCGATGGCGCTTAACGCGGTTCCGCTCGGCACGATCGTGTTTGGCTATATCGTCGGCGGGGCGATGATCGGCAGCTTCATCTGGACCGGAGACTATCAGATCGCCGCGGTCGTGGCAGTGTTCCTGACGATCATCACCGTCGGCACCATCGAAGCTGCCCGCACGTTCCTGTCGGCCCGTGTTGCCGAGGCGGGCATCGCGGAAAAAAGCGAGGTCGTCTCGCTGTTGCTGCGCGAATTCGAGGAGGGTGAGGCCGACTGGCTGTGGCAGATCGACACGTCGCGCCGCGTTCGCAGCGTAAGCCCCCGTTTCGCCTTCGCACTCGGCCTCGACCCTGAGGATATCGGCGGCAAGCCGTTCATCCAGCTAATTGCCGGATCGGCATGGGAGTCTGGGCACTTCCACACCAGCCTTCATGACTTGGCCGAGCGACTGAAGCGTCGCGAAAGCTTTTCCAACCTGCTGGTGCGGGTTACCATCGGCGAGCGAAACCTGTGGTGGGAGCTTTCCGGGACGCCAAAGCTCGATGAAAACGGCGTCTTCGACGGCTTTCGCGGGGTCGGGTCTGACGTGACCGAACAATGCGAATCGTCGGCAAAGATCGCCTATCTGGCCCGGTACGATACCCTGACTGGCCTTCCCAATCGCCTTCTCCTGACCGAGACGCTGGGCGAGGCGATGCGCTATGCCGACCAGTGGCGCACGCGCTGCGCCTTTCTGATGATCGACCTGGACCGGTTCAAGGCGGTCAACGATACGCTGGGCCACCTCGTTGGCGACAAGCTGCTTGCGCGGGTCTCCGAGCGATTGAAGAGCGTGGTGAGCGATAACGAGCTGTGCGGCCGCCTAGGCGGTGACGAGTTCGCCGTCGTTATCCGCGACGCCTCCGATGTGAGTCGCGTCTCCGCCATCGCGCAGCAGGTCATCGACGTGCTTTCGGCCCCGTACGAGGTCGATCATCACACTCTTTATGTGGGTGCCAGCGTCGGTTCGGCGATGGGTCCGCGTGACGGGGCCACGGTCGAGACGCTGATGCGAAACGCCGACCTTGCGCTCTATCGGTCCAAGGACGAGGGCGGCGGCAGGCACTTCACATACGAGCCTTCGCTCCACGCCCATGCCGAGGAGCGCCGCCAGCTCGAATTCTCGCTACGCCGCGCGCTCGAGCGCAACGAATTCACGATCGCCTACCAGCCCGTCGTCGATGCGACGAGCGAGGCGATAGTCAGCTTCGAGGCCCTGTTGCGCTGGAACAGCGCGGAGCACGGCTTCGTCAGCCCCGCGAAGTTCATCCCCCTGGCCGAGGATACGCGGCTCATCGTGCCCATCGGCGAGTGGATACTGCGCGAGTCCTGCCGCGAGGCGATGAATTGGCCTTCGCACGTCAAGGTGGCCGTCAACGTTTCGGGCGAGCAGCTTCTCGACCCCAACTTTGCGGCAAGCGTCGTCGGCGCGCTGTCGACCAGCGGTCTGCCCGCAAACCGGCTCGAGATCGAAGTGACCGAAAGCATTTTCGTGCGCGACGGGACGGCTGCGCAAGCGACTCTCGAGCAGATCATGGCGCTGGGCTGCGGGGTCGCGCTCGACGATTTCGGGACCGGCTATTCCTCCCTGGGGTACTTGCGCAAAATGCGCTTCACCACGATCAAGGTCGATCGCAGCTTCGTGCAAGGCGCCGCCAAGAACGCGGCCGAAAGCCTCGCGATCATCCGCGCGGTGGTTGCGATGGCGGACAGTCTCGACATGTCCACGACGGCCGAAGGGGTGGAAACCGAAGCCGAGCTGGAGATGATCCGCAAGCTGGGCTGCAAGAAGATTCAGGGCTACTACTTCGGGCGACCGATGGGCTTCGTCGAAGCACGTGGCCTGTTCACGCGGCCCTCATTCCAGCGCCAGGGCGCGGCGGCGTAAGCCGAAGCTCGCTCAGGCGCTGACGAGCGCGCCGAGTACCCCTTCGAAAAGTGCGCGCCCGTCGGTGCCGCCCTGTGCGGCCTCGATCATCCGTTCGGGATGCGGCATCATTCCGAGCACGTTCCCGCTCGCGTTCAGGATCCCGGCGATGTTCCGGGCGGACCCGTTCACGGGTTCGGCATAGCGAAATGCCACCCGGCCTTCGCCCTCGATCCGATCGAGCGTCGCGTCGTCGGCGAAGAAATTGCCGTCGTGATGCGCCACGGGAATGCGAATCTGCTGCCCTGCCGCATAGCACCGCGTGAACAGCGACTGGCTGTTCTCGACCGTCAACTGCACTTCGCGGCAGACGAAGCGGATGCCCGCATTGCGCATCAACGCGCCGGGCAGCAGACCCGCTTCGGTCAGGACCTGGAAGCCGTTGCAGACCCCGAGCACTGCAACTCCGCGATTGGCGGCGGCGACGACCGCCTGCATTATGGGCGAACGCGCGGCCATCGCTCCCGAGCGAAGGTAATCGCCATAGGAAAAGCCGCCCGGCAGGGCGATGAAATCCAGACCTTCGGGCAGCTCGGCGTCGCCGTGCCATACGTGCAGCGGCGCCGTACCCGTGACCTGCTCGATGGCGACGGCCATGTCCCGGTCGCAGTTGGAGCCGGGAAAGGTGACGACCGCGCTGCGCAGGGACATCAGCCGGCGACCTTTTCAATGCGGTAGTTCTCGATCACCTGGTTGGCGAGCAGCTTGCGGCACATCTCCTCGATCGCGGAGTCGGGCGTTTCGTCCGCCACGTCGAGTTCGATCAGGCGGCCGGCACGCACGTCGCGAACCCCGCTGAAACCCAAGCCCTCTAGGGCGTGGTGGATGGCGCGACCCTGCGGGTCGAGCACCCCGGGCTTGAGCGAAACGGCAACGCGGACTTTCATGGGCAGCAGAACCTTTCGCGCGCGGAGAGACGAGCTTGGAGGTGCCTATGCAGCGAAGGCCGATTCGCGGCAAGCGTGCGCCTGCCGCTTCCACCCCGCGATAGCGCTTTGTCCCGCGCGCCGTGTGGTTTAGCCGTGCGTTATTCCGGGCAGCGTCGCCCGGCGAGGAACGCGATGGCAACCCGGCAAGTGCGCAGCGACCTGTTCGGCCATCCCCGGGGACTGACCGTCCTCGCCACGACCGAAATGTGGGAGCGCTTCTCGTTTTACGGGATGCAGGCGCTGCTCATGCTCTACATGACCAAGTACCTCCTGCTGCCCGAGCATGCCCGCAACGTCCTCGGCCTCGGGCAATTCCGGGCATTCCTGGCTTCGCTGTTCGGGCCGATGAGCGACATCGCCTTTGCCTCGCAGACCTTCGGGATTTATTCCGGCCTCCTTTACGGCACGCCGCTGCTGGGCGCGTGGCTGGGCGACAGGGTGCTCGGCAAGACCCGAACGGTCGCGGCAGGATGCGTGCTGATGGCTGCGGGCCATATCCTGATGGCGTCGGAGCATTTCTTCCTCGTCGCGCTGAGTTGCATCGTGCTCGGCGCGGGCGGGGTGATCGGCAACATGGCGGCACAGGTCGGCCTGCTTTACGCGCCCGACGATCATCGCCGCACCCGGGCTTTCGGGGTCTACCTGATCACACTGAACATCGGCGCGCTTGCCGCGCCGCTTGCGATCGGCACGATCGGCGAAAAGGTCGGTTGGCATTATGGCTTCAACGTTGCCGGTTTCGGCATGCTCATCGGGCTGGTTACCTACCTTGCCGGCCGCCGCCATTTGCCGCCCGACCGGATCACCCAGCGGGAGGAGCGGGAAAAGCTTGGCCATTCTGAGCGCCGCCGGGTGCTGGCGATCCTGTTCCTCTTGATACCCTATACGCTTTACGGAGCGGCGGCGCTCCAAGCCTACGGCATCATGTTCGTGTGGGCCGATACGGCGGTCGACCGTGTGGTGCTGGGCTGGGAAGTGCCGGTGACCTGGATCGGGATAGTCGACGGCGTGCTGACCATTCTGGGGGTGGTCGTCGCCAACCGCATCTGGATCGCCCTGGCAACGCGCGGGCGAGAACCGAGCGACTTCGCCAAGGTCGCGATCGGCTACTTCGGGGTCGCCGCCGCCTTCGTGCTGGCCGCCGCAAGTGCGCTGTTGCCGCTCGTTCCGGTGCTCTTGTGGATCGCCTTCTTCCTGGTCCTCGACCTTGCCTATGGCTGGACCGAGCCGCCGATCCAGTCGCTGGTATCTCGGGATTCTCCGCCCTCGGTGAACGCGATGATGATGGCGATGTTGAAGGCCACCTCAATGCTGTCCTATTTCCTGCTTGGCTGGCTGGGCCGGTTTTACGAACCGTTGGGTGCACCCCTCTACTGGCTGATGGATGCGGGCATCGCCCTCGGGGCGCTGGTGATGCTGATAGTCTTCCGCCGTCCCGTCATGCACCTGCTGGAGCCGGAGCATGATCCGCCCGCGCAGGTCTCGCGCGCATAACACGCGACTTTCCGGCGATTGCTGCTATGGGCGTCGCGAACAACGGAGAACTCGACACACATGGCATCGTATAAGGCCCCGACACTGGCCGACCGGCAAGCCGCCGCGGCAGCAGCACGTGAAAAGGCATTGGCCAAGCTCAAGTCGCGCCCCCCCGTCGATCCGGCGGTGGTCGAGGAAAAGCGTCTGGCGGCCGAGCGCAAGGAAACTGCGGCGCGCGAAAAGCGCGAGGCCAAGGCAGCGGCGATTGCTGCCGCCAAGGCAGAGAAGGAAGCGGCCGAGGCCGCGGCGCTGGCCGCGATGCCCACCGAAGAGGAAATTGCCGCCATCAAGAAGGCCGAGCGGGACCGCCGTTACGCCGAGCGGAAGGCCAACAAGAAGAAGCGCCGCTAAAGCGCCTTCGGAACCGGCGCTATCGCGCTGCTTGCGGGGTGGTAGCACCGTTGGGCAGGACAACGATCGTGACCTCCTTGCCCGCCAGGAGATAGCGCTGCGCCGTGGCTTGCACATCGGCTGCCGTCAGTGACAGCAGCCGCCCGCGGGCTTGCTGGTAGCGTTCGATCCGGTCGCTTTCAGTCTGTGCGCGGTCGACCAGCGACATCCATCCCGCGTTTGATTTGAGTGCGTTGTCCAGCGCGTCGATCATGGGAGCGCGCGCGCGCTGCAGAACATCGTCGGCAACCGGAGCTCGGCGCAGATCGGCCACTATCGCGTCGATCGCGCTTCGCGTTTCCGGAACATCAGCGGCATTGACTGACGCGGTCAGGGTGAATGTGCCGTAGCCCTTGTAAACCCTGCTGTTCGAGGCGGAAGCGCCAGGCGAGTAACTCTTGCCCAGTCTCTCACGGATCCCGTCGAGAAGCTCGATGGCGGTGACTTTCTCGAGCAGTTCGAGCTTCGCCGTTTCGAGCGCGTCGCTGTCGTCACGGGTGGGCCAGACGACGCGGACGATCGACTGGCTGGGGTCGCCGCTGTGGCGGACGACGGTCAATCCTCGCTGCGTAGTAAACGTGCGCTCGCGCGATTGCGGCCATGCCCCGAACTTGGCCTCGCGTTCGGGCAGGGCGCCGAAAGTCTTTGCGACGAGAGCGATCGCCTGCTCCTCGTCGATATCGCCGACGATGCCGATTTCTATCGCACCACGATTGAGCCGGTCGCCAATATCGTTGCGGAGTTGGGCGAAGGACAGTCCCTGGTAGTCTGCCGGGTTGCCGAGCGAGAAGCGCGGATCGCCAGCGGAGAGAATGGCGCCCTGTGCCGTCGCCAGCGCGCTGCCTGGCGTCGCCTTCGACTGGGCGAAGAAGTTCGCGATGTTGAGCTTGAACTGCTCCTCGCCCTCCGGCCGATAGCCAGGATCGGTGAGATAGGCGGCGAGCAGCTGCAGTTCGAGTTGCAGGTCGCGTGGCGTGGTGACGGCGGCCGTTGAAAAGGTGTCCCCGGACGCGGACAGGCCCCCGCCGACCGTTCTGCCGGCAAGAATGGATTGCAGGTCGTCCTGGCTGTGCTTGCCCAAGCCCCCCGCCGTCAGGAACCCGGTCATCTCAGTCGCGTGGGGATTGGCTCGGGTATCGAGCATTTCGCCCCCGTCGACCGCCAGGTTCACGCGAACGCGGTCGCGCTCGATCTCGGTGCGCTTCAGATTGAGCATGACGTTGTTGGCGAAGCGGATCGTCCGAATGCCGAGCAGCGGTTCGCGTGCGTCGTAAACCACGGTGCCGGGTGCGCCGAAGTCGGTGTACGCGAAGGCCGCGCTCTCGCCGCCCGCCTGCACGTTAGCCTTCATCCGCGCCGACTTGTCCCACGCCGCGCGGATCGCGGCCGCTCCGCCGGCGGGCGGGGTGCGGCCCTGGAACCGGATGAGCGGATCCTTGAGGACAATGGCCTCGGTGCGAAGCGCTGCCATCACGGCAGCCGGCGTGATGGAGGGGGCGAAGGCTTCGAACCGCGCGAGCGAACTTTCCGGCGTGGTCGGCACTTGCTCGTCGTCGACGAGCGCGAGAGCCCCGGCGGTCAGCGCGGCATTGCTGCGCGTGGCGGACGCTGCGGCAAGATTCTGGGCGGAGGTGCGGATGTTGGCGACCTGCTCGTCAATCTCTGCCTGCGTGAAGCCGGTGGCAAGCGCGCGGCTGTATTCCTTGGCGGCAGCCTCTATCCCGGGCTTCCAGCCGCCATCGACGGTGTCGACGATGAGGTTCGTGGTGCGGCCGATCTTGAAAACCTCGGAAGTACCGAAGCCCGCAGCGCGGAACGGTGGCGATGCCTGCCGGGAAAGCCGCTGCAGACGGCGGTTGATGATGCCGTAGCCGATCTCGCGCAGGAGCGCGGTGCGGCGGTTCGCGATGCTGTCGGGCTCATCCAGCCAGGGGCCGTGCCGTGAAACGGCGACCCGTTCGGAAACGGCGGGGTCGATGAAGATGTCGGTCAGGCCCTTGCGCTTGGGATCGACGGTACCTTCGTCAGGGCGCGGGTTCACCGGCGCGGCTTGCCAGCCGGCAAACCGTTCGACGATCTTGCGTTCCACCAACGCGGGGTCGAAGTCCCCCACGACGACCAGCGTCGTGTCGCGCGGCGTGTATTCACGTGCCCAGACCGCGCGGAGCCGTTCCGCCGTTGCGGCATTGAGCGTTTCCGGCACACCGATCGGCAGTCGTTGCGGATAGAGCGCGCCGGGATAGAGAAACGCGATCTGGTCTTCGAGATTGCGCCGCGCGAAGCTCAGGCTGTCACGCAGTTCCGACATCACCACGCCGCGCTCGCGCTGCACGGCGGCCGGATCGAAGGTGAGCTCGCTGGCCGTCTCGCGCATGAGCATCAGCGCGATATCGAGCAGCGCCGGGTCGTTGCGCGGAAGGTCGAGCTTGTACTGCGTCTGCTCGAAGCCGGTGGAAGCATTGGTATCGGCGCCAAATGCCAGGCCATTGCGCTCGAGCAGGGCAACCATCTCGCCCTCCTTGACGTTGGTCGACCCGTTGAACGCCATATGCTCGATGAAATGGGCGTAGCCGCGTTCATCGTCACGCTCGTCGAGCGAGCCTGCCTGGATATCCATCCGCACGAGCGCCGTGCCCTTGGGCGTGGCGTTCTGGCGGATAATGTAGCGCATACCGTTTGGCAGCACGCCGAAGCGGAACGCCGGATCGACCGGAAGATCGGCCTTCTCGAATGCCCAGGTGGGCGCGGGGGCGGCGGGTGCCGATGCCAGGTGCCGGGGCTGCGCCGAGCATGCCGCGAGCAGCAGCGCGGCGAAAGGAAGCAGTCGGGCGAAGCGCATCGGTGCCGGGACTGTGAGCGGGCCTACTTCTTCCCGCGCAATTTGCGATGGTGCGACAGGTCGAAGACTTCACTGGGTCCGCCGTCGTCCTGGAGCAGCCCGAGCCGGCGCGCGACTTCCTGGTAGGCGGCTTCTTCCCCGCCGAGATCGCGGCGGAAGCGGTCCTTGTCCAGTTTCTCGCCGGTGGTCATGTCCCACAGGCGGCATCCGTCGGGGCTGATCTCGTCGGCCAGGATGACGCGACTGTAGTCCCCGTCCCAGATACGGCCGAATTCGAGCTTGAAGTCCACAAGGCGGATGTTGATCGTCGCGAACATCCCGCACAGGAAATCGTTGATCCGGATCGCCATGGCGGAGATGTCCTGCATCTCCTCGTTCGAAGCCCAGCCGAAGCACGCGATGTGCTCTTCGCCGACCATCGGATCGCCCAGCGCATCGTCCTTGTAATAGTATTCGATCAGAGTGTGCGGGAGCGGTTCGCCTTCCTCGATGCCGAGACGCTTGGACAGCGAGCCCGCGGCGACATTGCGCAGGACGACCTCGATCGGGATGATCTCGACCTGGCGGACGAGCTGCTCGCGCATGTTGAGCCGGCGGATGAAGTGGGTCGGGATGCCGATGTGCGAAAGGCGGGTGAAGACATACTCGCTGATGCGGTTGTTGATCACGCCCTTGCCATTGATGGTCCCGCGCTTCTGCGCGTTGAAGGCGGTGGCGTCGTCCTTGAAGTACTGGATGATCGTGCCGGGCTCCGGCCCTTCATAGAGGATCTTGGCCTTGCCTTCGTAAATCTGGCGGCGACGAGACATTGCAATTCCCTGGACAGGTCCCGGCGGCGGGCCGCCCGGCGCAAAACGACGAGCCCCGGCACCGATGCGGCCTGCCGCGCGAGGCGGCAAGTTGATGGCATCGAAGGGCCGGGGCGTTTGGCCCATCCTATAGGTCAACCGCCCGCGAAAGGCAATCAAGCTGCCTTGCGCATGCCTGCCGCCGTCGCTGTCGCGGCAAGGCTGCTGGACACGAACCGGGGTTGTGATACCTATGCGCCGCGATGGCAGCCTCCCCAGCGAAAGTCGATCTGAAGCCGCGCGCAGCGTCCGCGCCGTCGCGCCTGCAGGCCGAGCGCAGCGCCGCGACGCGGCGCAAGCTTGTTTGCGCCACGATCGCGACGCTCAATTCGCTGGGCTATACCGCCACCACCACGATCGAGGTGGTGCGCCGTGCCCGCGTCAGCCGCGGGGCCATGCTCCACCACTTCAAGACTCGTGCCGACCTTCTCTTGGCGACGGCCGAACACATTCTCGACGAGCAGGAGCGCGACCGTCGTGAAGTGCTCAGCACGGTGGACCGGGGGCGCGAGCGGTTCTTTGCGATCACCGACGCCATGTGGAACACGATGCGCCAGCCCGAGGCGGTGGCGCTTACCGAGATCATGCTCGGCGCGCGCAGCGATCCCGAAATTCACGGCCCGTTCGCGTTGCTGATGCGCGGCTACAACCAGAAGTTGCTGGACGGCCCCAGCGTCGTCGCCGAGGACCTGGGATATTCCAACACCCGGGCGGTGAGAGCCATGGCCCGGCTCCACGTGGCGGCGATGCGCGGGCTGATGGTCGATCAGCTCTACTGGGACGAGAACGACACGGGCATCGACGATGCCTTCGAATTGCTGGTCTGGTACAAGCGCCTGATCATGCGCTTCCTCGAGGAACCCGCGTTCAAGGATGTCGTCCACGACCTGCCGCGCCCGCTGAAGCGGCAGGGCTCCGTCGGCAAGGATCCTACCTCGCAGAACGACTGAAGCCTTCGGGCAACACTTTCCGGAGCGGTCCATTGGACCTCAACAATCAGCGTTGACTGTTTTTTCCTATCTCTTCAAATAGGCGGGTCGCGACGGTTACCCGCACGAACGGGGCCGGGCGATCACGGGGGAGGAACTTGCGGCATCACCGCCATTCTTTTCCCGTCACGCAATAAGAGCGCCGGCCCACGAGGTCGTCGCCTGGGGAGAGACATCGATGTCGAAAATTGCGCTGCGCACCGCCAGCTCGTTCACCGCCTTTGCCATTTGTTCGCTGTGGTCCGCCGGGGCCATGGCCCAGGTCGGCGGCGATCCCGTTGCGGCGCAGTCCGCCGACGAAGCGGTCCCGGCCAAGGAAATCGTTGTCACCGGCTCGCTGATCCGTGGATCGAGCGAAGACGCGCCGGCTCCTGTCGACGTCATTTCGGCCGACGAGCTTGCCAAGCAGGGCAGCCCATCCGCGCTTGAGCTGATCAAGAACCTGCCGACTTCGAACGGCGTGATCGGAGATGCCAACCAGTTCGATGCCCGTTCGCAGGGCAACGAGGGTGTGGCCTCGATCAACCTGCGCGGCCTTGGCCCGCAGCGAACGCTGGTGCTGCTGAACGGCAAGCGGATCGTCCAGTCGGGCGGCAGCGGCATTCCCATCGTCGACGTCAACCTGATCCCATCGGCCGCGATCGGTCGGATCGAGGTGCTGAAGGACGGCGCAGCGGCGACCTACGGCTCGGACGCGATCGCGGGTGTCGTGAACTTCATTACCAAGACCGACCAGCAGGGCTTCCTCGCTTCGGGCGACTATCGCTACATCAAGGGGTCGAAGGGCGACTACGGCGGCGCGCTCAGCTTCGGGCACTCCGAAGACAACTTCCGCTTCTTCGTTTCGGCCGGTTATCAGCACCGCTCCGAACTGCAGACGACCGACCGCGATTTCACCATTCAGCCTTACGCCACCAATCCGCAGGGCGGATTCACCGGCGGCGGTAACCCTGGCAACTTCGATTTCAACGGTGCCGGCGTCGGCAATCCGGCGATCTTCACCTCCGATCAGGGCTGTACCCCTCTCGGCGGATTTCGCAGCCTGCCGGGATCAACGACCGATCGCTGTTTCGTCAACTTCGCGCAGTTCGACAATCTGGTCGAGCCTGAAGACCGCTTCCAGATCTTCGCAGATACCCAGTTCGACCTGAGCGACCGGGTCAAGCTGCGCCTCAACGGCCTGTGGGGCCATTCGAAGACGCGGATCACCACCTCGCCCAGCTACCTGCCGACCTTGCCGCCTTCGGCAAACTCGGCATTCGGCGGAGCTGGCCTGTTCGTCATCCCGGGCTACACCCCGGCCCTGCGCGATTACTGCGCCACGTTCGGCGCAGCATCGACCTGTGCGACGACGAACGGCGTGCTCAATTCGGCCATCGCGTTCCCGGTTCTGTTCAGGCCGTTCCTCCTCGGCGGAAACCCGCTGTACGGTGGCCGCGGCTCGGCCCATTCGCCGCGCAAGTCTGACGAGTTCCTGGTTTCGGCGGAACTGGACTTCGAGCTGAACGACAACCTGAATGTCACTTCCAGCCTGACCTACAGTGAGTACGACCGGTATTTCGAAGGCACCGACACCTTCGGCGACTTGCTGCAGAACGCGCTGGCCGGCTTCGGCGGGCCAAGCTGCCCGTACGCATCGACGGCGTCGCGCGTTGGGCTCAGCGCTGCGCAGCTTGCAGCGCTCGCCGGGACTAACGGTTGTACTTATTTCAACCCGTTTTCGACCGCGGTTCAGATGAATGCCGTCACCGGCGCGACCAACCCTGCCTATGCGGGATCGCGCAGCACCAATGGGCTGTCGCTCACTCCGGGTGCCGGGCTGATCAACGACCTTGCCACGATTGACCAGTTCTTCGTCGATTCGAGCACGCAGGCCAACACCAGCCAGTGGGTCGCCGACGCGGTGCTTTCGGGCGAGACGGGGATCAACCTTCCCGGCGGTGCAGTCGGTTTCGCGCTTGGCGGGCAGTATCGCACCAACAAGTATTCGCGCATCTACGGCGGCGTCGGCAACCTGCGCGACTACCCGTGCCCCGGCACCCCGCTGAACCCGGCGGCGGTCTGCAGCCCGCAGACAGGCGCACAGGGGTTCCTCGGCACGAACTTCAACGCCTTTGCCAAAAGCGATGTCTACGCCGTGTTCGCCGAGCTTCAGCTTCCGATCACGGATGCGATCCAGGCACAGCTGTCCGCCCGCTATGAGGATTACGGCGGCAACGTGGGTTCGACCTTCGATCCGCAGGCCCGCATCAAGATCCAGCTGACCGACTGGCTCGCCATTCGCGGCGGTGCGGGCTCCACCTTCCGCGGGCCGCCGGCCCAGCAGCTCAAGGGCAACCTGACCTCGCTGCAGGTTATCGGCACGTCGTTCCGCGCGATCGACATCAACGGAAACCCGAACCTCGCCCCGGAAAGCGCCAACACCTATAGCGGCGGCGTGATAGTCGAGACCGGTCCGTTCAAGGCCAGCGTCGATTATTTCCGCTACGACTTCAACGGCCCGATCGAAGGCGAGCCGGTCGCGGGTATCGTAAACGCAATGTTCGGCGCCACCGGCAGCGCCAACTGCGGCAATTCGGCCTACGCCGCGCTGCAGGCCCGCTTCACCTTCACCGGCGCGGGTTGCGGCATCGGCAACGTTCAGCGCCTGCGTACGCAGGCAGTGAACTCCGCCGACGTGTCGACTTCCGGTGTCGACTTCCAGGCGAGCTTCGAAAACGAGTTCGGCGACAACGGGAAGGTGACGCTGGGCTTCTCCGGCACATACATCATCGAATACAAGACCGACGCGGTTACGGTCGAAGGCATCGTGGTCCAGCCGGCGTTCGATGCGGTTGGCCTGCTCAACTATCAGACGACCGCCTACCCGCTGCCGCAGTGGAAGGGCAACGCTTACGCCCAGGGCGATTTCGGCCCGCACTCCCTGCGCGTGCAATACAATTATATCGATGGTTACACCGATCAGCGCGGCGCGGCGGTCTTCGGCCCGAACACCGGCGCGCTCGCCGGTGCGGCGGTCACAACCGGCAAGAAGATCGGCTCGTTCTCGACCGTCGACGTGACCTACCGCCTGGCGCTGGATACGGGCACAACAATCGCCCTCTCGGCGCAGAACGTGTTCGACAAGGATCCGCCGTTCGCGCGTCTCGACTACAACTACGATCCGTTCACCGGCAATCCGCTGGGCCGGACCTTAAAGGTGGCGGTCAGCCAGGCTTTCTGAGCGCTCCCCTTAGTGGCTCGAAGGGGTGGGCGGCCGACAGGCCCTCCACCCCTTTTTGCGTTCTATCCCGATGATTTGCCGCTTGGGACGTCCGCACGCCGGAGCTACTAGGGACTGATGTTTGGCCGCACCTCGCGAACCCAGGGAAAGCTGCTCTCTGGCGCTCTGAAGACTGATCGCGAGCTCCGCGTTCGTCCGATCGGCATGAGCGGGGGTGGCTTGGCCGACGTCTACCACCAGTTCCTGCGGGCGTCGTGGGCACGTCTTTCCGCGCTGTTCGTCGCGACTTTTCTTGGCTTCAACCTCTTCTTCGCCTGGCTCTACTCGCTGCAGCCGGGTTCGGTCGATGTTCACGACGGCCCGCGCCAGGCTGGCCAGTTCTGGGACCTTTTCTTCTTCAGCGTCCAGACCGTGGCGACCATCGGGTACGGCAACATGTTTCCCGTCACCACCTATGCTAACACCCTGGTGGTCGTGGAGATCACCCTCGGGATCATGATGTTCGCTCTCGTCACCGGCGTGGCCTTCGCGCGCTTCTCAAGGCCGACTGCGCGAATCCTGTTCAGCAAGGTCGCGGTCGTCGAGGAGGTGGAAGGGGTCCCCACGCTGATGTTCCGGGCGGCGAACCAGCGGCACAACCTGATCTACGAAGCACAGGTCCGCGTCTCGCTGCTGAGCGATCAGAAAGTTGGACGGGGCAGGATGCGGCGGTTCAACGATCTGGCGCTGCTGCGCGATTCCAACCCCGTCTTCGCGCTGACGTGGACTGTCATGCACCCCATTGACGCCGACAGTCCGCTTCATCCGTGGCTGGCGGATGGCCGAGCGGCAAAGGATGCGGAGATCGTGGTGGTCCTGACCGGGACCGACAATCATACGGGGCAGGCGCTTCACGGGCGTTGGGCCTACGCGGCCGAGGACATTCGCTGGGGTCATCACTTCGTTGACATTATCGGCCAGACCGACAACGGCGAGCGCACCATCAACTATGCCCGCTTCGACGACGTGGTCCCGGCCCCTTCAGGCGATGACGCGGCGTCATAGGGCCAAAGCGCCGGGACTGACGCAGACATGGGCAAGCTGAGCGGCATAAGGGTGGTGGATTGCACGCAATTCCTCCCGGGTCCGATGATGACCGTGATGATGGCCGATCAGGGCGCCGAGGTAATCAAGATCGAGCCTCCCGCCGGCGATCCCGTGCGCGGCCAGGGCCCTTTCGAGGCCGGCCATTCGGTGTGGTTCGCGAACCTCAATCGCGGAAAGTCGAGCGTCGTGGTCGACCTCAAGTCGGATGAGGGCAAAACGCGCCTCGCCGACTTGTGCCGGAATGCCGATGTTTTCGTCGAAGGATTTCGCCCGGGCGTGATGGAACGCCTTGGCTTCGGTTATGCCGCGGTACGCGCGCTCAATCCGCGGATCGTCTACTGCTCGATCTCGGCCTTCGGGCAAAAGGGCGAGCTTGCCCATCATCCCGCGCACGACATGGCGGTGCAGGCGATGGCAGGCTTCCTCAGCGTCAACGACGGGCCGGATGGCGCACCCGTGGTGCCCGGCGTCGCCTCGTCGGACATGGCGGCCGGCCTTACCGCGCTCTCCGCCGTCCTGATGGCGCTTATCGGGCGCGAGAAGACGGGCGAGGGCGACTATATCGACATTGCCATGTTCGACAGTCTGCTGCCGTGGTGCGCGCACACTGCCAGCGAGGCCATTGCCGGAGGGCCTGCGCCGCGTTCGGACAGCCAGCGGTCGCTCGGCGGAGCGGGCTTCTATCAAGTCTATGAAACCAGAGACGGACGCCACGTGGTTCTGGGCGGTCGTGAGCTGAAATTTGCCCGCAACCTGCTCGAGGCGCTGAACCGCGAGGACCTCATCCCCTTGGCAGAAGGAGAGGCGGGGCTAGCCCAGGTGCCGCTGATCGCTTTCCTGCGCGAGACTTTCGCAACCCGGACACGCGACGAATGGGTCGCATGGTTTGCGGATCGTGACGTGGCGTTTGCCCCGGTGCTCGACTTTCGCGAGGCACTGGACGAGCCGCATGTCGCGGCTCGTGGCTTGCTGGTGGAAGCTGACGGGTCGCATCACATCGCGCCGCCAATCCGCTTTGCCGGGGACCCGCCGTGGCAACCAGGCAAGATTCCCGAACTGGGCGAGGAAATCGGCGCCCGCGACTAGCGGGCTTGCCGCCAGTGCTGGGTCTTGCAGACGAACAAGATGCAGCCCTGGACTTTCAGTCGCCCGTCGCTCTCGCGACCGACAATCGACTTGTAGGTCTTTCCCTCCTTGGGACTGTAGATCCGGCCGCGCCAGTCTGCGCCCTGGTCGGTGAAACCTTGCAACACGACAAGCCCCTGCAAAGGCCGATTGCGAAGCTGGGGGTCGGGGTTCTTTGAATCGACCGGCGGCCCCTTTGGCGGTCCGGCGAGCAGCTTCACGACCTTGCCGCACAGGACCTTGCCGCAGTTACCGATGTCCACGATTGCGGTGCCGTCTTCCGTCAACCAGCGCCCCGCGATGGGCTGGGCGGCAAACGCGGTTCCGGCGGCGAACAATAGGGGCACGGCAAGCATAAGGCGCATGGATGGCTCCATTCACAGGAGCTGAAGCCTAGCTGGTGAAAGAAACGCTGCCTAGCGTCGGATGCAGAGCGCAGCCGCCTGCGAAGGTGATCACGCCGAGCGCGAAACTATCGAAAAGTGGTGCCCGGGGACGGAGTCGAACCGCCGACACCATGATTTTCAGTCATGTGCTCTACCAACTGAGCTACCCGGGCATCGCTGCTGCGACGGCTTTTGACGACCGGCGAGCGACAGGAGCGACGCCTATGGCGGCGCGGCCTCATCCTGTCCAGCCTCTTTTGCCGACGCGGATCAGACGGCGTCGTCGCGTTCGCTGTCGGCAAACGGATGCACTGGCTCTGCGGGGATTGCGTAGCCGTCGTCCAGCCATTTGACGAGATCGCGGTCTCGGCAACGGGTCGAGCAGAAGGGAGCATGTTCGGCGGAGCGGGGCTTGCCGCACATCGGGCATTTTGGGATCGAAGCAGTGCTCATGGAGCGATGGCCTGCGCGAAGCCGCCGGTCAGTGCAAGACCTGCGTCGTCATACCAGCGGATCTCCCGCCCCGTGCGGCGCGCAAGTTCCTCCTCCCATTCGCGCTTCATCGCAGCATGGACCGCGGGATGGGCGGTAAGGAGAAGCGCGCCCGGTTCGGTCACGCGTTCGGCCTGGCGCAGCAGCATCCGGACGGCCGCCGGCGCGGGCCTAGCCATGCGCTGGATGAACGAAGGGCGCTCAAGACGCGAGACTAGCTGGACGAAGCCGAATCCGTTCATCGCCGTGCGCTCCCTCCGCCAGTCGCCCAGCGCGTCCGCCAGGGCGGCGTCCGCTGCCTGGCGGTCGCGCTTGTCGGCGAGGGTGGGAAAATCGATCCCCACCGAACCGCTGATGTCGAAACGGCGCAGTGCATCCGCAATCGCCGGGATTGCCGCAAGCGCGAGTGCGGGGCCGGGCAGCGCCCCGTCCACGTCGATCAGCGTCATGGCCGGGGTGGGGCTGATCGTCAGCAAGCCCCCTGGAAAATCGACGGTTTGCGAAAGCGCCTGTTCGAGCAGTTCGTGCCACCCCGCGTCCGAAAAATCGTGATCGGTGATCCGAAGCTCACGCACGGTTTCGCCGGCATCGCGCAAGGCTTCGAGCAGGCTTGGCGCGGGCCTTGGCTCTGAATCGAGAGCAGGCCTTGCCTGGGCAAGCTTGGTGCGCCCGCGTTCGGCAATCGGTGCGCGGGTGATCCGAACGATGAGGCGCGCGCCTTGCGTCGTATCGCCCGGCAACTGATCGACGAGTACTTCGGTCCCGTCAGACAGGCGTACCGTGCCGCGCTTCCCCTTTCGCGCAACAAGCTGGCCCTCGATGACAAGTCCCGCGCGCAGGGCTTCACCCCAGTCGATCCGGGCCGCGCAGATCCGGCCCTCCTCGACAAGGATCGCGCGTTCTTCACCGATCCCGAATTCGTAGAGCCATTCAGCCAAGCGAAAATCCGGCGGCAAGGAGCAGGCGGCGAGTCTCGAACAGGGGCAGGCCCATTACCCCCGAATGGCTGCCGCCGAGCCAGGCGACCAGCGCTTCGGCGCGGCCCTGGATCGCGTATCCGCCAGCTTTGCCGTGCCATTCGCCGCTGGCAATGTAGCCGTCGATCTCGCCAGGGCTGAGCGGCTTGAAGCGGACGATGGTCTCGCTCAATGCGGTACGAAGCGAACCGTCGGGGGCCTGCAGGGCGACACCGGAAAACACGCGATGCCGCCGCCCGGACAACAGCGCGAGGCACTTGCGTGCCGTCGCCTCATCCTCCGCCTTCGGCAGGATCCTGCGACCGACGCCTACCACCGTGTCGCCGGCCAGGACATGGGCGTCACCGGCCTGCGGAGCCGCGGCGCGAGCCTTCTCCGCGGCAAGACGCAGCGCGTGCACGCGCGGAAGCTCGCCGCGAAGAGGGCTCTCGTCGATTTCGGTTGAGACGATCGCCAGCGGCACGATGCCAAGACGGGCGAGGAGCTCGACCCGGCGAGGACTGGCCGAAGCGAGGATCAGGCCGGCAGTGCGAGCGGCGCTGCCGCCAGCGCTATCGGCTGTGTTTTTCAGAACTGGCCGGGGCCGCCGCGCCCCGGCATGAAGCGGTAGGTGATCCGGCCCTTGGTCAGGTCATAAGGCGTGAGTTCGACGAGCACTTCGTCGCCGACTAGAACGCGAATGCGGTTCTTGCGCATCTTGCCTGCAGTGTGGCCAAGGATCTCGTGGTCGTTCTCGAGCCGGACACGGAACATTGCGTTTGGCAGCAGTTCGACGACCGTGCCGCGCATCTCGAGAAGTTCTTCTTTCGCCATAGGCGGTTAATTCGCTTCCATTTCGGGCCCCGAACGGGCTGGGCCGCGCCATAGCTGCACGTGGCGCAAAAGGAAAGCCCGCTGCCGTCGGGCCGGGAACCGGCTACAATTTGATACGCTTTGCGCCTTGATGCGCCATCCGCCGCTTGCCAGTTCAACTGGACAAGGCGGGGGACCGGGCGGCGCCCGCGCTGCCGGAAATTACGAAAGGCCGAAATTGATGACAGCCCGCTCCGCGGCCTCGCTTGCCGCTATTGCTGCCGCATTGGCCGCAGCACCGGCTTTTGCCCAGGACGCCGCAACGCCTGTGCCGCCGACGGCGGATACTCCCGGATCAAGTGATCCCAACACCGTTGTCCCTGCGCCGACCGATACGACGACCGAAGTGCCGGGCGACCAGCCGGGCGAGATCGTGGTCGTCGCCAGCCGGGTCGCGGGCCAGGTCCAGACCGACAAGGCGCCAATTCAGGAGCTCGATGAAAAGGCGGTCGCTTCCTATGGCGCGGGTAGCCTTGCCGACCTGCTGAGCGCGCTCGCGCCCCAGACGGGCTCGGGTCGCGGTCGCGGCGGCGGCGGCGCGGTGGTGCTGTTGAACGGCCAGCGTATCTCGGGCTTTCGAGAACTTCGCAACTTTCCGCCGGAGGCGATACGCAAGGTCGAAATTCTGCCCGAGGAAGTCGCGCTCCAGTTCGGCTATCCGCCCGATCAGCGCGTGGTGAATTTCATCCTGAAGGACCAGTTCGCCAGCCTCACCGCTGAGGCGCAATACGGCATTCCCACAGCGGGCGGATTCTCGACCGGGCAGCTCGAAACGTCGCTGGTCAAGATATCCGGCCAGTCGCGCCTCAACCTGACAGGCACAATCGCTGACGGAAGTCCGCTGACCGAAGCCGAACGCAAGATCATCCAGCCCGCACCAACCGGAGCCATAGTGACCGGCGATCCCGCCGAGGCACGGTACCGCACCCTGATCCCGGACACGCATTCGATCGGGGTCAACGCCACGTTCGCGCGTCCGCTGGGACAAGGCACCTCGTTCAGCATGAACGGCGCGCTCTCGAAGGACTACACGCGCTCGCTGTTCGGGCTCAACGGTGTCACTTTGGCAGCGCCTGACGGTACGACGGTCGCCCGCAGCTACCTTTATCCCAATCCCCTGACGCGTCAGGGCGAGACGGTGACGGCTCAGGCCGGCGCAGCTCTCAGCAAGCAGATCAGCGGCTGGCGGCTGGCTGTGACCGCGGATTACAGCCATGTAGACAGCGTCTCGCGCACCGATCGGCGCGCAGATGCAGCGGCTGTCCAGGCGCTGGTGTCCGCTGGTTTTCTGTCGCCCACGGGCGCTATTCCGACGGGCTCGATCACGACATTGCCCGACGATCGCGCCAAGACCGTGACCGATACCGGCACAAGCCTGGTAACATTCAGCGGTCGGCCGTTCAGGATGCCTGCGGGAGAAGCCTCGCTGACTGCAAAGGCAGGCTTTGACTATCGCGCCATCAACAGTTCGAATACCCGCGCGGGGAGCGACATCAACCTGCATCGAAGCGAGGTTTCGGGTGGCCTCAATCTGGATCTGCCGCTCACGAGCCGGCGCGAGGATGTGTTGGCAGGAGTCGGTGACCTGTCTCTCAACCTCAACGCTGACGTCGATCACCTCTCCGATTTCGGCACGCTTTATGGGTATGGGGCGGGCCTGACCTGGTCGCCGACCGAGCGGCTCACATTCCAGGCGAGTTTCATCGGCAAGGACGCGGCGCCGGGCCTGTCGGACCTCGGCGGAGCTGTGCTGACGACGCCCAACGTGACCGTCTTCGATTTCGCGCGCGGTGAAACCGTGCTCGCGACGATCACCAGCGGCGGCAATCCGCAGCTGGTCAAGGAGCGGCAGCGCGACTGGAAGCTCGGCGTAAACTGGCGGTTGCCGTTTCTTGAGGGGTCCAATTTCGTCGCCGAATACTTTCGGAACCGATCGTATGACACGACCAACGCCTTCCCGCTGCTGACCCCTGCGGTCGAGGCGGCGTTTCCCGGCCGCGTGACGCGCGATGCAAGCGGGCGGCTGATCGCCATCGACCAGCGCCCGGTTACCTTCGAGGAAGAGCGGGGCGAGCGGCTACGTTACGGCTTCAATCTTTCGGGCGCATTCGGCAAGGCTGACCCCAATGCCACGTCGGGGCGGTTCGGGATGGGCGGACGCGGCGGCGGAGGTGGCGGTGACGGCCCACGCCGCGCGCCCGGCACAGGCGGTCCGGGCGGCGGCGGCGGCGGCCCGCGGATGGGCGGCGGGGGCAGAGGTTTCGGCGGAGGCGGCGATGGCCGCGGACGCTGGAACGTTTCGATCTATCACACGATCCGCTTCGAACAGTCGGTCCGCATAGCCGACAACGGACCCTTGCTCGATCTTCTCGATGGGGACGCGATCAGCGGCGGCGGCGTTGCCCGGCATGGGATCGAGCTGGAAGGCGGCGGCTTTTATCGCGGCTTCGGCCTGCGAGCCTCGGCCAACTACACCGGCGGCACGCATATCGACGGCAGCGGCCTGCCGGGCTCTACCCGCCTGGATTTCGCGCCGTTGGCCAAGTTCGACTTGCGGTTGTTCGCGGACCTTGGCCAGCAGAAGAGCTTGGTTAAGTCAGTGCCGTTCTTTGAGAACACGAGAGTGTCGCTGCGCGTGAACAACCTGTTCGACGCGCAACAGCGCGTAACCGACGCCAACGGCCTCGTTCCGCTGCGCTACCAGCCCGGGTTCCTCGATCCGCAGGGCCGGGTGGTGCGGATCGAGCTGCGCAAGATGTTCTGAGCGTGTGCCCCTAATGCGCGCGAACCGCGGGAAACAGTACTTTCGCAAGCCCGCGCGGCGCGAATTTGCGCCAGCTATCTTCCGGCTGGGCAAGCCGGTCGGCGATCACGAACATCACCGAAGGATTCACCCCCAAGCCGACATGGCTGGCATGCACTTCGATGTTCTCAGTGCGCGAATGATCGGCAAGCTCGGGATGCTGAAGCGATCCGCGCCATGCCACTACGCCATCGGTGCGGGTGTATATCGACGTGGTGGGTACCGGGGGCGCGTGGCCCGTGTCCACGAACCGGCCCTCGCGCTGCGGCTCGGGGGTCTTGCCGTTGATGGCGTGAAACAGATGCCGCGCATTCGAATGATTGCGGTCGGGAGAGATCGGGCTGCCCAGCGAGATGACCTGCCTGACCATTTCCGGGTGTAGCTTGGCCAGTTCGCGGGCAAACAGGCCGCCCAGGCTCCACCCGACGATGGAAACCTTGCCGCCGCTCCGCTCGTGAAGCTCGCGCAACCGTGCGCTCATCGCCGCAATCCGGGCATTATCGACCCGCAGGTTGCGGCCAAGGTCCCAGCCGGCGACGTCATAGCCAAGGTCGGCGAGCAGCGAACGCATCGGCCTGGTCGAGCTGTCGGACGCCATGAAGCCGGGAAGCACCAGAACGCCATGCCCGTCTCCGCGCGGCAGCAGCGACATCGCCGGCCGCATGGCGAAGAACGATGCGAGTTCCGCCATCCCGCGCGCGCCTTCGGCCAGAGTCAGCAGGCCGCTAGGTGGCTTCGCGGGGCGGGAATCGCGGTGGATTGCGGCAGAGGTCATGACGGTTTGGTTGCCCTATTAGGCACCGGCTTTGCGGCCCGTGCGGATTTCGGTGGGTTCTTGCGCTTCGCCCCTGCTGTGGCGGGGGCAGGCGCAGCTGTCTTGGGCTTGGAACTCGCTGCTGCGGGTTTGGTGCCGCGCCGTGCCGGATTTTTCGGTGGAACAGCTTCTTTCGCGGGTTCGGCCTTCTTGCGCGGCGTGGCCCTTTCCGCGGCCGGAGCCCTCGTAGCCGCGAGCAGATCTGCAAAGCTGTCGGCAAGGCATTGGGCGTAGAAATCAGGGTCGGGCATGAGGTCGCGGTCGGCGGTAAATGCGATCGTCGCCTCGTCGACATAGCTCTGGACGACGTGGGCCAGCCCCATGCCGTCGGTCAGGCAGACCAGACCCATCATCGAATGCAGCCGCGCTCCGGCCGAATAGATCGGCACCGGCGGACCCGGCACGTTTGTGACGACGGTAGTGAACGGCGGGACGACCCGGTTGGCAAGGCCCAGCCGGGTGTAGAGCTGGGCGCCGAGAGCCATGAACAGCGCGGGACTGACCTTGCTCATCTCGGTCATGTTGCGCGCACCGATCGCCTCGGTCATCGCCTTGGAATTCATGGTCTGCGAATGGACGTAGCGCAGCCGTTCAGCCGGATCCTCGATATGTGTCCCGAGCGGCGCGACCATGGCTGCAACCTGGTTGCCCATGTCGCCTTTCTCGCCCTGGCTGCGAACGGAGATCGGGGCCATCGCGGTCAGCGTCTTGTCGGGCAGGTCGCCCTTCGACAGCAGATAGCGGCGCATCGCCCCGCCGATGATCGCCAGGAACACGTCGTTGACCTTCGAACCGGGGGCGAGGGCGTGGATCGCCTTGATGTCCGCCAAGGGAAAGCTGCGACCCTCGACCACCCGGTGCGGGCTAATGGAGACGTTGAACCGGCTGCGCGGAGCGATCATCTCGCCCGACAGGCTGATGTCCTTGGCGACGACGCCCTTCACCAGCGAAAACAGCCCTGGCATCGCCCGCGCGGCAACGTCCACCTGACGTAGCGGGTTGCGAAGGTTGTTGAGCCATGACCGGGCGAGCAGTTGGACCGTCGAGGGCACCTTTTCGGGCTTCCAGTTGTCGGGCTCGTTCGGCGGAGGCTGATGCGGATCGGTCGAATGAAGCGCTTCCATCAGGTCGATCCCGCTCATGCCGTCGATCGCCGCATGATGGACCTTCGTCACCATCGCGAAGCTGCCCGGCGGCACGCCGGGAATGTTGCCCAGCCCCTCGACGACAGTGAACTCCCAGGGGGGGCGCGATAGGTCGAGCGGGCGCGCGAATATCCGCGCCGCCTGGATGCAGAGCTGGCGCCAGTCCCCAGGCTGCGGCAGCGCGACATGGCGCACGTGATATTCGAGATCGAAGTGCTCGTCCTCGACCCAATAGGGATAATCCAGGTCGAAGGGAACGCGGACCAGGCGCTGGCGCACGGTCTTGGAAAATTGCAGCCGGCTTTGATAGAACGCCAGAATATCCTTGAAGCGGACGAACCCGCCGGGGGCGGTGGCCGGATCGTAAATCAGGATCGAGCCGATGTGCATGGGGGAATTGCGCGTTTCGAGCGCGACGAAGGACGAATCCATCCCTTGCAACTGGTGCATCCGGCTCTCCCAGGTGCCTGGACGATCATGCGCCGCCGGTCACCTCGACAAGGGGTAACACATGGCTTGAGCGCGTCAATCGCGCCCGGGGGGCCTTGGTTCAGGGAGCGAGATGCATGATCGCCGGGGCCAGCGCATTCCACGCCGCACTCGTCGTGAGCCACGGCGTGACGATATGAATCGGCACGAGGATCGCTGCCATCCATAACGTCGCCTGGTGAACGCCGCCCAGGACCTTGCGATCGTGCATCGCTAGCGGAATCAGGAACAGGTCGGCGAGGAGGTTCGGCGCAAAGTCGGTCCACGGAAAGACGCCGGGGAAGGGCAGGAACCAGCGCGAGATCGCCGGGCCGACCAGGCACAGCGCGGCGCCGAAGGTCAACCTGCGATGCCATTCCTGATGCCGCGTGATGCAGGCGATCGCACAGGTCATCAGGATCGCGAACAGCGCGATGTCGATGACGTTGTAGAGGGTGAACGCGAATGGGTGGGCATCGCCCCGCGCCTGCCGCTCGCGCACGGCGACAATCGCGGCGGCGAGGCCTAGCGGCAGCATGAGCGCGGAGAGTGCGATCCCCGCCAGCCCCAGCTCGCGATGGCGGGCGATCCGCCCGCGGGCGGCAAGCTCGGTCTGAAGGGCATAGAGCGCGATCCAGGCAAAGAAGGCGAGCCCGTGGATGTGGACGATCGCCCTGAACCTGTGGGACCCACTCATGAGCGGTCCGAAGTAGGTCAGCGGAAACGCCGAAAGGACCAGCAATGCCATCAGCAGCGCGGTACGGCTGTAGAACCGGTCGCGTCCCTCTCGCCGAACGATTCCGGCCTTTAACGCAACTGTCGCCACGACAATCCCCCCGTCTCGTCGCTCCCCCGGATCAGGCTATGCGGATGTCCCACCCGCGACAAGTGGCGCCTTGTCGCGCCCGTGCCGCAAATCCGATCAACTTCGTTTCAAATCCGCGCGTTCCGCCCTATCTGGTCTTCGCGCCATGGCCCGCCCTTCCAAGCCCCCTCCCGATCGTCAGGACGACCGCTTCCACGAGGACGCGGCGTCCAGCACCGTGCGCGGCAGCGACCAGCCCGATCTCGAGGCCGGCGTCGCCGCGATCCGCGAGGTCGTTCGCACTCTCAAGCCCAAGCCCGGCGTCTATCGCATGCACGACGCAAGAGGCGACGTGCTCTACGTAGGCAAGGCGCGCGCGCTGAAGAACCGGGTCGCCAATTACACCCAGGTTGCCGGGCTTTCGAAGCGGCTGCTGCGGATGATCGCGCAGACTCGGTCGATGACGATCGTGACCACCAATTCAGAGGCCGAGGCGCTGCTGCTCGAGGCGCAGCTTATCAAGCGCTACCGCCCGCCTTACAACGTGCTGTTGCGCGACGACAAAAGCTTCCCGTTCATCCTGATACGGGCGGACCATGCCTTTCCGCGGATCCAGAAGCATCGCGGCGCGAGGCGCGCGAAGGGCGATTACTATGGTCCCTTTGCCAGTGCCGGATCGGTCAACACTACCATCAACGCGCTGCAGAAGTTATTCCTCCTGCGCAGTTGCAACGACGGTTTCTTCAGTCGCCGCGACCGGCCGTGCCTGCTCTACCAGATCAAGCGTTGCTCGGCGCCCTGCGTGGGCCGTATCGATCCCGACAGCTATGCCGAACTGGTTGCCGAAGCGCGCGATTTCCTCGGCGGCAAGTCGTCAACAGTGCAGAAGAAGATCGAGCGACAGATGGCCAAGGCGGCGGAATCGCTCGACTTCGAGAGTGCGGCCATGCTTCGCGACCGGCTTCGCGCAGCCACTTTCATCCAGGGCAGTCAGGCCATCAACGCGCAAGGCGTGGGCAATGCCGACGTGTTCGCGATGGCCGCAAAGGGCGGCGCCATCGGCATCCAGGCGTTCTTCATCCGCGGCGGGCAGAACTGGGGACACCGCGCGTTCTTTCCCAGCCACACCGACGGACTTGCGCCGGAAGAGGTCATGTCCAGCTTCCTTGCCCAGTTCTACGAGGAAGTGCCGCCGCCGCGCTGCATCCTCGTCGACCGCGCACTGCCGGAGGCCGACCTTATCGCCGAGGCGCTCCAGCCGTCCGCCGGAGGGAGGGTCGAAATCTCGGTTCCCCAGCGGGGCGACCGGCGCAGGCTGATCGCGCAGGCCGAGCGCAATGCGGTCGAGGCACTTGACCGGCGGCTTGCGGAAAGCGGGACGAAGGCGCGCATCCTTCGCGAGACGGCCGAATTCTTCGAACTGCCCGAAGCCCCGGTCCGGATCGAGGTTTACGACAACAGCCACATCATGGGCACGAATGCGGTCGGTGCGATGATCGTCGCCGGGCCGGAAGGGTTCGTGAAGGGGCAGTACCGCAAGTTCAACATCAAGCGCCCCGAGACCGCGCCGGGCGACGATTTTGCGATGATGCGCGAGGTCATGGCCCGCCGGTTCGGTCGTGCCCAGGCCGAAGATCCCGACCGCCAGGGCGGGACCTGGCCCGATCTGGTCCTGATCGACGGCGGCAAGGGCCAGATGACGGCCGTGCGCGAGACTATCGAGGAACAGGGCATCGAGGATCTTCCCCTGATCGCGGTGTCGAAGGGGCCCGACCGCAACGCGGGGCGCGAGGTGTTCCATTTTCCCGACGGGCGCGAAAAGACCCTACCGCTCAATTCACCGGTCCTGTTCTACCTTCAGCAACTGCGCGACGAGGCGCATCGCTTTGCCATCGGCGCGCACCGGGCAAAGCGGAGCCGCGCGATCACCGCCTCTCCGCTCGATGAAATTCCCGGGATCGGACCTGCGCGAAAGCGCGCGCTGCTCTTGCACTTCGGCACTGCCGGCAAGGTACGGGCCGCAGCCCTCGACGATCTGCAGCGCGCCCCGGGAGTTAGCGCGGCGGTCGCCCAGACGGTGTACGACTTCTATCACCCCAACGGGTGACGTGCGGCGCGGGCTAGTTCGCCTTGGGGGTGATCTGGCGGATCAGCCCTTCCTGCGCCACTTCTGCCACCAGCCGCCCGTCCTGCGAATAGATGCGGCCGCGGTTCATGCCTCGGGCGCGCCCTGCCCAGGGGCTATCGGTTGCGTAGAGCAGCCATTCGTCGGCTCGGAAGCTGTCATGGAACCAAACCGCGTGGTCGAGGCTGGCGCCCATGACGTCGCCTGCCGTCCAACTCAGCCCGTGAGGCAGGGTGCATGTGCCCAGCAGAGTCATGTCGCTGGCATAGGCCAGGATCGCGCGGTGCAGTTTGGGATCGTCGGGCAGGGGAGCAACCGTTCGGAACCAGCTATGCGAAATCGGCGGCCCGCTTTCCGCGCCCATCCAGTGGCGCTTTTCGACCGGGCGCATCTCGATCGGGCGCGGCGCAAGCATCTGCGCCCGCTTGTCGGCAGGAACGCGGTCAGCGTATTGCGCACGCAAGGCCGCCTCGTCGGGCAGGTCCTCGGGCGCTGGAACCTGCGGCATCTCGTCCTGGTGATGGACACCGTCCTCGCGGCGATGGAAAGACGCGACGAAGGTCAGGATCGGGCGGCCTTCCTGGCTTGCGACAACGCGGCGATTGGAAAAGCTCCCGCCGTCGAGATCGCGTTCGACCGTGAAGGTCGTTTCGTGATCCTCACTGCCGCCGCGCAGGAAATAGGCGTGGAGCGAATGGGCCTCGCGGTCGGGAGCGACGGTGCGCTCGGCCGCCGCAAGTGCCTGGGCGATAACCTGGCCGCCGAACACGCGGCCGACGCCGCCCCTCTTTCGCCGCCCGGCGAAGCGGTCGACGCCGTCCGGCTGCACGTCGAGAAGTTCGATCAGTTCGGCGATGCGCTGGTCTGGGCTGGGGTGTTCCGTCATCGCGACCGCGCCTAGATGGCGGGCGGGCGCGGCGTCAACGCCGGCCAACGAAAAACCCCGCCCGGATCGCTCCGGACGGGGTCTTCGAGCATAGCCCGTGACTGACGGCGAAGTTAGCCGACCCCGTGGGCCGCCAGCGCCGCAAGAAGCAGCAGCGCGACGATGTTGGTGATCTTGATCATCGGGTTGACCGCCGGGCCGGCGGTATCCTTGTAGGGATCACCGACGGTATCGCCGGTCACCGCGGCCTTGTGGGCTTCCGAGCCCTTGCCGCCGTGATTGCCGTCCTCGATGTACTTCTTGGCGTTATCCCACGCGCCGCCGCCCGAGGTCATCGAGATGGCGACGAACAGGCCGCCGACGATCACGCCGAGCAGAAGAGCGCCAAGCGCGGCAAAGCCCTGCGCCTGTCCGGCCACCGCGGTGATCACGAAATAGACCACGATCGGCGCGAGCACGGGAAGGAGCGAGGGGACGATCATCTCGCGGATCGCCGCCTTGGTGACGAGATCGACCGTGCGAGCATAGTTCGGCTTGGTCTCGTAGGTCATGATGCCGGGATTGCTCTTGAACTGGTCGCGAACGTCCTTGACCACTTCGCCCGCGGCGCGGCCCACCGCGGTCATGCCCATCGCCCCGAACAGGTACGGCAGGAGCGCGCCGAGCAGCAGCCCGACGATGACGTAGGGGTTCTTCAGGCTGAAATCGACGGTGAGATTGGGGAAGAACTCGCCCAGATCCGTGGTGTAGGCGGCGAACAGCACCAGAGCGGCGAGGCCGGCCGATCCGATTGCATAGCCCTTCGTTACCGCCTTGGTCGTGTTGCCCACCGCATCGAGCGCATCGGTCTTTTCACGGACCGAATCGTCGAGGCCGGCCATTTCGGCGATGCCGCCGGCATTGTCCGTGACCGGACCGTAGGCATCGAGTGCGACGACCATGCCGGCCAGCGCCAGCATCGAGGTGGCGGCATAGGCGATGCCGATCAGGCCAGCGAGCTGGTAGGCGATGATGATGCCGGCGCAGATCACCAGCGTCGGCATCGCGGTCGACTCAAGACTGACGGCAAGACCCTGGATCACGTTGGTGCCGTGGCCGGTTTCCGAAGCCTTGGCGATCGAGCGCACCGGGCGATAGTTGGTGCCCGTGTAGTACTCGGTGATCCAGATGATCAGGCCGGTGATGACGAGGCCGAGCAGCGAGCAGTAGAACAGGCTCATGCCGGTGAAGCCGCCGCTGGCGGCCGCATCGCCGATCGTTCCGTTCATGTCGCCGTTGAGGATCATCGAAATGGCGAACCAGATCGCCGGGACCGAGAGGACGGCAGTGACGAGGAAGCCCTTGTACATGGCGCCCATGATGTTCTTGCCGCCGCCGAGACGGACGAAATAGGTGCCGATGATGGACGTCACGATGCACACGCCGCCGATCAGCAGCGGAAGGCTCATCAGCGGGAGCAGGGCGTCACCCAGGCCCTTGAGAAGCAGGGCGGTGAGAACCATCGTCGCACCGACGGTAACGACGTAGGTTTCGAACAGGTCGGCCGCCATGCCGGCGCAATCGCCGACGTTGTCGCCGACGTTGTCGGCAATGACCGCCGGGTTGCGTGGATCGTCCTCGGGAATGCCGGCCTCGACCTTGCCGACCAGGTCGGCGCCGACGTCGGCGGCCTTGGTGAAGATGCCGCCGCCGAGACGGGCGAAGATCGAGATAAGCGAGGCGCCGAAGGCGAGCGCGACGAGCGCGTCGACCACAGTGCGGTCGGTACCGCCGACGGTGTAGCCGGCGATATCCGTGAGATAGTAGAAGAAGACGGCAATGGCGAGGAGCGCGAGGCCCGCCACGAGCATGCCGGTGATGGCGCCCGCGCGGAAGGCCAGCGTCAGGCCCTGCTGAAGACCGCTCTGCGCCGCCGCAGCGGTGCGCACGTTCGAACGCACCGAAATGTTCATGCCGATGAAGCCCGCGACGCCCGAAAGCACGGCGCCGATGACGAAGCCGGTCGCCGAAACGGGGCCGAGGAATACGAAGACGAGAACCGCGACCACCACGCCGACCATCGCAATCGTGCGATACTGGCGGCCGAGGTAAGCTTGCGCGCCCTCCTGGATCGCCGCGGCGATTTCCTGCATCTTGGCGTCGCCGGCGCTGGCGCTGAGCACCTGCCGACTTGTGACGAGACCGTAAAGTAGGGCGACGAAGCCCAGAATAATCGCAATCGTGACAGGACTCACGGCGCTGCTCCCCCATTGTTCACGCAGCGCTTGACCCGCTGCATATCAAATGGCCCCGCTCGCGCGGGGCCCCTCGACGGGGTGGCTACACGCAAGGTCGCGCCCGGCGCAACCCTTTCCTAACGGTTCAGCCGTGGAGATACCCGAGCGGCAGGTCGGGATCGGGCGGCGCGCCATCGAGCGTGACCGGAAATTGCCCGGCACTGCCGACCGTCCCGATGCGCGTTGCCGGGATGGGCGGGGCCACCGAGGCGGGCAGCGTGAAGAGCAACTGGTAATCGTCGCCCCAGCGGAGCGCCTCGTAAGCCCGCCCGGAGCCCGCGACGCCGGGCGCGAGCGGCACGGCGTCACGCTCGATGTCGAGATTGACTCCGCTCGCCTGTGCGATGCGGGACGCATCGAGGAGAAGGCCGTCCGAGACGTCCATGATCGCGGTGACCAGCGGTGCGAGAGCGCGTCCCTCGGCCAGAAGTGGCCGGGGACGGCAGAACGCCGCGCGACTGGTGGGATCGTCAAGACCGCTGCGAACCGCGTCGAAACCCAGCATCGCGCCGCCTACGGTTCCGGTCAGCCAGATGCTGTCGCCAGGGCGTGCTCCGCTACGGTCCGGCACGGGGACATGCGTCGCGCGGCCGATTGCCGTGAGGCCGTGGGCACGTCCGGGGCCGCCGCCGACCGTATCGCCACCCAGCAAGGGAACTTCGAAAGCTGCGAGAACTTCCCCAAGCCCGGCGGCAAATCGAACGTCGTTGTCTCCAAGGCTGTAGCCCAAGAGCACTCCGAGGGGCTCGGCGCCCTTGGCGGCCAGATCGGACAGGTTCACTGCGACCAGCTTCCAGGCGACATCGGCGGGGTCCTGGCCCGGAAGCCAGTGCACGCCCTCGACCATCATGTCGTGGGTCAGTACCAGCGTCTCGGCGCCGACGTTGAGCGCGGCGGCATCGTCGTTCAACCCCCGCGCGGCCGGGCCGGTCGCGAGTGCGCGCATCAGTTCGATGAATTGAGGCTCCGTGCTCATCGGTCAACTGAACAGCGTTCGGCCGTCAAATGCCAGCGCTTAAGTAGTCGGGAGGAGCTTCCCGTAGACGCGGAAGGTCAGGTCCGGCGTTCCTTGGCCACCGCGTCGAGAATCCCGTTCACGAACTTCGCTTCGCGCGCGTTGAAGAAGGCGTGAGCCACATCGACGTATTCGCTGATCGCGCTGGCAACCGGTACGTCGGCGCGAGCGATCAGCTCATACGTTCCCGCGCGCAGAATCTGGAGGAGGGTGCGGTCGAGACGCGCAATGGACCAGCCGCTGGCCAGCCTGGCGGTGATGATGCCGTCGATCTCCTCACGCCGGGAATCGACCCCCGAAACAAGGTCGTCGAAGAAATCGACGTCGGCGTCCGCGTATTCCGCATCCTCGATCGTCGCGCCAAGGCGGTGCTGATGAAATTCGTGGAGCAGTACGGTAAGCGGCGTACGCTCCATGTCCTGCTGGTAGAGCGCCTGGACCGCGGCGAGGCGGGCGGCGGCACGGGCCTGGGCGACGGGCTTCATAGGTCTAGTCTCGTTTCGATCGATCGGGCGTGCGCATGCAGGCCTTCTGCTTCGGCGAGCGCGATGGCTGCGGGCCCGATCGCCCGCAGGGCCGCTTCATCGAGTGCGATGAAGCTTGTGCGCTTCATGAAGTCGAGGACCGACAGGCCCGAAGAAAACCGGGCGCGGCGCCCGGTGGGCAAAACGTGGTTGGGACCGGCGACGTAATCCCCGATGGGTTCGGGCGTGTGGCGCCCCAAAAAGACGCTGCCCGCATGGCGGATCTTCGCGAACATCGCGTCAGGGTCGTCGATCGCCAGCTCGATGTGTTCCGCTGCAAGGCGGTTGGCGAGTGCCGGCGCCTCGTCGAGACTTCTCACGACAATGATCACGCCATGATCGTCCCAACTGGCCTTGGCGGTGCGAGCGGTCGGCAGCATGGCCAGCTCCACTCCAACCATGTCGGCCACCTGGTCGGCCAGCCTGTGATCGTCGGTGATCAGGATTGCTTGGGCCGCGGGGTCATGTTCCGCCTGGCTGAGCAGGTCGGCGGCGATCCACCCGGGATCGTTTGCACCATCGGCAATCACGAGGATTTCCGAAGGACCGGCCACCATGTCGATCCCGACAACGCCGAAAAGCTGCCGCTTGGCTTCCGCGACCCAGGCGTTGCCAGGTCCCGTGATGACGTCGACCGGCGCGATCCGGTCGGTCCCGTGGGCCAGCGCGGCAACCGCCTGGGCACCGCCGATGCGCCAGACTTCGTCAACCCCGGCAAGATGGGCCGCCGCAAGGACCAGCGGATTGTTTTCCCCGCGCGGGGTGGGTGTCACCACGGCCAGGCGTGCCACCCCGGCGACCTTGGCGGGAATCGCGTTCATCAGCAGCGAGGACGGGTAGGCGGCGCGACCGCCCGGGACATAGAGCCCCGCAGCGTCGACCGGCAGCCAGCGCGAGCCGAGCCGAACGCCTTCATCGTCGGTATAGTCGCGGTCGGCCGGCAATTGCTGCTCGTGAAACGCGCGGATGCGTTGCGCGGCGAGTTCCAGCGCCGCACGCAGGTCGGGAGTGAGCGCATCGTACGCCTCGCGGCATTGCGCCGCCGGGACGCGCCAGTCGGCTTCCGTCTCGAGCGGATGGTCGTCGAACCGCGCGGTGTAGTGGGCGAGCGCGGCGTCGCCGCGGTGCTTCACGTCCTCGACGATCTCCGCGACGTCACGCGCGACGTCGTCGTCGCTTTCGCGCCGGTCGCGAACAAGGCGGTCGAACGCGGCGGCAAAGCCGGGCGCGCTGCTGTCCAGGCGAAGCATCAGGCGGCTTTCCGCTCGCCGACCAGTGCCCGGAACGCATCGATCAGCGCCGAAAGACGCTCGCTATCGGTCTTCAGAGCTGCGCGGTTGACGATCAGCCGCGCCGAAACCGGCATGATCACGTTCGTCTCGACGAGGCCGTTGTCCTTCAGCGTGCGGCCGCTCGAGACGAGATCGACGATCCGGCCCGCAAGTCCCAGGCTGGGGGCGAGCTCCATCGCGCCGTTCAACTTGACGCACTCTGCCGCGACGCCGATCCGCTCGAAATAGCGTCGCGTGAGGTTGGGATACTTGGTCGCCACCCGCGCATGGCTGGCGAAGGCGAGATCGGCGGCCTCGGCAGGCTCGGCGAGCGACAGGCGGCAGTGACCGATGTCGAGATCGACCGGGGCGTAGAGGTCGGAATAGCCGAACTCGTCGATAACGTCCGATCCGACTATGCCTGCCTGCGCTGCGCCGTGCGCTACGAACGTCGCCACGTCGAAAGCGCGAACGCGGATGATCCGCATGTCGGCGCGGCTTGTCGCAAAGGACAGCGCGCGCGAGGACTTGTCCGAAAACGCAGGCTCGGGCACCACTCCGGCACGCTCGAGCAAGGGCAACGCCTCTTCGAGGATGCGCCCCTTGGGAACGGCGAAGATCAGCGGCTGAAGCATGGCGCGGGCCTTAAGCGGGAACCCGCCAAAGGGCAACCGCGCAAGCAGCGGGGAAGACGCGGCCATGAGCGACTACAAGTTCATCGATATCAACGCAGCGGGCGGCGATGCCGTGACCACGTCGTTTTCGAACCAGGTGTCATACTGCAAGGCCAGCGATGCGCCGATCACCGCGCGGGTCGTGGCGGCAATCGCAGCCGCGCTGAACGATCCTGTCGGGTCGAGATTTCTCGGCCGGATCGCGGGCTGGAGCGGCGCGCCAATGGCCGACGCCTTGCCCTTGCGCGCTGCCGGCGGGCTCCATGCCCTCCACCTGTCTGGTCGGGCGCCCGAGCTCGCGGCGATCTATGCGGGCGAGGCCGGGACGGACGACCTGGCCATCGTGCGCGGCGTGATCGACGCGCATGAAGCAGATCTGTTGCCGTGGCTCGACGGACCACCTCAGACCAATGAGGCCGGCCGTTCGGCAAATTTCGTCGCGGCGATGCTTTGGCTTGCCGACAGGGGTCTTGCGCCGCGGTTTGCGTGCCTCGAGATCGGATCGAGCGCGGGGATCAACCTCATGCTCGACCGCTACCGCTACGAGCTGGGCGGGGTGGGGTTTGGCCCGGAACCGGGCGTCATGCGGTTCGAACCCGAGTGGAAGGGCTCGCCCCCGCCCGATCGGGCGATCGAGATCGTCTCGCTGAAGGGCTGCGACGTCGCCCCGGTGGATCTGACCGACCCCGGTCAGGCGCTGCGCCTCAAGGCCTATATCTGGCCGGAACATGGGATCCGCTTTGCCCGCATGGATGCGGCGATCGCCGCTGCGGTCGAGAAGGCGCCGAAGCTGGTGAAGATGACTGCGGCCGATTTCTGCGAGGCCGAACTCGCCAAGCCCCAGGATGCCGGCGTCACGCGCTTGCTGATGCACTCGATCGTCTGGCAATATGTCCCGGCCGATCAGCAGGACCGGATCACGGCAGCGATGGAAGCTGCCGGCGCACGGGCCACCGCCGAGCGGCCACTGGCGTGGATCGCCCTCGAAGCCAACCGCGCCCGCCACCATCACGAGTTGCGCGTGCGCTACTGGCCGGGCGGTGATGCGGAAACGCTGTTGGCGACTTCCCACCCTCACGGCGCCTGGATCGACTGGCGGGCCTAGCCTTCGGTCTCGGGCCGGCGGCGCATGAAGCGCCGCAGGACAGGGAAGCGCTCGACCCAACCGCCGTGGTAGGAACCCCATTCCCACGCGGCGACCATTGCCAGATTGCCGATCGCGAGCGCGCCGAAGATCAGCGCCGGCGGCGCCATGATCCAGGCCCAGGCACCCAGCAACAAGGTCAGTGCAAGGCCGATCTGGTGCGAGAAGGGAAAGTTGCCGAAACGGCTGGTCGGGCGTTTGAACAGCCCCGTGCCAAGAAGGTAAGTCACGATTCCGCCGCACAGCACCAGGATCTGCTTGGGCTCGGCATGGCCGTCGGGATGAGCGAGAAGAAGTTCGTCGGCCACCGCCGTGATGACGATTCCGGCGACTATCGGCATGTGCAGGTAGGTGTAGGCATTGCGCGCGACCCGCCCGGGCTGGCTGTGGTGCTCGATATGTTCGGCCCCCCGGGTCGCGCCAAGATCGAAGTAGATCCACCACATCGCCACCGAGCCGGCGAACGCGATAAGCGCGGCGAGGTTCGTCGTTCCCTCGGGTTTGAGGCCCGCGTAAGTCGTGCCGGTGACGACAATCCCTTCGCCAAGCGCGATGATGATGAACAGCGCTGCGCGTTCGGCCATGTGACTGCCCGAAATGTTCCAGTCCGCGGCTGACGAGCGGCCGAGAAACGGCGTGCGGAAAAGCAGCGCCGGCCCGGCGTACTCGATCGCCAGCGCAGCGGCCCACCAGCCCATCCGCGCCTCCGCGTCGCCGGCCCAGCAGCCGGCGAGCCACGGCACGAGCGAGGCGAGGAACCAGGAGAGGATGCGCGTCATGTTGCGAGCGCCCGAGGGACTCTCGCGGCGCATGATCAACACCATCATCGCGGTCCGTCCAACTTGGATTGCGGCATAGCTGGCGACGAACAGTAGGCCGCTGTCTTCGAAGGCGGTAGGCAGCGCGACCGCCATCACGAGGCTGAACAGCATCGCGACGATCAGCATCACCCGAACCGCCAGCCGCTCGGGATCGGCCCAGTTCGCCGCCCAGGTGGTGTAAATCCACGCCCACCACACCGCGAGAAAGAGAATGGCGGCCTGCGCCAGTCCCTCAACCGTCAGGTGGCCGAGCAGGAAGTGGGAAAGCTGGGTGACCGCAAAGACATAGACGAGGTCGAAGAACAGCTCGAGGTAAGTGACCGGTGCCGCGCCCCCGCCGTGATTGCGGAGGAGCGAGTGGTGCTGTCCGGCTTCGACCTCGGCTTCAGGCAGGGCGGTCGGTCCGCGCGAGGAAGGCTTCCATGGCGGCATTGACCGCATCTGGCGCTTCCCAGGGGACGAAGTGCCCACAATCGGGCACCTTCACGACGGTCAGGTCGGACACGAACTCTTCCAGTCCCTCGATATTCGCAGGCGGCAGGGCGGTGTCTTCCATCGCCCAGATCACGAGGGTCGGAATGGTCAGCGGAGGGACCGCGATGAGAGCGCCTTCGGGCAGCTCGTACGGGGCATCGACCGGCGGGACCGGCACGGGGCTCGCGCGGTACCAGTTGAGCATTCCGAAAGCGGCTTCAGGATTGGACCAGTCGGCCAGCAGCGCCTCGCGCTCTTCGGGTTCCATCGGGGCACTGACCGGTCTCTCGCCAAATGCCTTGAGCAGCATTGCGCCTAGGCCATGCTCCCGCACCAGCGCATCGTTTGCGGGATCGCGGAAGGCGCGGAAATACTGGCTGGCTGCGCGCTGGGCCGGATTCGTCCACTGCAGGCGCGAGAAGATCGCCGGGTGAGGTGCGTTGGCGATCACCGCGCGGGTCACGCGCCCATTCATCTGACCGCCCAGTGCCACGCCCCAGGCAATCGCGCCGCCCCAATCGTGTCCGATGATCGTGAAATTCCCCACGCCAAGCGCTTCGGCCAGTCCGAATATGTCGCCGATCAGCTTATCGGGTGTGTAGCTCGCCGGGTCCTGCGGCTTCGATGAGCCGCGATAGCCGCGCTGATCGGGCGCGATGCACCGGTAACGATCCGAAAAGTGCGCGATCTGGTGCCGCCAGGTCCGGTGCGATTCCGGAAAACCGTGGAGGAAGACGAGCGCGGGCGCATCGCGCGGCCCGGCATCGACCGTGTCGAGATCGATCCCGCTGGCGAGCTTTACGCGGACCTGGTCCATCATTGCGCCTCGGCCGCCATGCGCGCGGCATAGCCCGCGCTCATCAGGCCACCCACCTGGTCCAGCAGGGCGTCGGGCGTTCGGCGAAGCTCGCCCATCTGCTTCTCGCCGCCCTCGGCCACGATGATGTCGCGCTGATCCGCCAGCATGGCGTCGATCATCGCTCGCGCCGCAACCGCCGGCTCGATCCCGTTGTCGATCACCTTGTCGCTCTGTCCTCGCTTGCTGCCGTCCGCGGTCAGCGCGTTGCGCGATACATCGGTGCGGATCGACCCCGGCGAGATGACGTGGACCTTCAGCCCGAGATGCGCGGTCTCGGCGCGCAGCGCGTCGGCATAACCGATCAGGCCGTGCTTTGCGGCGCAATAGGCGGTGCGCATCGGCACGCCGACCTTGCCCGCAATGCTCGAGATGAAGGCGAGGCGGCCGCTGCCGCGCGCCACCATCCGGCCCAGCAATGCCTGGGTCAGCGCGATCGGGGCGAGCAGGTCGACATCCACGATCCGCTGATAGACGGGCAGCGCGGTATCGACCGCCAGCGAACGCTGCGAGATGCCGGCATTGTTGATCAGCAGGTCGACCGCGCCCTGCCAGTTCCAGGCCTGCTCGACGAGCGCGGGCAGGGCATCGTAATCGGTGCTTTCGAACGGCAGGACAACCGCCGTCGGGCAGTCGGCGGCGACGGTCGCCAGCGCCGCCTCATTGCGGCCCGAAAGGATCACCTTCGCGCCATCGGCGGCAAGCTCGCGCGCCAGTGCCGCGCCGATGCCCGACGAGGCGCCGGTGATCCAGACTGTCTGTCCTGAAAAGTTCATGGATAGCTCACCGTTGTTGCCACTTGAGGGATGGGAATGAATTCGTCGCTGTCGCCGGGCACAAGCGGAAAGCGCCCCTGCCGCCAGTCGTCCTTCGCCTGGTTGATGCGTTCGCGTGATGAACTGACGAAGTTCCACCACACATGACGCGGCGTTGTAAATGCCTCCCCGCCCATCAGCATGACGCGTCCGCCGCGCGCCGAACGCAAGGTGAGGGCCGCGCCGGGCTTGAGCACGACGAGATCGTAGAGCGTGAGGCTCATGCCTTCGACTTCGGCCTCGCCGCCGACGAGCATGATCGCCCGTTCATCAGAGTCGGCATCGAGCGGAATTGCACCGCCGGGCGCCAGCGCGATCTCGGCATAGATCGTCTGCGCATACTGGGTGGTGGGGGCGGCGGCGCCCCAGAGGCTGCCCATGATGACCCGGGCGCTGGTTCCGCCCCCTTCGACAAGGGGAAGATCGGCGCGACTCTCGAACGCCGGGTCGATCTCCTCGCGCCCGTCGGGCAGCGCCAGCCATGTCTGCATGCCATAGAGGTGCGGACCGCCCGCGCGTTCGGCCAGCGGGCTGCGCTCTGAATGGACGATGCCGCTTCCGGCGGTCATCAGGTTGACCTGACCCGGCCGGATCGTGGCAAAACTGCCGAGACTGTCGCGGTGATCGATCGCGCCTTCGAACAGCCAGGTCACCGTTGCGAGGTTGATGTGCGGATGGGGCCGCACATCCATCGCCGAGCCTTCAGGAAGGTGCGCTGGGCCGAACTGGTCGACGAAGATGAATGGCCCGACCATCGTCCGCGAACGCGCGGGCAATGCGCGCCGGACCGAGAAGGCGCCCAGGTCGTGACTGGCGGGCGTGATCACCTCTTCCGCGATGTTCGGGGGCAGGGGGGCGTTCATGCGGCAATCTCCCGGTCGAGCAACTCGAGGATTTCGGGCGGGAATATCGGTTCGTGCCAGTTGGCTAACTCGCTCCGCGAGAACCAGCGATGCTCCTGCATGATCCTGCGCTCAAGCTCGGTGTGGCCGCTGGTGTCGATCGCGCACGTATCGACGATTACCCGGAAATAGCGCTCGTCGGCGGTCACTGCCTCCCCTTGCGCGGTCACGAAATCGTTTCCACGCGCGGCGATGACCGGGCCGGGCTCGGCGACGATCCCCGTTTCCTCGCGCAGTTCGCGGCGTGCCGCGTCCTCGAAACTTTCGTCCGGGTCACACTCGCCACCGGCAGTGGCCCAGAAGGCGCGCGGCCCGAACGTGAAGCGGAAGAGGAGCAGCCGGGCCTCGCCGTCGATCACCAGGAGACGGGCGGCGCGGCGGATGCGGCGGGGCAGGGCGGAGGCGATCACCGGGTTCACCGCGCTTCGCCGGGCGCCCGTGCCCGGATGGCAAGGGCATGGACACGCTGGCCGGGGAGATCGCCCAGTGCCGCATTGACCGCGCGCTGGCGCTGCAACCGCGGCATCCCGGCAAACGCGGCGCTCTCGATCGCCACGCTGAAATGCGATTCGCCGCTACCGTCGTCACCCGAATGGCCATGATGGCGGGCGCTGTCGTTGTTCACGACGAGCTCGGTCGGGGCGAAGGCCTCGGTCAGCCGGCGGACAATTTCCTGTTCTACAGTTTCGGGCATGTCTTTCCTTCTAGCGCTTCCCGCCCCATGTGGAAGGCGTGAGACACGACAAATTCCATGGCCGGGTAGAAAGCGCCGGCCGCACTTGTGAAGCTTCGGGTTGCGACGAAGCCGGCGAATTCCGCGCGCCCCGGTCCCGTTCGGCAAGTTTCGACGGGCCGCCCGACCATCGCTGGTTCTGCCTCGATCATGTTCGCGAATTCAACGCCCGATACGACTGGTTCGCCGGGATGAGTGCGGACGAGATTCTCGCTGCGCAGTCGCCGATTGCAGGCTGGGAGCGCGAGACCCGCGCGTTCCGGCCCACTGCGGGAATCGACGAGCCGCCGCGGTGGGCCGACCATGCCGACCCGCTCGAGGCGATCGCCCGCCGGGCGCGGATGCGCAAACCGACGCAACACAGGGACGGAAGGATGGTCAGCGCGGCGGACCGCAGTGCGCTTCAGACGATGGACCTTCCGCTCGACGCGGACCTGCGAGCGCTTCGAGCCCGCTATTCGGTGCTTGTCCGGCGCTATCACCCCGATCGCAATGGCGGCGATCGCAGCCATGAAGCGCGGCTGCAGAAGGTGGTCGAAGCCTACCAACTCCTGCGCAAGAGCTTCGCCCGCCCCTGATTCGTCGCGGTGCGCAGCCTGAATTGGCGCCTGGCTAGGCCTCGCGCAAAGCCTTCCAGCGGGCCGCCCCGTCTTCGCCATAGATGCGCGGGACGTCCTTGCCGGAATAGAACGCGTCGAATTGCTCCACGCCGTCCCGCAGGTCGAACCAATCGAGCCTGCTCGAGGTAAAGATGTGTACGTCGGGCGGGCAAAGGGCGGGATCGTCCAGCGTGCCGACCCTGACAAAGCTCGCCTTGGCGCCGGCCCCGGCGTAGTGACTCCACACCGCGACCCGGCAGGTCGGACAGCGGAGCACTTCCTGACCTTTCTGGCTAGCGGACGGCGTGATCACGGTCTGCGGGGTGCCGCCGGTGAGTTCCACCTCGGTCGCTTCGATCACCGCGTTGAGAGCGAAGGCGCTCCCGCTTTCGCGCTGGCACCAGGAACAATGGCAGCAATGAACCACGATCGGGTCGCGCAACAGGCGATAGCGGATCTCGCCGCAAGTGCAGCCGCCCTCGGCGAAGGGAGTTGGGTCTTCGGCCATCACGCCGGTATGCGATTCCCGGGCCGGCGGGTCAATCAGGCACCGATCCCGTCTCGCAAAGTGCTTTCAGCTGATCGGCCACTTTGCCCCACCCTTCGTGGAAGCCCATCCGTTTGTGTTCTTCCATCGTCTCGCTGGACCAGTGGCGCGCACGGGCGGTGTAGCGCGTTCCGCCATCCTCGGGCGCGATCTCGAAGATGCCGATCATGAACGGGCCGCCGGGCATCAGGTTCTCGTCGATGGCGTCGGTGATCGCGAAGCGCGTGCCTTCGTCCCAACGCAGGTAGATGCCCTCGACCCGGTTCTCCTCGCCGTTGGGCCCCTTCATGATGAGCCTGCTGGCGCCACCCGGGCGGCGGTCCTGTTCGACAATCTCGGTCCTCCAGGGCCGTGGGCACCACCATTCGGCCAGCTCGTCGCGCATGGCGCGCCAGACGCGTTCTGGCGGCGCGGCAATGTGGCAGGTGACGGACAGTTCGTTACCCGCTGGCGCGGTGGCTTCAGTCATCGAGGTTCAATCCTTTCAATCGCGATCCGGCGCTCCGGGCGGGAACCAGGCACGATAGGGGCGGGCATCGTCAACGCAACGGGCGACAGGCGCCAGCGAAAGGAGATGCGCCCGCCACTGGCGAAGCCGCTCGCATGACGAGGGGATGGGAAAGGCCCAGTCGGCATAGAACAGCGAGGGCGCGGCGGCGCATTCGATAAGCGTGACCGAGTCGCCAGCGGAATAACCTTCCAACCAGCGATCAAGCCAGACGTAGGAGCGATCGAGCACCGCGCGGGCGCGACCCTCGGTCGCCGGATCGGGCATTCCGGGGGATCGCATATGCTCCGCCACGATGTCGGTCATCGGCGTCATCACGTAGTTGTCGAAGACGCGGTCGATCATCCGGGTCGTGACCGCCGCGTCCGGATCGGAAGGCAACAGCCCAGAAGCGCCGGGAAAGTGAAGGGCGAGATAGTCGATGATCGATGTCGCTTCGAACACCCAGCGGTCGCCGTCCTCGAGCAGCGGAAACTTGCCCAGCGGACTGTGGTCGGCAACCTTCTGGCTGTTTTCCGGATGATCGGGATCCACCATGCGGAACTCGAACGGGATCTCGTTCGCATAGAACGCGATCAAAGCCTTCCAGGTGTAGGACGAGAAGGGGTGGCCGTAGAGTTGCAGCATTACCAGGTACCCTCCTTGATCCGCCTCTGTCGCTCGGCCTCGCGTTCGCTCGTTGCCGGGATCGGTCCCTCCGGCGGATAGGGCGGCAGGACGCCGCCAGGCGCGTAGGTCGAAATCACGGTTCCTTTGTCGGTGACCCGGTGATCTTTCAGCGTGAATGTCCCGACCGGGGTTTCTTCGCCGAACAGGCGTTTGCCCGAGCCGAGCGTGACGGGATAGGTCATGGTGATCAACGTGTCGATCAGCCCGGCCGCAAGGAGCGCGGGGTAGATCGTGCTCGACCCCTGGATGATCATGTCCGCGCCGTCCGTTTGCTTGAGCCTGGCCACATCGTCGACACCAGCAAGGCGATGGCTGTTCTGCCACTCCAGCGGCTGGCTGCCGCGGGTCAGGACGTACTTGTTGGCGCGGTCGAACGCCTCGCCCATCGCGGCATTGTCACCTTCGGCATAGGGCCAGTAGGCGGCGAAGATATCGTAGGTCCGCCGCCCGAGCAGGAGGTCGTAGCTGCCCGAGAAGAGCGAGCCGATCGTTTGCTCGACGCCTTCGTCCCAAAGCTTGAAGACCCAGCCGCCCTGATCGAATCCGCCGGTGGGGTCCTCGGTCGGGCCACCGGGCGCCTGCATCACCCCGTCGAGCGAGATGAATGCGGCGCCTGTGATCTTGCGCGCCATGTCTTCAGCTTGCCCGGCGTGCGGCGTCGATCGCCGCGACGTCGATCTTGCGCATCGTCATCATCGCCGCGAACGCCCGCTTGGCCTCGTCGCCTCCAGCGGCCAACGCCTCGGTCAGGGTACGCGGCGTGATCTGCCAGTTGAGGCCCCACTTGTCCTTGCACCAGCCGCACTCGCTCTCCGCCCCGCCGTTGCCGACGATGGCGTTCCAGTAGCGATCGGTCTCTTCCTGGCTGTCGGTCGCCACCTGGAAGGAGAACGCTTCGGTTTGCGGGAACTGGGGGCCGCCATTGAGACCCATGCACGGCAGGCCAAGGACGGTGAACTCCACAGTCAGAACGTCGCCTTCGTGCCCGTCGGGATAATCACCGGGGGCGCGATGGACCCCGGTCACCTCGCTGTCGGGGAAAGTGTCGGCATAAAACCGCGCGGCCTCTTCGGCGGTTCCGTCGTACCACAGGCAAATCGTCACCGGGCTCATCGCTTGATCTCCTACTTGCCGCCGACGAGCGCGAATCGCGCGCCTTGAGGGTCGGTGCCGACGATGATCGTCGCGCCGCCAGGCACCTCGTGAGGTCCGCTCAGGACTTTTCCGCCGCCGCCTTCGACTGCGCGGATAGCCGCGCCGATCGAGGGCACGTTTATGTAGAATTGCCAGAGCGCCCGCTCGGTCTTGTCCTGCTGCTGCATCATCGCCCCGGTGCGCTGGCCGTCGTGATCGATGAAGCAATAATCGCCCATCGGCCCCATGCTCATCGACTCGTTGAATTCGAATCCGAAATGCTTGCCGTAGAATGACTTGGCGGCTTCCAGGTCGGGAGTAGCCAGCTCGTTCCAGCTTACGTGCTGGGGCTGATCTGGCGAAAAGACGTCGCTTGCCATGCCCTCCATGCCGGGCGGGGGAGTGGGAGTCATGAGGTAGAACGGCACGCCCTGGGGATCGGTGACCATCGCCATGCGGCCGACGCCCGGCATGTCGACCGCCGGCATCTGCACCTGGCCTCCATCCGTGGTGATCGCCGCCACTGTTGCGTCGACATCGGGAACGTAGAGATAGCCGAGCCAGCAAGGTCGCGCGCCCCCTTCGGTCATCTCCGGGGTGAGCGCCATCATGCCGCCGGCATTTCCACCGTCGGACCGGCCGATCATGCGATAGTCCTGATCGGGCGCGGCGGACTGCGCGCCGATGGTCCAGCCGTCCACCACTGCGTCGTAGAACGCTTTCGCGCCTGCCGCGTCGGTGGTCATCAGTTCGTACCAGATCCAGCTGCCGGGGGGATTGGTCATGCTACCTCTCCAGTGCGACGACGGGCACGAACCCGCCGAAGATCATGCGTTTGCCGTCGAACGGCATGGGCTCCGCCATGAGCGCCGGATCGTTCTCCAGCTCGGCCATCACCGTGTCGCGCGTGGCCTTGTCAGGCCATTCGATCCACGAGAACGCCACCGTCTCGCCATCGCTTGCCTGGACCGCGCGGGCAAAGTCGGTGACCTTGCCGGCGGGAACGTCATCGCCCCATGCCTCGATCACGCGCAGCGCGCCCTTGTCGATGAAGATCTGGTCCATGCGCCGGGCATGTTCGATGAAGCGCGCCTTGTCGCCGCTGGAGACCGGGATCACGAAACCGTCTATGTAGCTCATGGCTTTTCTCCTGCGCTTGCCTGGGGGGAGGGAGGGTCGATGCCGAAGACCAGGGCGAAGTAGTCCCGCAAATGGGCGACGCCGTCCTTCACGGGACCCGAATGCCCCGCCGCCTTGGCCAGCACGAAGCTGCCCTGAAGCACCGCTTGGGTATGGGCAGCGAGGCCCTCGGCCGTCGCCGGAACTTTGCAGCCGTGCCGCTCGATCGCGGCCGCCAAGTCGGGGGTCAGCATGGCAACGTGGCTGTCGATGGTCGCGCCGCACGCTTCGCGCAGCAGCTCCGACGTCGCGAAAGCCTCTTGCACCACCGTGCCGACGAAGCAGGTGATTGCATCGAGCGACGCGCCGGTCAGCCGGGCGCGCATGTCGAGGTAGCCGAATACTCGATCGAGGGGATCGTCATGCCGATGATAATCGGCATCGACGAACATCGTTTCGCTGACGTCGCGCCAGTGCCCTGCCGCTGCGATGCCCAGTGCCTCCTTGGAGGCGAAATGATGGAAAAAGGCGCCCTTGGTGACCCCTGCGGCAGCGCAGAGCTGGTCGACGCTCGTTCCCGCCCACCCTTGACGGCGAACCTCGCTCAGTGCCGCGTCGAGCAGCGCGACGCGCGCATCGCCACGTGCTGGACGGGAAGATTTCACGGCTGTTTGACGACTCGCCATGACCGAAACATACCAATCGGTATGTTTCGGTCAATCGGTCGCGTTTTCGCCAAGCCGAAGCTTTGCGAACTAGCCGGCCACCGATTTCATCACGGCAGCCTCGCGCGCCGCCACCGCCTGCCATGCGGGTCGCGCGCACACGCGGGCGTACCATGCGGCTGTGGCTGGACGGCGCTCGGCATCGACCCCGCAATCGACGTAGGCGAGCGTCCGCAGCATCGACGCGGCGGCGATGTCGGCGATGCCGAATTCGTCACCCGTCAGCCAGCCTTCGGCCGGCGCGACACTCTCGAGATAGTCCAGCAGCGGTTCCAGGTCGGCCTCGCCCTGCCGGGCAGCGTCCTCGTCGCCGGGGCGACCGAGGAAGCGCGGCGAAACGAAGCGATTGAACATGATCTTGCCGCCCGCCGCGGCAAGGAGCGTGTCTGCGAATTCCTCGAACCAGATGGCCTTGCCGCGCCGTTTGGGATCGGTCGGCAACAAGGGCGGATCGGGGCGCAGCGCGTCCATGTAGGTTGCGATCGCGGTCGAATCGGCAAGGGTGTAGTCGCCGTCCTTCAGCGCCGGAATCTTGCGCATCGGGCTGGCCGCGAGAAAGTCGGGCGACGGATTTGCCGGATTGGTCAGCACGCTTTCGACCGAAAGGCCTTTTTCCTCGGCCACGACGAGCACCTTGCGCACGAACGGCGAGAGCGGAAACCCGAAAATCTGCATGGCGTTCTCCCAACTGGCGGGTTGTCTGCGCAACCCTCATCCTTGCTTATTGCAGCGCCGCGCCGTCACGTATAGGCGAACCGGTGATGAGCGACATTTCCAACATCCAGCCCGACAGCCGCGCGCAGACAGTGCTTGAGGCTCCAGACAAGACCGTTTCGGTGCGCGAGCTGTTCGGCATCGACGTCGATATGGAAGTTCCGGCGTTCAGCGAAGCCGACGAGCGCGTGCCCGACCTCGACGGCGCCTATGTCTTCGACCCGGACACAACACTGGCGATCCTCGCCGGATTTGCCTTTAACCGCCGCGTAATGGTCCAGGGCTATCATGGCACGGGCAAGTCGACCCACATCGAACAGGTCGCCGCGCGCCTCAACTGGCCGTGCATCCGCATCAACCTCGACGCGCATATCAGCCGTATCGACCTGATCGGCCGCGATGCGATCGTGTTGCGCGACGGGTTGCAGGTAACCGAGTTTCGCGAGGGCCTGCTGCCGTGGGCGCTGCAGACGCCGACCGCGCTGGTCTTCGACGAATACGATGCGGGCCGTCCGGACGTGATGTTCGTGATCCAGCGCGTTCTGGAAACCGAAGGCAAGCTCACCTTGCTCGACCAGAACCGCGTGATCCGGCCGAACCCGTGGTTCCGCCTGTTCGCCACTGCCAACACGGTCGGTCTCGGCGATACCAGCGGGCTCTATCATGGCACCCAGGCGATCAACCAGGGCCAGATGGACCGCTGGAACATCGTCGTCGGGCTCAACTACCTTCCCGCTGCGGTCGAGACCGAGATCGTTCTCGCCAAGTCGAGCGGCATTTCGGAAAAGATGGTGGCCGACATGGTGAAGGTCGCCGACCTGACCCGCCAGGGTTTCATCAACGGCGACATCTCGACCGTGATGAGCCCTCGCACCGTCATCACCTGGGCCCAGAACACCGCGATCTTCAAGGACGCGGGCTTTGCCTTCCGCCTGTCGTTCCTCAACAAGTGCGACGAGACGGAGCGCGTTCTGGTGGCCGAATACTACCAGCGCGTTTTCGGCACCGACCTGCCTGAAAGCGTCGTCGGCAAGGCCTAAACGTTCGCCGCGGCCGGCGCGGCCGCGGCGTGACTGTCGCGTTGATCAGGCGTTGGGCAGGATCAGGTACTTCTCGCCGGTGCGCTTGGCGTTGTACTCCGCCACCGCTTCCTTCGACAGGATCTGCGAAAGCGGTACCTTTGCCTTGTAATTGCTCGCGAACGTCGTCTTCAAGCCATCGCGCACGCGCTGGCGCAGACGTTCTGCCCCCTGTTCTCCCAGCTTGGCGAGGAAGGGCGTAAGCAGCCAGCCGCCGAGGCTCCATGTCAGCCCGAACGCGCGGTTGAGGATGGTTGGCCCCATGTCGAGCCCGCCATAGATATAGACCTGCTTCGCGCTGTTCGAGCCGTAGCGGCTGTAGGCCGCGCCTTGGTTGGCGACAATTTCCATCGCCGCAAGGATCTGGCCGGCGAGTTTGCCACCGCCGATGGCATCGAACCCGATCGTGGCCTTCGTCGCAGCGATGGCGGCGACGAGATCGGTCATGAAGGTGTCCGACGAACTGTCGACGACATGCTCGGCCCCTGCGTCCTTGAGCAACTGCACCTGCGCCGGACTGCGAACGATGTTCACCAGAGGAACATTGTCTTCCTTGCAGATGCGGACCAGCATCTGCCCCAGGTTTGAGGCGGCGGCGGTATGAACGATGGCATGGTGCCCTTCGCGCTTCATCGTCTCGACGAACGACAGCGCGGTCAGCGGGTTCACGAACGCCGAAGCGCCTTCTTCGGCGGTGACGTCGTCGGGCAAGGTCATGCACGCGCGGGCATCGGCAATCCGGTACTGGGCGTACATGCCGCCAGGCACGACGGTGACGAGCTTGCCCATCAGGGCCTGCGCCTCGGGCGCGTCGCCCGCGGCGATCACAGTACCCGCGCCCTCGTTGCCGACGGGCATGGCTTCGCCAACCCGGCCAGCCATCGCGCGCATGGCGGGTTCGGGCATCGGCGCTACGACCTTGCCTTCGCTATATTGCGCGCCTTCCATGTCGGCGGGGCCGAACAGCAGGGCGAGGTCGGACGGGTTGATCGGCGCGGCCTCGACCCTGATCAGCACTTCGTGGCCGGTCGGCGCGGGAAGCTCCTGATCGGCTAGGTGCACCGTAAGGTTGCCGTCGCTGCCAAGGGTGGAAAGCAGTTGCTTGCCAGTGGTCATTCGATCTCTCCCGGATAGACCGCCCTGACGAAATAAAGGCCGTCGGGTGGCGCATTGAAACCTAGTTTAGACCGGTCGCGGGCTTCCAGCGCAAGCGAAAGATCGGACCGGCTCCATTTGCCACGGCCGACCAGCGCAAGGCAGCCGACCATCGAGCGGACCTGGTGATGCAGAAAGCTGCGCGCGGCCGCGCGAATGTGGATTTCCCCGTCCGTCGAAGTCACCTCAAGGCTGTCGAGCGTCTTGACGGGACTTTGCGCCTGGCAGTGGACCGACCGGAAGGTGGTGAAGTCGTGCCGCCCCACCAGCACCGAGGCCGCGTCCGCCATCGCTTCGGCATCGAGCGGCGGAGAAAGCCGCCAGGCGCGACGTGCATCGAGCGTGAGCGGCGCCCTGCGGCAAGCGATCCGGTAGAGATAGCGCCGGCCTACGCAGGAAAACCGCGCGTGCCAGTCGTCCGCCACTTCTTCACAGCTCAGCACGGCGATCGGGTGCGGCCTGACCAGCGCGTTCACCGCCTCCATCAGCCGGAAGGGAGTGATCGCGCGCTCGATATCGCAGTGCGCGCGCATCGCCAGGGCGTGGACACCGGCGTCGGTGCGGCCCGCCGCGTGCAGCGTGACCTGTTCGCCGGTGATCCGTTGCAGTGCATCTTCGATCGCCTGCTGCACGGTGAGCCCGTGGGCCTGGCGCTGAAAGCCCATGAACGGGCTTCCGTCGAACTCCAGGGCAAGCGCGAAGCGGGTCAAGTGAGCATGGTTCCGCGCGGGATCGCAAAGCCGCGCAGGAACGAGGGTGCGTCCATCGCAGGGCGCCCCGCGCGCTGGATCAGCGTCGGTCGTATCGCGTTCGCCCCGCAGGCAATGGTCAGCGCCCCATCCAGCACCGTTCCCGGGCTACCGGACTCGTCCACGACCTTGGCGGCCAGGACCCGAAATCGCTCCTGGCCAAGCTCGAAAAAGGCGCCGGGGGCAGGGGCGAAGGCGCGGACCTGCCGCTCGACCGCCTCGGCGCCAAGAGCAAAGTCGAGCCGGGCCTCGGCCTTGTCGATCTTGGCGGCATAGGTAACGCCCTCTTCAGGCTGTGTGACCGCGTGGTGTGCCGGCCAATCGGCAAGTACGCCGGCCATCAGCGTGGCACCGAGGTTCGCCAGCTCGTCGGTCAGCGCTCCGGCGGTCTTCCCGTCTATCGGAACAGTGGCACGCGCCAGCATCGGGCCGGTATCGAGACCCGCTTCCATCCGCATGATCGTGACCCCCGTCACCGCGTCCCCGGCCAGGATGGCACGCTGGATCGGCGCGGCCCCCCTCCAGCGCGGAAGCAGCGAGGCATGCACATTGAGGCATCCCAGCCTTGGCGCATCCAGCACCTGGCGGGGCAGGATAAGGCCATAGGCCGCGACCACCGCGATATCGGCATCGAGCGCGGCGAAGGCCGCCTGCTCTTCCGTGCCCTTGAGCGAGGCAGGACAATGGACGGGAATGTGCCGGACCTCGGCGGCGAGGTGGATGGGCGATTTCTGCAGCTGCTTGCCGCGTCCGGCACGGCGGGGCGGCTGGGTGTAGACGGCGATCACCCGGTGGCCGCCGTCTGCAAGCTCGACCAGCGTCGGCACCGCGAATGCGGGCGTGCCCATGAAGATGATGCGCATGATCGTTCAGGTGCTTCCTAAGCGGGGCCCAAGCCCCTATCTGCCGGGCCATGGCATCGCAAGAGATCGAGGCATTGAGCGCGGCGCTGGCGCGACTGCCGGGGCTGGGGCCGCGTTCGGCGCGTCGTGCCGTATTGTGGCTAATAAAGCGCCGCGAAACCGCGCTCGTCCAGCTTGTCGAAGCGCTGGGGGCGGTCCGCGGCGCGCTGGTCGAATGTTCGACCTGCGGCAACGTCGATACGCGCGATCCTTGTTCGATTTGCGCCGATCCCCGGCGCGACGCGCGCAGCCTTTGCGTTGTAGAGGAAGTAGCGGACCTGTGGGCGCTCGATCGCTCACGCCTGTTCACCGGGCGCTACCATGTTCTTGGCGGCCGCCTGTCCGCGCTGGACGGCGTGCGGCCCGAGGATCTTGCGATCGGCAAGCTGATCGAGCGGGTCCGCGCCGGCGGGATCGACGAGGTGGTGCTGGCGATGAACGCAACGCTCGAAGGGCAGACGACCGCGCATTACATCGCCGAACGGCTCGAGGGTCTGCCCGTCCGCCTGACCCAGCTCGCTCATGGGCTCCCGGTCGGGGGTGAGCTCGACTACCTCGACGAAGGCACCCTCGCGCAGGCGCTGCGCGCACGCCGGCCGGTTGGCTGAACCGCGCATTCGCGCCGCGAGACGGGTTGATAGCGCGAAGGTTTCTTCCTATCTGGCCCCCATGGCCATCCGCCCCATCCTTGAAGTGCCCGATCCGCGCCTGAAACAGGTTTCCGCGCCTGTCACCGCGTTCGACGAGGACCTGCGCACCCTTGTCGCCGACATGTTCGAGACGATGTACGATGCCCCCGGCATCGGGCTCGCCGCGATCCAGGTCGGCGTTCCGCTGCGTGTGCTGGTCATCGACCTCCAGCCCGACGATCCTGACGCCGAGCCCGAGGTTTGCACCGCCCATGGCGGCGAGGCCCATACTCATCAACCGGTGAAGCGCGAGCCCCAGGTCTTCATCAACCCCGAAATTCTCGACCCGTCGGAAGAGCTCAAGGCCTACAGCGAAGGGTGCCTCTCGGTGCCCGAAATCTACGCCGAAGTCGCTCGCCCGGCGACGATCCGCGCGCGCTGGCAGGATCTTGACGGAAAGCAGCACGAGCAGGAAATGGACGGGCTGATGGCGACCTGCCTGCAGCACGAGATGGACCATCTCGAAGGCATCCTGTTCATCGACCACCTCAGCCGCCTCAAGCGCGAGATGGCGCTCAAGAAGCTCGAGAAGCTGCGCAAGGCGGCGTAATCCCCGCGCCTGGGGAGCGATTCAAAAAGCGCTTTCCTAATTCGATGTTCGGCCTATGTTCCGGCCGATGGATTCTCTCGTCATCGTCGTTGCCGTTATTGCCGGGATCGCTGCGGGCGCCTTTCTCGGCTGGCTCATGGGATCGCGTCCGGTGGCGGAATGGCGTGACCGGCATGGCGCGCGCGATGCCGAGGCGCGCGAACTGGACGAGAAGTTCCGCCGTGCGATCACCGAACTGGCCGGGGCTACCGAGCAGGCAAAGCGCGTCGATCCTCTCGAACAGGAGCTTGCGAACCTGCGTGGCTTGCACGCGGGTCTCTCGGCCGAGATCGCCGCGCTGCGGGCCGACGCCGCCAACTTCGCCGAGCGCGAGAAGCTGCTGGTCGAGGCGCGCGAGGCGTTGAAGAAGGAATTCGAGCTCGCCGGGGCAAAGGTTCTCGAAGGCGCGCAGGAATCCTTTCTCAAGCGCGCGCAGGACCGCTTCGCCGAAAGCGAGGGCAAGAACGAAGAGCGGATCAAGGCGCTGCTCGCCCCGGTGGGAGAGCGGCTCAAGACCTACGAGGAGCAGGTTGCCGCGCTCGAAGCCAAGCGGGTGGACTCGTTCGGGCAACTGACCGGGCTGATCGAGGGAATGCGCGCCGGGCAAGAAGCTATCCGTGCCGAGGCGCAGCGACTCGGCAACTCGCTCACCAACGCGCCCAAAGCGCGGGGCCGTTGGGGCGAGCGCGCATTGCAGAACGTGCTCGAGCAATCGGGCCTGAGCGAACACACCGACTTCCATCTCGAACATTCGGTGGCGGGCGAAGACGGCAGGTTGCGCCCCGATGCGATCGTGCGGGTGCCGGGTCAGAAGATCCTGGTGATCGACGCGAAGGTTTCGCTAAACGCCTACCAGGCGGCATTCGAGGCGACCGACGAGGCGCAGCGCAAGCTCCATCTGGACCTGCACGCGCGTTCGATGCGCAACCACGTCCAGACGCTGGGCGCGAAAAGCTACCAGAGCCAGTTTGAAGAATCCCCGGACTATGTGGTGATGTTCGTGCCGGGCGAGCATTTCGTCGCCGCTGCGCTCGAGCATGATCCGGAATTGTGGGACTTCGCCTTTCGCAATCGCGTCTTGCTGGCGACGCCCACCAATCTTGTCGCCATCGCTCGCACCGTGGCCATGGTCTGGAAGCAGGACACGATCGCACGCGAGGCGGTAGAGATCGGCAAGGCGGGGACTGAACTTTACGACCGGCTGGCGACCGCCGCCGACCATCTCAAGCGAGTCGGCTCGGGGCTCGACAGCGCCGTCAACAACTACAACAAGTTCGTAGGCAGCTTCGAGCGCAACGTCCTTACCGCCGGCCGGCGCTTGCGCGACAAGGGCATCGAGATCGGCAAGCGCGAGATCGACGACGTCCCGCTAATAGAATCCGCGCCTCGGCACGGAGGAGAAGCCTCCTGAATGCGGAACTCCCCTCGTGTCCGCTCATTGAGGTAGTCTAGGCGGCTGGCGACTTGGGGTGCACCGGCAATGTTGGAATTGCGGCCAGGTGTTGCATTGGCCTGCGCGTTGCTGGCTGCGTGCGGCAAACCCGCGCCCACCGCAGAGCCAGCCGCGAGATTGACCCTCGACGCCCGACCTGCTGCGCTCGAGACTGCCGCGCCCAGGCAAGAGCAACTTGAAAGTCCGCTCCAGCCGGTGGCCGAGGTCCGGCCGGAACCTGTGCTGTCGACCGGCACGCCTGAACCTCCCGCACCAGCGCCGATGCTTCCTGCAAAGTCCTATCGCCCTCGCGACGAATGTGCAGCACTCCCCGAGTTTCCGGCATTTCGCGACAAGCTTTTCTCAGCGATCCGCGCCCGCGATGTGGCTGCCCTCTTGCCGCTCTTTGCCACCGACGTGCGGCTGGACTTTGGTGGCGGTGCCGGGCGCGAGGAGCTCGGCAAACGCCTGACTTCGTCGCCGGGCTTGTGGGACAGTCTGGCGGGGATCGTGCCCCTCGGTTGCGCGGCGGACGGAGGCATCGCGACCTTGCCGTGGATCTTCTCGCGCGTGCCAGATGATATCGATCCCGGGGTGACGATGCTGGCGACAGGACCGGCGGTCGCCGTGCGCAAAAGCGCCGAACCGGAAGCAAAGGTCATGCGGCGCCTTGACTGGAACCTGATCGCGGTAAATCCGCCGTCTAGCGCAAAGGACATCTTCGTGAAGGTCGCGGGGGACGGGGCGACGGGTTATGTGGCCCGCAAGGACCTGCGCTCGGTTCTCGATTACCGGCTGGTCGCGGACCGCGGTGCGCAGGGCTGGCAAATCACAGCCTTCGTCGCGGGGGATTGACGCTCAGCGATTCGGAATGCGTTCGAACCGGGCGCTGTGCCCGCTCGACTGCAGGACGAGCGTCCCTCCAGCGAGGCGCAATGCCGGCGCGCCGACCAGCAGCGCGGAAAGCGCACGTTCCTGAGTGGCGAGGGGATCGCCGCAATACATTTCGGTTTGGACCAGCGGGCCGGCGATGAGCCGCCCGGCTTCGATGCGGTAATCACCGCCCAGGCGGTTGCAGCCGATGCTGGCGTTTACCTGACGGTCGGCGAAGTTGAGCGTTGCGCGCGCAGGGACGGCTGGTACGCTCCCATCGATCTGCGCGATCCGCCAGTTGCTTCCGCCCAGTCCCGCACTGCCGGAAGTCTGTGCGCTGCACCCGCCAAGGAGCGCGGCGCACCACATCAGCGCTGAAAGTGCGGATTTTGGCGAGAGCGGCATGATCGCCATGGCTAGGCCCGGCGATCTGATCGACCGCTGAACGCGGCGGTCAGCCGGGCTGCAGGTGGGCAAGCGCCTCGTATGCAAGTACGGCTGCCGCGACCGCCGCGTTGAGGCTGTCGGCGCGCCCGTGCATCGGAATCTTGACGCGCAGATCGCAGGCCGCCTCGTAAGATTCGGGCAGTCCGCGCGACTCGTTGCCGACCAGCAGGAAGCAGGGCGCGGCGTAAGGCGCGGCGCGATAGTCGTGCGGTTCGCGTAGCGATGCGGCCACCAGTTGCCCCGGTCCCGAACGCAGCCAGGCGATGAAGGGAACCCATGCCGTCTGGACAAGCGGAACCGTGAAGACCGCGCCCATGCTGGCGCGCACGGCCTCGACCGAGAATGGATCAGCGCAATCGTCGATCAGGATCAGACCGCCAGCGCCAACCGCGTCGGCGGTGCGCAGCATCGTGCCCAGATTTCCCGGATCGCGCAGTGCCTGGGCAACCAGAAAGAGCGGCGCGGCGGCGCGATCGGGATCGCCCAGTGAACGCCCGATCTCCGCGTAAACGCCGGCGACCGACTGCGGGTTTTCCTTGCCCGTGATCTTGGCCAGCACGTCGACGGGAAGCGTTACTACGTCGCCGCCCGCCGCCAGCACATCGCCCTCGAGCAAGGTGAGGAGATCGTGGGGCTCGCGCCCTTCTGCCATCAGGAGAAGTTCGGGAAGATAACCCGATTCCCGCGCGTCGGTCAGCAGGCGTAGGCCTTCGGCAAGGAACCGCCCCTCGCGCTTGCGGTGCTTCTTCTCGCGCAGCGAGCGGGCGAACTTGACGGTGGGATTGGAATAGCCGGTGATCGCGCGGCGCGCGCCACCTCTGGCGGGAACTTCGTCGGACAGCGGCTCAGTCCTCGCCGAAGCCGTCCTTGACCAGGCCGACAAGCTTGGTCAGCACGGCTATCGCGTTCTCGCCGGAAACGATGATCTCGATTGTGTCGCCCTTGGCCGCACCCAGCATCATCAGGCCGAGGATGCTGCCACCGGCCGCCTCTGACCCATCCTTGGCCACGCGCACGAGGCAGTTTTCGGGCAACTTTGCGACCGCGTTTACGAACTTGGCGCTGGCGCGCGCGTGAAGCCCCCGCTTGTTGGAGATAGCTACGCTTTCGCGCATCTCGGCGAGGGCCGTCTCGTCAGGCATCCTGGCCGAGGAATTCCGATGCCACGGTAATATACTGGCGTCCGGCGTCGCGCGCGGCACAGGCCGCCTGGTGCACGCCCATGCACTTGCGCGCCCCGGCCAGCCGGATCAGCATGGGCAGGTTGATTCCGGCGATCACCTCGACCCGACCGGCCTGCATCAGCGAGATAGCGAGGTTCGACGGCGTACCGCCGAAAAGGTCGGTCAGGATGATCACGCCGTCGCCAGAATCGACGCGGCGGATTGCGCTAGCGATTTCCTTGCGGCGTTTTTCCATGTCGTCGTTCGGGCCGATCGACACGGCTGCGACCGCCGGCTGGTGGCCGACGACATGCTCCATCGCATTGATGAATTCCTCGGCCAGGTGGCCGTGGGTAACCAGGATCAGACCAATCATCTGAATTACGTAAGCTCCGATTCGCGGGTAATCGCCATGATAGCGCCCGGGGACTGAACCGGACGTGGCGACGACAGACGCATTTCGTTCTGAAAACAGTATATTTCGAGGAATCCTGCGCTCATGTCGCTTGCGCATCCTCGAGCAGATCGGCTGATCTGGACGCCAGGTTGCGGTGCAGCAATGTGGGAGAAAACCCCGCCTCGCGCAAGGCCTTCGCGATTTCCTCGGCGAAGAACACCGAGCGGTGCCTTCCTCCGGTGCATCCGATTGCCACGTTCACATAGGCGCGGCCCTGAGCGGCGTAGCGGCCAAGCACGAGAATGAGAAGGTCGCGGATCCGCTCGAAAGCCTCGCGGAAGGCCGGATCCTTGCGGATGAACGCTGCTATCGCGGGATCCTGGCCGGTCAGGGGGCGCAGGTCGTCGACCCAGTGCGGATTGTCGAGGAAGCGGACGTCGAACACGAGATCGGCAAGCGGAGGCGTGCCGCGCGCGAAACCAAAACTGCTGATCGTCACGGTCGTGCCGGCGTCGGCGACGTCGGAGAACCGCTCGCGGATCGCCTGCTGAAGCTGATTGGTTGAATAGTCGGTTGTGGAGATCACCGCGTCGGCCCAGCGCCGCAACGGGTCGAGCAGTTCGCGCTCCGCCGCGATGCCGGCGGTCGCTGGCTTGTCCTGCGCCAGCGGATGGCGGCGGCGCGTTTCGTTGTACCGGCGGGCAAGCTCGGCGCCCGAGCAATCGAGGAACAGCGTAGTGATGTTGAGATCGCCGCGCTGCGACAGCTGCTTGACCCTGGCGATGATCCGCCTCGGGTCGAAGCCGCGGGTCCGGCTGTCGAACCCGATGGCTAGTGGTGCCGGCTCCTCGCCAGCGGTGCCCGACTTCCTTTCCAGCAATTGGCCGAGCAGGCGCACGGGGAAGTTGTCGATCGTTTCCCAGCCCAGGTCCTCGAGCATCTTGAGCGCGGTGGTCTTGCCCGCGCCAAGCAGGCCGGTGACCAGGAGTATGCGCTGCGGATGCGCGGCCTCGGGCGAATCGCTCGACATGGTCATCGGGTTTGCGCCCGCCGTGGGGCCAAGGAAAGGGCCGCGCGCCGCAAATCACCGGATTCCGTAGAGCCGAAGCGCCCATTCGGCGCGCAGGGCCAGGACGGGACTGTCGGGCCAAAGGACGATCCGAGGAAGAACGCAGCCGGCGATCTCGTGTTCGTCGGGGCCTTCCAGGAAGCGCGGAGCAGCGAGGTCGAGCCTGACCAACAGCGCGACCGGGACCGGAGGGGAAAACGGCAGCTCAACGATGCCCACGTTGCGGATTTCAAGCTTGCCCGCGGTGTGCGGATGCGCCGACGCGACCAGCCCGCCGGCGGCGGGTTCGAGCATCACCCCATCGTCGCCGACCAGCATCGCCCCACGGTCGATCATCGCGATCGCCAGGCTCGACTTGCCGCTGCCGGGCGCGCCCTCGATAAGCAGGCCGCGACCGCCGACGGCGACACACGTCGCCTGATGCGCGAAAGCGCTCATGCCGCGGGAAACTCGGCCACAAGGCACGCGCCGCGCCCGCCGTCGGGGCGGTCGTGAATCGTCAGGCGGCCGTCGTGGGCCGATACGATGGTCCTCGCGATGGCCAAGCCCAGCCCGCTGTGTGCGCCGAAATCCTCGCTGTCGGGGCGGACGGAATGGAACCGTTCAAACACCTTCTCGCGCTCCTCGACCGGGATGCCAGGGCCATCGTCTTCGACCACCAGCGAGACCACCTCTCCATCACCCGACAGCGCGACCCGTACCAGTCCGCCCCGCGGCGAGAACGATACTGCATTATCGATCAGGTTTTCGATAGCGCGTTCCAGGCGCGCCGCGTCGCCGGACACGATCGCACCGGCTTCGCCCGGCCCATCGAACCGGAAGCGCACGGCGCCGCTCGGCGCCCGGCTATCGCGGTCCTGGACAAGGCGTGCGGCAAGCAGGGCAAGGTCGATGCGTTCGAAGCTGGCACGGCTCAGTTCGGCGTCGATCCTGCTGGCATCCGCGATCTCGGTGATCAGACGGTCGATCCGCCGAACATCGTGCGCGGCGATGCCGGAAAGCTTTGACCGCAGATCGGGGTCCTCGACCTTGTCGAGCGCCTCGAGCGCGCTGCGCAGCGAGGCGAGGGGGTTCTTCAACTCGTGAGCGACGTCGGCGGCAAAGCTTTCGACCGCGTCGATCCGTTGGCGCAGAGCCCCGGTCATGTCGGAAAAGGCGCGGGCGAGCATGCCGATCTCGTCGCCGCGCTCTGGCAGGCGAGGCACTACGACCTGCCGCTCGCGCCCTAGCCGCACCCGCACCGCCGCGCGAACCAGCGCGCGTAACGGCTGGACGATCGTGCGGGCAAGGAACAGCGAAAGCTGGACCGACAGGATCAGCGCCACCGCCACCACGATCGCCAGCGTCTGCCGGGCATCGCGGATGTCCTGCGTGATGTCGCGTGCATTGCGCGTGGCCAGCAGCATCTCGCCACGCGCGCCGACCGGGCTGGCGGCGTTGATGACCGGGGTCCGGTCCGGGGCATAGCGCAGGCGCACTTCGCTGGCGGAGGAAGCGCGCGCGGCGGCAATTTCGGGCCAGGCGGCGGCTCCGGCTACGGCCGGTTCTCGGTAGCGGGGTATCTTGGGTGCCGTGACCAGGAAATCCACCCCGCGATCCAGCCCGCGGGCGACATCCTGATACCATGGCTCGGTCGCCGGATCGACGAAGGCAAAGGCGGGGTCGGCGATCGCAAAGCTGTCGATCAACAGCGCGCCCTTTGCATCGTAAAGGCGCAGGCGGAGCTTCTGCTCGGTCCCCACGCGCGCGATCAGCGCACGGCGTTCGTCGCCGCTCGTCTCCGCGAGCGCGTCGGCGGTGATTTCCACCTCGCTGCGCGCCAGCTTGAACCGTTCCTCGATGAGCTGTTTGCGCAGCGAGTCGAGATAGAACAGGCTTCCCGCCATAAGCGCCAGGGCAATGACGTTGACCGCGAGGATCCGCGCGGTGAGCGATACCCGGCGCGTCCAGAACAGCTTGCCGCCGGCATCTCCTTGCCGTTCCACGCGCTCGGCGGCGGCAATGGCACGCTCAGTCGTCGGCAAAGCTATAGCCGGCGCCGTAGAGGGTATCGATCGCCGCGAATTCGGAATCGACCGCGCGGAACTTGCGCCTCAACCGCTTGATGTGGCTGTCGATCGTCCGGTCGTCCACGAACACGTCATCTTGATAGGCAGCATCCATCAGCTGGTTGCGGGTCTTGATGACCCCGGGCCGCTGGGCCAGCGCCTCGAGGATGAGAAGTTCGGTCACCGTCAGCGATACCGGCTTGCCCGCCCACCGCACGTGATGGCGGGCCGAATCGATCTCGAGCCTTCCTCTGACAAGCGGCTCGGGTAGTGCCGAGGCATCGGCTTCGCTGCCCGCTGCGTCCCCGCGCGCAATATCGGTGCGGCGGAGGATCGCCCTTATCCGGGCGATAAGCAGGCGCTGACTGAAGGGCTTGGCGATGTAGTCGTCGGCCCCGGCGGCCAGCCCGAGTGCTTCGTCGACCTCGTCGTCCTTGCTGGTCAGGAAGATGACCGGAAGCTGGCTCGTTTCGCGCAGGCGGCGCAGCAATTCGAGACCGTCCATCCGGGGCATCTTGATGTCGAAGACCCCGAGATCGGGCGGATTGGAGACGAGCGCCGGCAAGGCGGATTCGCCGTCGCTGTAAACGCGCGTCACGAAACCCTCGGCCTGCAGCGCGATGGCGACCGAGGTGAGGATGTTGCGGTCGTCGTCGACCAGCGCGATCGTTCGAGGTGCCTCGTCTGCCATCGGCGGGGTCATAGCGGCTCCCGAGGCGTCTGACGAGGCGCGCTCCATACCGCAGTGCAGCGCAGTTTTTTGCGGCGGATGCGTCATTTGACGAGGCACGAGGCAGCGACTATGCGCCATCGAGAATCACGCAATCTCGACGGCGGTGATGCGGTGGCGCAGGCAATGCGTTCAAGCCGCCCGCCAATGCATCAGGAGAGTTTCGTTGTCCGGCACCGAACTGAACGTCACCCTGGACAAACAGGGCATCGAAACGTCCGCAGCGATCAAGGCCAATCTGGGCACTGCGGCGCTGGTCGAGGATGCCGTCCGCAACGGCGAGGGCAGCCTGGCGGCCGATGGCCCGCTGGTGGTGAAGACCGGCAAGCACACCGGACGTTCGGCCAAGGACAAGTTCATCGTCAAGGACGCGACGACCGAGGATACGGTCTGGTGGGGCAAGACCAACGTCCCGATGACTCCCGAGCAGTTCGCGACGCTCAAGGAGGATTTCTTCAAGACCCTGGGTGAAAAGAAGACCCTTTATGTCGCCGACCTGTTCGGCGGATCGCAGCCCGAATATCGCGTCAACGTGCGCGTCATCAACGAACTGGCCTGGCATAACCTGTTCATCCGCACGCTGCTGGTCCGCCCGACCGAGACCGAGCTTGCCGGGTTCGCGCCGGAATACACCATTATCGACCTGCCCAGCTTCCGCGCCGACCCGTCACGGCACGGCACGCGCAGCGAAACGGTCATCGCGGTCAACTTCACCGAGAAGCTTATTCTCATCGGCGGCACCGCTTATGCCGGCGAAATGAAGAAGAGCGTTTTCGGCATCCTCAACTTCCTGCTGCCCGCGCAGGGCGTCATGCCGATGCACTGCTCGGCCAACATCGGGCCGGACGGCAAGACCGCGGTGTTCTTCGGGCTTTCGGGCACGGGCAAGACCACGCTATCGGCCGACGCCAGCCGCACCCTGATCGGCGACGACGAGCACGGCTGGTCGGATACTGCCGTCTTCAATTTCGAGGGCGGCTGCTACGCCAAGATGATCCGTCTTTCGCCCGAGGCGGAGCCCGAGATTTTCGCGACCACGAAGCGCTTCGGCACGGTGCTCGAGAACGTGGTGATGGACCCCGAAACGCGCCAGCTCGATTTCGACGATGCCAGCCTCGCCGAAAACAGCCGCGGCTCCTATCCGATCGACTTCATTCCGAACGCGTCGAAGGACAACCTCGGCCCGGTGCCGGCGAACATCATCATGCTGACCGCGGATGCCTACGGCGTGTTGCCGCCGATCGCGCGGCTGACCCCGGACCAGGCGATGTATCACTTCCTCTCGGGTTACACCGCGCGCGTCGCGGGCACCGAGATCGGCGTGACCGAGCCGGAGGCCACGTTCAGCACGTGCTTCGGCGCGCCCTTCATGCCGCGCCACCCCAGCGTGTACGGCAACCTGCTGAAGGAGCGGATCGCCAAGGGCGCGGTGACCTGCTGGCTGGTCAACACCGGCTGGACTGGCGGCAAGGCGACGATGCCTGGCATCAGCCGCATGCCGATCAAGGCGACCCGCGCCCTTCTCAACGCGGCGCTCGACGGCAGCCTCAACCAGGTCGAATTCCGCAAGGACCCCAATTTCGGCTTCGAGGTGCCCGTTGCCGTGGCAGGCGTCGACAGCAAGATCCTAAACCCGCGCGAGGCTTGGGCCGACAAGGCCGAGTACGATCGCACGGCCGAGACGCTGGTGCGCCAGTTCATCGACAACTTCGCGCAGTTCGCCGACCATGTCGACGAAGGCGTTCGCCAGGCCGCACCGGCTAATCCCGTAGCCGCCTGACGTCGCGCCGCCGATGGCGGCCACTGTGAAGTGGTTCGCCATTGCATCCGGCAGTGCCTGCGTGGCTATTGCCCTAGCGCATATCGCACTTTGGCCGGGCGCGATCCCTTAGCCGCGCGCGGAAGCGATGTAGCGATTCACGTTGTGCGCCAGGACGTCGAGCGGAACGTTTCCGCCGTCGACCACCGCCTGGTCGAAATCGCGCAAGTCGTACCGCGCGCCCAAGGCAAGCTTGGCGCGCTCCCGCTGGCGCAGGATTTCGCTGTGTCCCATCTTGTAGGCGCAGGCTTGGCCCGGCCAACTGCAATAGCGGTCGACCTCGGGGGTCACTTCGCTCAGTCCGGAGCCGTTGGTGGTCGAGAACCATTCGATAGCCTGGGCGCGGGTCCAGCGCTTGGCGTGCAAGCCGGTGTCGACCACCATCCGGCAGGCCCGGAACGCGATCGACTGGAGGTAGCCGAGCTGGCCCACCGGGTCGCCTTCGTAGGCGCCCAATTCGTCGCCCAGGGTCTCGGCATAGAGCGCCCAGCCTTCGGTGTAGGCGCTGAAGCCCAGTAGCGAGCGGATAAGCGGCAGCTTGTTGGCGTATTCGCCCTGCCAGACATGACCTGGGATGCCCTCGTGGAAAGCGAGCGTGGGCAGGCTGAACTTCGAGTGGCGGTCAGTATCTCCAAGATTGATCCAGATCTTGCCCGGGATCTTTCCGTCGATCGAACCCGGCCCGCCATAGGCACCGGGCGCGCCCGCTTCTTCGGCCGGTGCGATGCGCCGAATCTCGAGATTGCCGCGAACGAGAGTGCGGAAGGCAACGGGCAGGCGGGTACGGATATAATCCAGCTTCTGCTGCATCAGCGCCACGATCTGGGCCCGACCGGCGTCGCTTGCCGGGAACTTGAAGCGCGGATCCTTGCCCAGCGCCGCCATGCGTTCGCCCACCGTCCCGGTGGTGAAGCCAAGACCGCGCAGGATCGGGTCCATCTTCGCCTGAAGCGCTGCAAGCTCCTCGCGGCCGAGCGCGTGGATCTCGTCCGCGGTGCGGCGGGTGGTCGTGTCGGCGCGCAGTGCCCAGGAATAGAACTCGTCGCCATGCGGCCTCGACCACATTCCGGCGACGTCGGTCGCAACCGCGCGTTCCGCACGGATTTCGGTGAGTTGCCGTTCGAGAGCAGGGACTACCTGGCTGGTCACGATCGCACGGGCGCGTGCATCCCAGTTGCCGGGGATAGTCGTTGTCCGTCGGGTCAGCGATGCGACCAGTGCGCCGCCGCCGCGGGCATCGGCGATGCTCTGGGACAGCTGCGCTATCGTGCGGTCGAGCAGGAAGGAGGGCGGAACCAGACCCATCGCCCTGGCGCTGCGGATACGGTCAGTCTCGCCGTCGAGGTTATGCGGGATCGCAGCGAGCCGGGAAAGATACGCTTCGGCACCGGTGGCATCGCGGACCGGGTGATCGGCATCGAGAAGGTTGGGCGCGTCAAGGTATTCGCCGACGTTCTGGATCACCGGATAAGGGGTGTTGCGCCAGCCACCTACCGCGACATCGCCATAAGGAAGCGCGAACCCGTCAAGCGCGGTCCGGTACGCGCTGGTCACGACTTCGGCGGTTGTGCGCGCAACGGGGTCGAGAGGCGCCGGGTCGAGAGCGCTCAAGCGTGCCAGGTCGCGGCGCAGGGTCGCGGCAAGCGCTTCCCGCCCCGCTTGGCTCCGGTCGGCAAGCTTGCTCCGCAGGCCGGCGTGAACGCCCGTGTCCACGCCTTTGGATGTCGCCTGCTCGGGATCGTGGGCCAGAAGATTCCACGCCATTTCGTCGAGCAGCGCCGCGGCGTCGCTACCTCCATTGCGTGGTTGCGGCGCAGCGGCCGTCGCCAGCCGGGCCGAACAGCGAGGCAATGCGAGGAATGCGGTTCCGGCGCCGAGCGCCAGCAGGGTTTCGCGGCGGGTCAGCGCACTGGAAGTCTTTGTCATCGCGCGCAGATTGTTCGTTCGGGCGGGCGCTGTCAAACCGCCTCGCCAATCGCTGTGGATGCGCTAGTCTGGCCAAGGATCAGGCGTGGAATTGGCAGGGGGCTGGGGACGATGGCCGATTTTCTCGACGCGATGCCGCTTCTCGCTGCCCTCGACGAAGACGAGCGGGCCGAGTTGCGGCTGGCGGCGATCCCGTTCGCGGCCACGCAGGGTGAGCGGATCTTTCGCCAGGGTGATCCGCCGACATGCCTCTACCTGCTCGAACGCGGAGAGCTGGAGATTGCCACGCGCATCCCGGGCGATCCGGCTGCAAGCGTGAGCAGGATCGAGCCGGGTGAGGCGGTCGGGGAGTTCGCGCTGCTCGACCCGGGCCCGCGCTCGGCCAGCGTCTCCGCCCTCGCGGACAGCAGCGGCCTTGTCCTGGGCCGCGACCACTTCCTGGCGATGGTAACTGAAGGACGCCCCGCCGCGATCAAGCTGCTCGATGCCTTGCGGGTGCTCACGGCGCGGCGGACGCTGGCGACGCTCCACCGGATCGGCGAGGGCAGCGGCGCGGCGCGATGCGAATTGCGGGCCTTTCCAGCCGACAGCAAGACGCCCGAGGGGGCGGCCCAGCCCGTCGCCGCCGCGCTGGTCACCACGCTCAGCGCGTTTTCTGGGCTGGCGCTCGATGACGCGGCGAGACTGCTGGCAGAGGGCGAGGCGGTTGACGTCGCGCGGGGGGTGCTTCTCGCGCCGGCTGAGGCCGCGCCGGACGGAATATTTCTTGTCCAGCGCGGAGCGGTCCGTGCCGGGCTGCCCCGCGCCGATGGGCTGGAGCAGGTCATGATCCATGCTCCGGGCGATTTCGCGGGCCTCACCCCTGTTTTCGCGGACCAGCCCTATCCGCTCTCGCTGTCGGCGGCTGAGCCGTCCCGCCTGCTGCGGATCGGTGCGGCGCAATTCCATGAATGGCGAACCGACCGCAGCGGCCTTGCCCGCGCGGCGATGGAAGCGGCAGGACGGCAGCTCGTGCGCGACCAGCGCCGGGCCAATCGCCACCTCGGGCGTGCGCTGGCGCTGGGGTGGTTCAATCGTGCGGGGAATGTCGCCTGATGTGCCGCCTGCTCAGCTACCTCGGAACGCCCGTGGTAATCGACGATCTCCTCTATTCGCCGGATTCATCGCTGCTGAACCAGACGCTCGACGCCCAAATGCTGCACATGCTGAACCTGGCTGGTTTCGGCATGGCGGCATGGGACCCGGCGAGCCACATCGCGGCCAGCCCCCACGTCTATCGCACTACTCAGGTCGGCGTGTTCGACCGCAACCTGAAGGTCCTCGCCAACAAGGTGAAGGCGCAGGCAATGCTCGCTCACATCCGCGGCGTGCCCTACAATTCGACGGTCCAGATCAACGAGCAGAACGTCCATCCGTTCAAGTTCGACCGGGTCCCGCTGGCGATGGCGCACAACGGCGATCTCGCCTCGTTTCGGACGATGCGCTTCGATCTCGCCCCCTATCTCGACCCGCGCATCGGCGGACATATCCAGGGCTCGACCGACAGTGAGTGGATCTACGCCCTGACCCTCTCGGCGCTCGAGGACCCGTTCGCGATCAATCCGCCCGAGGCGATCCTGGCCGCAGTGCGCCAAGCCCTGAGCGTGATCCGCGAGGTGCGCGCGCGTCACGGGATCGAGCGGTCGTCATCCTCGAACCTGATATTCTGCGACGGCATCAACATGGTGGCGGTGCGATATACATTCGATTTCGGGCGGTTCGACGAGCGCCAACTTCAGGGAACGACGGAATATCTCAGCATGTGGTACTCGTTCGGCCGTGACTACGGCCTTCACGACGGCCCGCACGGCGAGGAGTGGGGGCTGAGCGGAAGCGCGGCCGATGCGGACAGCATCATCGTGGCATCGGAGCCGCTGACGCGCGACTTTGCCACCTGGCTCGAGGTGCCTGAATACAGTGCGTTGCTGGTCCGGCGCGACGGAATGTTCCGCCGCGCCGAAATCCACGCGCTCGAAATCTGACCTAGTCCAGCATCTCGGCGGGCACCTTGCCGCCGTTCGCCGCCAGTTCCTTCATCGTGGCCTTATGCAGCCAGATGTTCATTTCGGCGCTGCCGTCGAGCGCCCCGGTGTAACCCAGTTCCTGCGCAAGCTCCTTTCGGTTCTCGAGACTGGAGTCGATCCCCACCAGCTTCATCAGGTCGACGATTGACGAGCGCCAGTTCAGGTACTTGCCCTGCGCCATCTGTTCGAGGTTGTGCTCCACATCGACGTCGCTGACCGCGACCGATGCAGCCTGGGTTGTGGCCGGCGTCGGGGTTGAACCAGTCGGCGCAGCACCGGTCGTCGGCGCCGATTGTGCGGGTGTCGCGGCCTGTGCCTTATGACCGAAGATGGCGTCCTTGATCTTGCTGAAGATATTCATGGGAGGGCTCTCCTGCCGCGAGTGTTGATTGCCCTATCAAGCGCTCCGTGCGCGCGAATGTTCCGCGCGGGATCAAGAATGTCGCGCCGCGCGGTGCCAAAGTCTGGCCAATGCGTTGTAGAGGGCGAACCGGGCAGCTTTTCCCGCTGCGCGAAGATGGAGAAGGAGCAGCCCCATGAACATTTCCGACATCCTCCAGGGAAGCGGCGGCATCGAGGCGATGGCCAACCAGCTCGGCATCACCCCGCAGGAAGCCGAGCGTGGCGCAGGCGCTCTGCTTCCTTCGATTCTTCATGGATTCGGCCAGCGTGCGCAGCCCGACGCTGCAAGCGGCGGCGGCGGCCTGGAGGACGTATTGGGCCAACTTGGCGGCGGCAATCTGGCTGCGAATGTCACTTCGCCTGGACCGACGGAGGTCGACAAGGGCAACAAAATCCTGGGTCACATATTCGGATCGAAGGCGGTAAGCCGCCAAGTGGCGGGCGAAGCGGCTCCTGCCGCGGGGTTGGACCCCGCTATCCTCAAGAAGATGCTTCCCATACTTGCCATGCTGGTTGGTGGCTATCTGTCGAACCGATCCCGCGAGGGCGGTTCTGGCGGCCTTGGCGGAGTGCTGGGCTCGATCATCGGCGGTCTTGCCGGCGGCCGCGCTGGCGGCGGCATGGGTGGCGGGCTTGGCTCGGTGCTCGGCGGGATGCTCGGCAGCAAGCTCTGAGAGATCGGCCGCCGTCGTCCCGTCTTGCGGAGATCATCTGCCGTAGCTAGCGCCGGTGGATGAACTTCGTTCTCTCGGCCCTGATGCTCAGCTCCATTGCGCTGGTCGCCGGCGCGGTGGTGCTGTGGCGCCGCACGGGAGAGCGCCGCCGACCGCTGCTCATGATGCTGCTTGCCGCGATCATGCTTGCCAACGTGGCAATCTGGACCCTGCCCGATGCCTCGGGCACCGCGCCTCTTTCACAACTGCCGCAATAGCGGCGGTTACTTGATCGGCGAATCCGGCGCGAGGCGCATGTCGAGATAGTTGTCGACCGAGTGCATCATGTCGTCGAGTTCATGCTCGAAGAAGTGATTCGCGCGCGGAATCTCGTCGTGATGGATTGTGATGTGCTTTTGCGTGCGCAGCTTGTCGACCAGCTTCTGCACCGCGATCGGGGCGACCACCGTGTCGGCCGCGCCCTGAACCATGATGCCCGATGCAGGACACGGGGCGAGGAAGGAAAAGTCGTACATGTTGGCGGGCGGCGCCACTGAAATGAAGCCGCGGATCTCGGGACGGCGCATCAGCAGCTGCATGCCGATAAGGGCACCGAAGCTGAAGCCCGCGATCCAGGTCGTCTGCGCCTCCGGATGGATGGACTGCACCCAGTCGAGCGCGGCGGCCGCGTCGGACAGTTCGCCAATCCCGTTGTCGAAGCTGCCCTGGCTGCGGCCGACTCCCCTGAAATTGAAGCGAAGCGTGGCGAAGCCGCGGTTTACGAAGGTCTTGTAGAGGGCCTGGACGATCCGGTCGTTCATGGTCCCGCCGCCCTGGGGGTGCGGGTGCAGGATCATCGCCACCGGCGCGCGGGGACGCGAGGCGGGCTGGAAACGGCCTTCGAGACGGCCCTCGGGACCGGGAAAGATGACTGCGGGCATGGGCGCACCTGAACTGCTCGGCCGGCGCGCCATGAGGCGCGGCTGCACGGTGAATGTTGCTTTTCCCTATCGAAGGGTCGGGGGGCTATATAGAAACGAAGCTCGTGAAAGCAACTTGAACAGGCCTGACAAGTCGTCTCGCTTGGAATTAGGAAAGACCTGGACTTGCTGCCGCCCCTTTATCTCGACCATGCCGCTACCGCTCCGCTTCTGCCCGAAGCGCGCGCGGCGCTTGAGGAAGGGTTCGCGCACTGGGCCAATCCGTCGAGCCCCCACCGTGCTGGGCGGGCGGCGCGCGCGGCGCTGGAGCTTGCGCGCGAAAGGATTTGCGCGGCGCTGGAGTGGGACGGCGCCTTGATCTTCACCAGCGGCGCGACCGAGGCGCTGGCGTTGGCGCTGGGCACGGCCAAGGCCGGCAACATCCTTGTCTCGGCGGTCGAGCACGAGGCGGTGCAGCGGCCCGCAGGTTCCGAAGCCTCGGTCATTCCCGTCGGTCGTGACGGACTTGTCGACCTCACCGCACTCGACCGGATGCTCGCCGAAGCAGGCCAGCGCCCGCTGGTGGCGGTGCAGCAGGTGGGCAACGAGACCGGGGTGATCCAGCTGCTGGACGAAGTTGCTGCATTGGTCACAAGGCATGGCGGCATGCTCCTTGCCGATTGCGCGCAGGGCGGCGGCAAGCTTGCGCTACCTCCTGCTGACCTGATCGCGCTTTCGGCGCACAAGTTCGGTGGGCCGATCGGAACAGGTGCGCTGCTGGTGCGCGATTTCGCTCTGCTGAACGCGCGAGGCGGCCAGGAACGCGGATATCGTGCCGGAACGGAGAACCTGCCCGGCGCGATGGGAATGGCCGCCGCGATCGAGGCGGGCGACGAATGGCTTGCCGGCGTGGAGAGCCTTCGCGCGGTGCTGGAGCAGCGGATCGTCGAAGAGGGCGGAGAGGTCATCGCGCAAAGTTCACCGCGCCTTGCGACGATTGGCGCCTACCGGATGCCGAACGTCATGGCTGCGTCGCAACTTATCCGCTTCGACGCGGCCGGGATCGCGGTCTCCGCAGGGAGCGCCTGTTCGTCGGGATCGCTCCGTACGAGCCATGTGCTTGCCGCGATGAACCTCGACGCGCGCGAGGCTGGAGAGGTGATCCGCGTCAGCCTGGGGCGGGAGACGACGATGGCCGACGTGGCGCGCTTTGGCGATGCTTGGGCTGCGATTAGCCGCGCGGTTCGCGCCGCGGCATGATCTATCTCGATTACCAGGCGACCACCCCCCTCGCGCCCGAGGCACGCGAAGCGATGCTCCCGTGGCTGGACGGTCCCGGCGGTGCCGGCTTCGCCAATCCCCACAGCCCGCATCGTCCGGGCCGCGCCGCGGCGGCCGCGGTCGAAGCGGCGCGCGAGCGCGTGGCCGGGCTGTTCCCGCCTGGAGGGCGCGTGGTATTCACGGGGGGCGCGACAGAGGCGCTCAATCTCGCGATCATGGGCAGCGCGAGGGCAGGAGACGGTCGCTCAGTCGCGGTTTCCGCGATCGAACACGCCGCCGTCCTCGATACCGCCCGGGCGACCGGCGCGCCGCTGACGGTCCTGCCGGTGAATGAGGAAGGCCTGGTGAGCCCGGCCGCCGCTCTTCCGGCAAATGTCCGGCTCGTCTGCGTAATGCAGGTGAACAACGAGATCGGGACCGTTCAGCCGGTCGATCAGTTGGCCGAGGCCGCGCACGGCGCGGGTGCGCTGTTCCTATGCGATGCGGTGCAGGGGGCAGGCAAGTTCGCGGCACCCGATGGAGCCGATCTCGTCGCGATATCCGCTCACAAGCTCCACGGTCCGAAGGGAATCGGCGCGCTGTGGGTGCGGGACGGTGTGGAGCTTTCCCCGATGATCCACGGCGGCGGACAGGAGCAGGGGCTTCGATCGGGCACGCTGAGTCCCGCGCTGTGCGCCGGGTTCGGTGCCGCAGCGACGTTGATGATGCAGCGCCGGGAGGATGATGCCGCCCACATCGAACGCCTTTGGACCGTTGTGCGCAGTGTGTTCGAGGATTGGACGCTGAATGGCTCGGAAACGCAGCGCTGGCACGGCAATCTCAACATCCGGCGTGAAGGGCTGGACGCGGCGCGCCTGATCGCTGATGTTCGCGAGGTCGCTTTCTCGGCAGGTTCGGCCTGCGCCAGCGGTTCGGGCCGTCCGAGCCACGTGCTGCGCGCACTCGGACTTCCCGCGGAAGAGGCCAAGGGCTCGATCCGGCTCGGTTTCGGACGTTATACCACGGAAGGGGAGATTGAAGAGGCTGCTGCCGCGATCAACGCAGCGGCGTTCGAGCAATGTTGAACCAGGGGGACTAGTGCGTGGTTAAGGTCACTTTCGTCATGCCCAAGGACGAGAAGGTCGTGGCGGAAGCAGAGCCCGGCGCGTCGTTGCTCGAGGTTGCGCAGAATGCGGGCATGCCGCTCGAAGGCACGTGCGAGGGCCAGATGGCCTGCTCGACCTGCCACGTGATTGTTGACCCCGCGTGGTTCGAACGCCTGCCTGCCGCCGTGGATGACGAGGAAGACATGCTGGACCTCGCCGCCGGAGTGACCCGGACCAGCCGACTCTCGTGTCAGATCGTCCTCGACCAGTCGCTCGACGGTCTGGAAGTGCGCATTCCCGACGAGGCGCGGGACATGCAGCGCGGGTGATCCTGCGACGATACGGCGCAAATGAGCGCGCTGCTGGATGCTACACAATTCGCCCCGCACCTCCAATCATCGGGGGATGGGCTGGTTCCGTCGCTTTTGTCCCGCCACGCGCATTGCTAGAGCGCGCCCATCATGGTGACCACGCTTGAACCCGATCCGTTCGATGCCATCGTCGACGCGCCCTTCGACAGCGCGCTCAGCGAACGCTACCTCGTCTATGCCCTGTCCACGATCACCGCGCGTTCACTGCCGGACCTGCGCGACGGGCTGAAACCCGTCCACCGCCGGCTGTTGTGGGCCATGCGCCAACTCCGGCTCGATCCGGGGCAGGCGTTCAAGAAGTCGGCGCGCGTCGTCGGAGACGTGATCGGCAAGTACCATCCCCACGGCGATGCCAGCGTCTATGATGCGATGGTACGGCTCGCGCAGGATTTCGCGCTGCGTTACCCGCTGGTCGAAGGGCAGGGCAATTTCGGTAACATCGACGGCGATAATGCCGCGGCCTATCGCTACACCGAAGCGCGCCTGACCCGTACCGCCCAGCTCCTGATGGCGGGGGTCGACGACGGGACGGTCGACTTCATCCCCACCTACAACGGCGAGGAGCAGGAGCCCGAGATATTCCCGGGCCTCTTTCCAAACCTCATGGCCAACGGGTCCAGCGGAATCGCCGTGGGGATGGCCACGTCGATTCCCAGCCACAACGTGGCCGAGATCATCGATGCGACGCTGTTGCTGATCGACAACCCCCACACCGAGCATTCGGCCTTGATGGAGGTGTTCCACGGACCCGATTTCGCCACCGGCGGGATCGTCGTCGACAGCGCGGACAGCATCTCGGCGGCTTACGAGACCGGGCGCGGCGCATTCCGGGTTCGCGCGCGGTTCCATGCCGCGGATTCGAAGGATGGGGCAGACCGCGACGCAGGTATCGAGCGGCTGGGTGGAGGAACTTGGCAACTGGTGATCTCGGAAATCCCCTACATGGTCCAGAAGGGAAAGCTGATCGAGCAGATCGCCGCGTTGATCGGCGACAAGAAGCTGCCGATCCTGGAGGACGTGCGCGACGAGAGCGACGAGGCGATCCGGCTGGTCCTGGTGCCGCGCAGCCGCAACGTCGATCCCGACCTCCTCAAGGAAAGTCTCTACAAGCTCAGCGACCTCGAGAGCCGGTTCTCGCTCAATCTCAATGTCCTCGATGCCCAGCGCACGCCCGGCGTGCTAGGCCTGCGCGACCTGCTGACCCAGTGGATCATCGCGCAGATCGACATCCTTCTGCGACGCAGCCGGACCCGTCTGGACAAGATCGCGGCGCGGCTGGAGCTCGTCGAAGGCTACATCGTCGCCTACCTCAACCTCGACCGGGTCATCGCGATCATTCGGGCAGAGGACGAGCCCAAGCCCGTCCTGATGGCCGAATTCGAACTGACCGACCGTCAGGCGGAGGCCATCCTCAACATGCGCCTGCGCAGCCTGCGCAAGCTGGAGGAAATGGAGCTCCGCAAGGAACACGCGGAACTGCTTGCGGAGCGGGACGAGCTTCAGAAACTGCTCGACAGCCCCGCGCGCCAGCGCACGCGGCTCAAGCGCGACCTGACGGCGGTTCGCAAGGAATATGCCGAGGACACGGCGCTGGGTCGCCGTCGCACCAGCCTCGCCGAAGCTGCGCCAACTGCTAACTTCAGCCTCGACGCGATGATCGAAAAAGAGCCGGTGACGGTAATTCTGTCTGCGCGCGGCTGGGTGCGCGGTGCGCGGGGCCATGTCCCGCTCGACGGCGATTTCAAGTTCAAGGATGGCGACGGCCCTGCCTTTGCGCTTCATGCGCAGACGACCGACAAGCTTCTGATCGCGGCGGACAATGGGCGTTTCTACACGCTCGGCGCCGACAAATTGCCAGGCGCGCGCGGCTTCGGCGAACCGATCCGCACGATGCTCGACATCGATGCCGATGCGCAGATCGTCGGCGTCGTCGTCCACCGGCCGAAGGCGCAGCTCTTGCTGGTGGCGAACAACGGACGCGGGTTCGCGGCGGAAACCGACGAGCTGCTTGCCGAAACCCGCAAGGGTCGCGCCGTGGTGACGACCAAGCCGGGAGTGAAGCTCAGCGTCGTCCGCGAAATTCCGCCCGAGCACGATCACGTCGCGGCGGTGGGAGAAAACCGCAAATTGGTGATCTTCGCGCTCAGCGAACTGCCGATCCTTGCCAAGGGGCAGGGGGTGCAGCTCCAGCGCTATCGCGATGGGGGATTGTCGGACGCGATCACTCTGACGCTTGAAGAGGGGCTGAGCTGGACCATGGGCGGCGAGAGCGGCCGTGTGCGGACCGAAAAGGACATGCGGCTGTGGAAGGTGGCGCGCGGCGCTGCCGGACGACTGCCGCCGACCGGTTTCCCGCGCGACAACAAGTTCTAGGACCTCCCGGCGACTGCCGCCGCGATCGCTTCGTCGCGCAATTCGGCAACGCGGTCCGCGTCGGGAAATCCTTCGGCGACCCAGCGGTTCTCGACCTCGTGCAGGATGCGCGCCACTTCGGGTCCCGGGGCGATCCCGCGCGCAACGACCTCGCCGCCCTTGAGCGGCAGGCGGGGGATTTCCCACCCGGCCAGCGGGGCGACGCTTGCCCCGGCGAGGAGAATTCGGTCGACCGCTTCGTCACGCCCCAGCCGATAAGCCAGTTCGCGCGCGTTCCCTGGCCCATCTTCTCGCCTTGCCGCCTGTGCCAGCCGCTTGCGCTGCGAGTTCGACAGGCGCAGTCGCGAGGCTGTGGCGGCAGCGGTTGCCGGGTCGGCGGGAAGCAATGCAGCGAAGCGTCGGATCGGGTCGGGCTCCACGCCTTCGCGCCGCTCTGCCATGATCAGCGGGGCAAGCGCGGCAGCATTCGCTTCGGGCATGACCTGCGGCAAGACACCCAGCTCCGCCATCCTTTCGACGGTGGACGAAGGATCGGGAAGTGAAAGAAGGTTTATCAGTTCCCAGCCCACGCGCTCACGTGAGAGGTCCGTGAGTCGCGGTGCGAGTTCGCGGCACGCGGTTTCCGCTTGCTCGTCAGCGGGTTGCGATCCGAATCTTGCCTGGAACCGGAAGTAGCGAAGGATGCGCAGGTGATCTTCCCGAATGCGCGCTCGGGCATCTCCGATGAAGCGCACCCGACGGTTCTCGAGGTCCTCCACCCCGCCAAAGTAATCGAAGACCTCGCCCGTGCGGGGGTCGGCGTAGAGTGCGTTGATCGTGAAGTCGCGACGGGCGGCGTCGTCCTGCCAGTCGCTGGCAAAGGCCACTTTCGCGCGCCTTCCATCGGTTTCGACGTCATGGCGCAAGGTGGTGATCTCGACATTTCCGCTGTCGAGGATGGCGGTGACCGTACCGTGCGCAATGCCGGTGGGAACGCTGCGCACGCCCGCCGCGTCGAGCCGGGCAATGACCTCGACCGGCTCGTGACGCGTCGCGATGTCGATGTCGTGCGCTTCGACGCCCAGCAGGGTGTCGCGCACCGCACCTCCGACATAGCGGGCGCTGTCTCCCTCGGGATCGAGCGCGTCGACCAGTGCGACCAAATCGCTCCGGCCGGTCCATTCCGCTGCGGGCAGCCTAGCCATGCCAGCGGATCCGCCGCGCGAGGTTGGCGATTATCGCCGCCGTCACACCCCAGATGCGGTGCTCGTTCCACATGATCTCGATATAGCGACGCTCGCTCCCTGCCCAGGACGCGGATTTGGTCACGTGATTGCCGGGGTCGAGCACGAAGTCGACCGGCGGCTCGAACCAGGCAGCCACTTCGGTGGGGCTGGGTTGCAGTTCGAGGTCAGGCGGGACGATCGCGAGGACCGGGGTGATGTCGTACCCCGTCCCCGTGCGGTAGCGGTCCGTGGCGCCGATCACGTGGACGTCGGCAGGATCGATCCCGAGCTCCTCGTTGGCTTCGCGCAGCGCGGCGTCGATCGCATCCTCTCCGGGATCGAGCTTGCCTCCCGGGAACGCTGCCTGGCCGGGATGCGCGCGCATGTTCGACGGGCGATGGATCATGAGGAAGCCGGGGTTCGGCCGGTCGGTCATCGCCATCAGGACCGCCGCCGGCCTTAATGTTCCGGCCGCGAAATGGGCGTCGTCGCGCAGGCCTTCCACCACTTGCGCGTGGCCTCGATCGAACAGCGCGGCAAGACGCTCCGGCAGGGTCTCACTCATGGCAGCGGGACAAGCGAAAAGCGCGTTCCGCCGCTCCATACGGAGGGTTCCTTGCCGTCGCCGTCTTGTTCGAGACCAAGTTCGACGAGCTGGGCGTAGGTGCTGCGATTGAGGCGCGCCTCCACCCCGTTGCGGACCATGACATAGAGCGCAGGTGTTTCGGGATCGCCGGCGGCGCGCAAGGGGTGCTCAGGTCCCGCCACTACGAACTCGTCGGTGTTGAGGCGGAAGGCCAGCACCGGCGCGCCCTGAGCTTCGCGCACCGTCAGGTCGGTCGCGACGAAACCGGCATCGTCGACCGCGATCGAAAGGCGCTCGTGCGGCGTCATTAGCCAATGCCTAGCGTCGCCATCACGCGTCAGCAGCGACGCAAAAGCCCGCACCATCGCGGGGCGCCGGATCTCGCCCCCATCGTGATACCAGCGGCCATCGGCGGCAATCCGCATCAGGCTGTCGCCCTCGCGCTGGGGCGACCACTGCGCCAAGGGCGGCAGCTTGCGCGCTTCGACCGCCTCGGCGATTTCTGCCAGCGAGAGTTCGGCGAGGGCTGGGGGCGGTTCGTACGGCACGGGCAAGCCCTGCCAGAACGACCTAGCTACGCCAAGGGCCGAGCATTCCTTCGTGGGGAAGCACTTCGGGCTGGACACCACGCGCCAGCAGCCGGCGGGGTTCCCACGGCCCAGGCAGCTTCCACCCGCCGGTATGCGCGGCAGAGAAGCCGAAGAAACGTTCGTAGTATTCAGGATCGCCGATCATGACCTGGGGCAGCGGCGCTTGGGGATTGAGCGCGGCCAGGCTTGCGGTAACGAGCGCCCGGCCATAGCCGCCGCGCTGCAGATGCGGCAGGACCGCGACCGGCCCGACCATGATCAGGGGATAGCGGCGCCCCCCCGGGTCGGTCAGCGCCACGGGCCAGCACTGGATCGTCCCGGCCAGATGATCGTCCTCATCCAGCGCGGCAAAGCTCAGCGCCGGAAGCCATTCGGTGCCTTCACGCATTTTATAGGCCGTGCGGCGATGGCGATCGGGCCCGAATGCGGCATCGAGCAATTCCTCGATGTCGGCGGAATCGATCTGGTCGAGCGGAATGATCGTGGCCAAGCGCGTGTCCTGAAGCAGCGGAAGCGCGCCGATAGGCAGGGATGGCGCGCTTGTCGAGCACCGCAGCGCTACCGCGCGGGAGCGAGCCTTCGCAGGCGGCCGTGCTTGCCGTCCTCGATGACCCAGATCGAACCGTCGGTAGCCTGGGCGATGTCCCGGATGCGCGTGCCGAGCGGGTAACGGGCCACTTCGCGCGCGGATTCACCGTCGATCGCGACCCGCACCAAGCCCTCGCTGCCGAGCCCGGCAACGATCACTTGCCCCCGCCATTCCGGGAAGGCCGAACCAGAATAGAAGATGAAGTCGCCCGGAGCGATCACCGGATTCCAACTGATCGCCGGCGCGGTAAAATCTGGCCGGGTCGCGTGACGCGGGATAGGCGTGCCGTCATAATTGTCCCCGTTGGAGACGACCGGCCAGCCATAGTTCTGGCCGGGCTTGACCAGATTGATTTCGTCGCCGCCCTTCGGTCCATGCTCCAGGTCCCACAACCTGCCCTGCGCGTCGAAGGCAAGGCCAAGAACATTGCGGTGGCCCAAGGTCCATATCTGGGAGGCTATCCCGCTCTTTGCGGCAAATGGATTGCCGGGGGCCGGGGTACCGTCAGGCAGGAGCCGGACGATCTTGCCCAGGTTGACCGACATGTCCTGCGCAGGGGTGAATTTCTGGCGCTCGCCCGACGAGACGAACAGATATTTGCAATCCGGCGAGAAGGCCAGGCGGTGCGAATAGTGACCCCGACCGCTGACCTTTGGAACTTGCCGCCAGATCACCTTGAGTTCTGCCAGCGCGCAGGATGACGGGGTTGCGCAATCCAGGCGCGCACGACCGACGACGGCACCCCGGGTATCGCCTTGGCCGGTCTCTACCCAGCTCAGGTAAACCATGTGGCTCTTCGCGTAGTCGGGAGCGAAGATGAAGTCGCCGAGCCCGCCTTGGCCACCGTAATCGACCTTAGGAACACCGGAGAGGGTTCCCGCCTTGCCATCGGGCGATACGAACCGGATCGCTCCGGCGCGCTCGGTCACGAATGCGCGCCCCGTCCCGGGCTCCAGCGCCAAGGCCCAGGGTTCCTCAAAAGTGCCGATGTCGGTAATTGCGAAGGTCTCGTCAGCGCCTTGCTGCTCGGTTGCGGCGACTTGTCCACCGCCGGCAGGAGCGGATGCGGCTGAGCAGCTTGCCAGCGGAAGCGCCAGAAGCGATAGCGAAGCGGCCAACCCGATCGGGATCGTAAGCAGTTTCATAAGCCATGCATAAGGCTCTGTTGCAGAAGAAACAAATCGCAAGGCCGCGCCGGTCGGCCGCGGACGGGATCGTCATCGGCGTGGACGAGGCCGGCCGCGGTCCGCTTGCCGGCCCTGTCGTCGCGGCCGCTGTGATCCTGTGCACGCCGCGCCCCGCTGGGCTCGACGATTCCAAGAAGCTGTGCCGGGATCGGCGCGGCCAGCTCGAGGCGGCGATCAAGCGCCGTTGCCGATGGGCTGTCGGCGTGGTCGATGTGGCTGACATCGACCGGCTCAATATCTTCGGCGCAACGATGCTGGCGATGACCCTCGCCGTCGAGGCGCTGTGCGCCGGACTGGACGAAGAGCCTGCGACGGTTCTGGTCGACGGCAACCTGACGCCCCATGGCCGCCGCCCTGAATGGCGCTGGCCGGCACGCCCAATCGTGGGCGGCGACGCGATCGAGCCATGTATTTCAGCGGCCTCGATCATCGCGAAGGAGCACCGCGATCGCCTGATGCGCGCCGCGGCTGTGGACCACCCGCATTACGGCTGGGAAACCAATGTCGGCTACGGCACGCCCGAGCACCTGGCGGCATTGCGCACGCATGGCCCCACGCCGCTCCATCGCCGCAGTTTCGCCCCGGTGGCCCAGCTCGAACTGTTTGCGGGCGCCGTCCCGGCAGTTTGATCGCGGGCGAGTCCTTCGCGCCACACCACTAGATGTTGAGTCCCGGTGGCAGTGAGAGACTCGACATGATGTGCCGGACTCGTTTCGTTCACGCAGCCGCCATCGCGACGGACGGGCGATCTCGGCTGCAAGCGCTGCCACCATTGCTTGACGTCGCGCAGGCGGGGACTCACTCTGGCGTTCGACCAGGGGGCTTGGATACGTATGGCGACAGTGGTGAAAGCGCGCGCGGCAAGGCAGCGCGGCGCGACGGAACAGCTTGCTGACAGGGCGGAGGCGGAGAAGGGGGCTTCGCTCCCGCTCGGGCGGATCCTCGAAGGCGATTGCATAGCGGCCATGCGTGGGCTTCCCACGGCCTCGGTCGACATGGTCTTTGCGGATCCGCCTTATAACCTGCAACTCGGCGGCGATCTGAACCGCCCGGACGGCAGCCACGTCGATGCCGTGACCGACGCTTGGGACAAGTTTGACAGTTTTAAGACTTATGACGCATTTACAAAGGGCTGGCTGACTGAAGCGAGGCGCGTGCTGAAGCCCAACGGTTCGCTGTGGGTCATCGGAAGCTATCACAACATCTTCCGGGTCGGCGCGATCCTGCAGGACCTGGGGTTCTGGATCCTCAACGACATCGTGTGGCGCAAGGCCAATCCGATGCCCAATTTCAAGGGGACCCGCTTCACCAACGCGCACGAGACGCTGATCTGGGCGTCGACCGGCGAGAAGGCGCGCTACACGTTCAACTATCGCGCGATGAAGACGCTCAACGACGAGTTGCAGATGCGCTCGGACTGGGTCCTGCCGATTTGCGGCGGGGCGGAGCGGATAAAGCGCGACGGTTCCAAGGCGCATCCCACCCAGAAGCCGGAGGCGTTGCTCTACCGGGTGATGCTGGCGACGACGAACAAGGGCGACGTCGTGCTCGATCCCTTCTTCGGGACCGGCACGACCGGCGCGGTCGCACGCCGCCTCGGGCGCGAATGGATCGGCTGCGAGCGCGAGGCCGACTATATCGCGGTGGCCGAGGAACGGATCGCGATGGCGCTCCCGCTAGATGAAAGCGCGCTCACGACGATGCAGAGCCCCCGCGCTGCGCCAAAGGTTGCCTTCGGCCAGCTCGTCGAAACGGGATGGATTGCCCCGGGAACCGAGATCTTCGACAAGAAGCGCAAGTTCGTCGCGCACGTGCGCGCTGACGGTTCGCTGACGTCAGGGAGCGCGTGCGGATCGATCCACGGTTTGGGTGCCCAGTTACAAGGCGCGCCGTCCTGCAACGGCTGGAGCTTTTGGCATGTCGAACACGGCGGCGAAGTGAAGCCGATTGACGCGCTGCGCCAGTTGTATCTCCTCGCGACCGAGGACTGACAGTTCGACCGCCCATGCGGCGGGGTTTGCGGAGTTACGATGGCCCAGACGCTATACATCCGACCGATAGCGCTGTGCGACAGCCCCCAGAGCGAGGAAGGCGAAGCCATCCGGCTGGCGGGTGGACTGGTCTATGCCAGCCGCTTTGCCCTGATCGTGCGCGAAAACGGTCGTATCGTATCGCGTCGGCGGGTCGCGGCGCCCGCGATGGCCAAGGCGCTTGCGGACCTTCCCGATGCCCTGGCGGCCGAAGGTGAGGCACAGTGGGGCAACCTGCGGGCTGCCTATCCCCCGCTGGCCTGTGGCGCGCGTACGATCCGGCTCGACCAGCCGCAGGTCGTCGGCATCCTGAACGTCACGCCGGACAGCTTTTCTGACGGCGGCCAGTTTCTCGACGACCCGGATGCCGCGAACGCTCACGCCTCGGCGATGCTCGAGAGCGGCGCCGCGCTGGTCGACGTGGGCGGTGAATCGACCCGGCCGGGAGCCGCCGCGGTGTGGGAGGGCGACGAGATCAAGCGGGCAGTGCCTGCGATCGAGCGCCTTGCGGCCAGCGGCGCGGCGATTAGCATCGACAGCCGCCGGTCGAGCGTTATCTCAGCAGCGCTCGCTGCCGGGGCGCATCTCGTCAATGATGTTTCCGCCTTGCGCCACGACCCCCGCAGTATCGAGATCATAGTCCGCGCGGGGGTGCCGGTCGTACTTATGCATGCGCCGGGAGGTGCCGACGATCTGCACGCCGAGGGGCGGTATGACGATGTCGTGCTGGACGTATTCGACTGGCTGCGAAGGCGGCGGGACGAGGTCATCGCCGCGGGCGTCTCCGCCGACCGGATCGTGCTCGACCCTGGACTTGGCTTTGGCAAATCGGTCGCAGAAAACCTTGCCCTGGTGAATGCGCTCCCGCTTTTTCACGCGCTGGGCGCGCCGCTGATGGTGGGGGCCAGCCGCAAGCGGATGATCGGCGCCTTGTCCAACGAGGCCCCAGCTCATCGCCGGCTCGGCGGGTCGCTGCTGCTCGCCGCCCGGGCGATGGATTCCGGCGTTCAGTTGCTCCGCGTCCACGACGTGGCAGAGACCGTCCAGGCTGCGCATGTTTGGCGGGGATTGCGCGACGCGGCGCTGACCGATTTTTCGCAGGTGTCCGATACCTGACCGCCCGCGTTTCACCGGTTCGTTAGGGCAAATTATACCAAACCGCTTTAGACGAGAGTTTCCAAGCAATTGGCGGGCAACGCCGACCGCATCACGAAGTTCGGACAAATGGCTGTAGCGAATCTGTTCAGAAATCGGGGCGCGCGCGGGGCTGCGGCCGCGAACGAGGCTGATTACGGCGCAGTTCCGGTCGTCCGGCCCGGTGACCACGCGCGGCGGATCGCCATTCTCGACGATTTCGAGCATGCCGGAATCGGCTGGCTCTGGGCCACCGACAGCAGCGGGCGGCTGATCTACATTTCCGAGAACGCCGCCGAAAAGCTCCAGCGTCCGATCGAGGACCTGCTTGCCCAGCCGCTCGTCGCGCTGTTCGAGGCCGATCGCGACAATACCGAGCGTTCGGACCGCCCGCTCAACTTCCAGCTCAGCGCACGCAACCGGATCGTGGACACCACTGTTCGCCTGATCCTGGGCAATCCCGAACCGCAGGGGCGCCAGACCTGGTGGTCGATCTCGGGCCATCCCAAGTTCGCCGCCGACGGCAGCTTCGAGGGTTATCGCGGCAGCGCCAAGGACATCACCGTCGAGTACGAGCGCAAGCTCGAGGATTCGCGGCTCGCCGAATATGATTCTTTGACCGGGCTCGCCAACCGCCACCGGATGAACCGGCGGATCGACGGCACACTCGCCGCGTTCAAGCAGGCCAAGCGCAGCTGCGCCCTGATGATGCTGGATCTCGATCGGTTCAAGCAGGTCAATGATACCCTCGGCCACCCTGCGGGCGACGAACTGCTGAAGCAGGTCGCGCGACGGCTGGAACGCGTGGTTAGCGAACGCGGGGAAATCGGACGCCTGGGAGGCGACGAGTTCCAAATCCTGCTTCCCGACCTCGACGACCGGGGCAAGCTGGGCGAGCTTGCCGGAAAGATCATCCAGATCGTGTCGCAGCCCTATCCGATCGACGACCAGCGGGCGATCATCGGGACCTCGATCGGCGTGGCGATCGCGCCATATGACGGCGTGGAACGCGAGGAACTGCTGCGCGCCTCGGATCTTGCCCTCTATGCCGCGAAGAACGGCGGCCGCGGCGCTTTCCGATTCTACTCTTCGGACCTGAAGGACGAAGCGGAGGAGCGTCGGCTGATCGAGGAGGACCTGCGCCAGGCCCTCGCCGCCGATCAGCTGGAACTGCATTACCAGCCGGTCGTGCGCTCGAAAGACCACGTCGTCGTGGGCTTCGAAGCGCTGATGCGCTGGGAGCATCCCGAACGCGGCCGTGTCGGGCCAGACGTTTTCATTCCCATCGCCGAGGAATCCAGCCTCATCAGCCAGCTTGGCGAGTGGGCGCTGCGGCGCGCCTGCGAAGATGCGCTGAACTGGCCCGAAACGGTGCGCGTTGCGGTGAACGTTTCCGCCGTCCAGTTTGCAACGCCAGGCTTCGTCAACATCGTGACCAACACGCTGGCATCAAGCGGGATCGATCCGGGGCGCCTCGAACTGGAGCTGACCGAGAGCGTCTTCATGGGCGACAGCGAAAGCACGGACGAGACGTTCCGCATGCTGAAGGCGCTGGGCGTCCGGCTCGCGCTCGACGATTTCGGCACGGGTTATTCGTCGCTCAGCTATCTGCGGTCGGCCCCGTTCGACAAGATCAAGGTCGACAAGAGCTTCGTCGATACTTGCACGCAGAAGGACCACAACAGCGTCAAGATCATCGCCGCGATCATCGGCCTGTCAGATGCACTCGGCATGGACACGACGGTGGAGGGCGTGGAGGCATTCGACCAGCTCGAGATCGTCTGCGCAAAGGGCGCGCGGTATATCCAGGGCTGGATCTATTCCAAGGCGCTGCCAGCCGCGGAAGTCCTCGAGAAAATTGGTTCAAAGGACTTCGTGATCGAACCCGCCGGGCCGGATCGCCATCGTCCCGAGCGCCGCTCGATGTTCCGCAAGATCGGCGTCATCCACGAGGATCACCGCTACGACGCGCTGATCCGCGACTTGTCGCGCGCCGGTGCGCGGATCGAGGGCCTGATGGGCGTGCCCGTGGGCACCGGCATGGTGCTCGATCTCGGCAGCGGCCAGCTCGTCGTGTGCGTCGTGACCCATTCGCAGGAAGCGACGATCGGGGTCGAATTCGAAATCCCGCTGGTCAGCGACGGCGCCGGCGGGCTGTGCACACGGCACCGGGTCTCGCCATACGCGCTGGCAGCTGCGGGCATGCCGCTCGCGGCATTGCCTGACGGCAGCTATCCGCTGTCGCTGGGCGGCGACGGGCCGAAGAGCAAGCCGCAGTTCCTGCAGGTCACCGCCGGTCGCGGCTGACCGGGCGCTCACCGCCCAGGAAACAGCCAGTTTCCGTTCGAGGAGCTGGCGCGGGCGTCGTTATGCACCGCGTCGTGCGCTCGTCCCGCCGCCTTACGCGACGTTGTCGATGCCGAGATCGCCGAGCTTGCGGTAAAGGGTCGAGCGACCGATCCCGAGGCGGCGCGCCACTTCGGTCATCCGTCCGCGATAGTGCCCGATGGCGAGGCGGATGACGTCGGCCTCGATATCCTCGAGCGGGCGCAAATTGCCGTCGGGGGCGTAGAGCATGACGCCCACCCCTTCCTGGACCGGTGGAGATGAAGGGCGTTCTTCGCCCAGGAGACTGGAGAGATTGGGGAAATCCTGCGCGGTGAGCGCGTCGCCATCGCAAAAGACCGCTGCCCGGAACAGCACGGCCTGGAGCTGCCGCACGTTGCCAGGCCAATCGTAAGCTCCGAGTAGCGCCAGCGCGCCGTCGGTGATGCCCAGAGCGCGCAGACCAGGCTGTTCGCCGATCCGGGCCAGGAAGTGGCGGGCAAGGGCGGGAAGATCGCCGGCGCGTTCGCGCAAGGCGGGCAGGTGAAGCTGCGTTCCCGCGAGCAGGGCGTGAAGTGCGGGGTCGAACTCGCCGCCCGCTACCAGATCCGAAAGCGGAGAGTTCGCGGCCGCGAACAGGCGCACGTTGAGCCGGAAGCTGTGCCGCGCGCCGATGGGCTGGACCTCGCCACGTTCGAGGAACCGCACCAGGCGTTCCTGCACTCCGACCGGCAGACGGTCGATCTCGTCCAGTACGATTGTGCCGCCATCGGCATGCTGAAGCGCGCCGATCTGGCGGTCGAAGGCACCGGGAAATGCGCCGCGTTCGTGCCCGAAGAGGACGGATTCGATCTGGTTGCCGGGAATGCCGGCGACATTGACGAAACGCAGGGGCGCCTTGGCGCGTGGGGATGCGGCATGCATGGCACGAACCAGCATTTCCTTCCCAGTGCCCGTCTCGCCTTCGATAAGCACGCTGCAATGGCTGCGCGCCGCCTTTGCGGCGACGGCCAGCGCTGCGCGAAAGTTCGGCGCGGCGCCGACCATCGCGTCGAAATCGAGCAGGGCGGGCATCTTCTCAGTAAGGGGCTGAAGCTCCTCGGCCGCCGTTTCGCGCGTGGTCGCGGCCCGCAGGGCCTGAAGCAGGCGATCGGGTGCAACCGGCTTGATAAGATAATCGGTCGCGCCCGCGCGCATCGCTTCAACCGCCAGAAGCGGGGACGCGCTCGTCGTCAGCATGAGGATGGGCAGCGCAGGGCGCCGGCTTTTAAGCTCCGCAATCAACGTGCAGGCATCGTCGCCCGGCACCCACTGATCGAGCACGATCGCGGACAGCTGCATGCCCTGGCGCGTGCCGAGCATGGCGATTGCCGTTTCCGAATCGCGGGCGACGACCGTGCGCCAGCCTTCGCGCCCCGCCAGTGCCGCGATGAGGCGGCATTGGGCAGGTTCGTCGTCGATCAGCATCAGCAGGCGCGGTTCGGCTTCGGCCATGGTCTCCCGTTCTCGTTGCAGCGCAATTGGCTTGGGACCGTGGTCTAGCGCCTCCGGGTAAAGAGCCGATTAAGCAGGTTCGCCAAACACTCCCGATTTGATGAGGGATGGCGGACACCAGCAGGGTTGAAGGCGCGGGATTGCGGCGATAGACGCGACAGCAGATTCAACATCGTTCATGCGGGGAAGCTGCAAATGGCATCGGGTAACGACATGAAGGCCCACGGGTCCACGTACGAGGGCTTCATCGCCATGGTGAAGTGGGCGATCCCGGTTATCGCGGTGATCGTGGTGGTCGTCATCCTGCTGATTTCCTGACGCCCTCGATGGGGGGTCAGACAAGGATCGCGGTACTGCGCGAAACCGCCGATGGAGAGCGTCGCGTCGCCGCAACGCCCGAAACGGTCAAGAAGTTCATCGCGCTCGGCGCGACCGTCGCGGTCGAGACCGGGGCCGGCGAGGGGGCGTCGATCGCCGACGCCGCCTTTTCCGAGGCGGGCGCCCAGATCGGCGATGCCGCCACCGTCGTGAAGGACGCGGACATCGTCCTCGGTGTCCAAGGACCCACGCCGGGCGCGCTTTCCGGGGCAAAGGCCGGAGCGTGGCTTGCCGCCGGCCTTGATCCTTTCGCCCAGCGCGAACGGGTCGATGCCTATGCCGCCGCCGGGGTCGAGGCCCTGGCGATGGAATTCATGCCGCGGATCACCCGCGCGCAGTCGATGGATATCCTGTCGAGCCAATCGAACCTTGCGGGCTACAAGGCCGTGATTCACGCCGCCGACGCTTATGGCCGCGCATTTCCGATGATGATGACCGCGGCCGGTACGATCAGCGCCGCGCGCGTGTTCGTGATGGGAGTGGGCGTCGCGGGTCTTCAGGCCATCGCCACGGCGCGGCGGCTCGGCGCGCAAGTTTCGGCAACCGACGTGCGTTCCGCGACCAAGGAGCAAATCCAGTCGCTCGGCGCCAAGCCGATCTTCGTCGAAAGCGTCGTCGGGATCGAGGGCGAGGGCGCAGGCGGCTACGCCACGGAGATGAGCGATGAATACCAGAAGGCCCAGGCCGAACTGGTTTCGTCGCACATTGCCAAGCAGGACATCGTGATCACGACCGCGCTGATCCCGGGTCGCGCTGCGCCGCGCCTGGTCTCGGACGCGCAGATTTCCTCGATGAAGCCGGGCAGCGTCATCTTCGACCTGGCCGTCGCCCAGGGCGGCAATGTCGAAGGCTCGGTGGCGGACCAAGTCGTGGAGCGGCACGGCGTCAAAATCATCGGATACGCCAATACGCCAACGCACCTGGCAGCTGACGCCTCGGCGCTGTTCGCGCGCAACCTCTACAACTTCCTGTCTGCATTCTGGGACAAGGAGGCGGGACGGCCCGTGCTCGACGAGGAGATCGGCGACGCGGTGCGGCTGACGCAAGGCGGCAAGGTCGTCCACGCGCGACTGCTGGGCGAGACGGCCTAGGTTTCTTACTCACAGCCTGCCCTTATCGGCAGGATATCGGGGCAGGGGTTAGATGGATTTCATCGCGATATTGTCGATCTTCGTACTGGCCTGCTTCGTGGGTTACTACGTTGTCTGGTCGGTCACCCCGGCGCTTCACACCCCGCTGATGGCGGTCACCAACGCCATTTCCTCGGTCATCGTGGTCGGCGCGCTCGTCGCCGGCGCTGCTGCCGGGTCGACCGGGTCGCGCCTGCTGGGCCTGGCCGCGGTGGCGATGGCTTCGGTCAATATCTTCGGCGGCTTCGCGGTCACGGCGCGCATGCTGGCAATGTACAAGAAGAAGGACCGACCCGCGCGGCCCCCCGTCACGAGCGGGGAGGGCTGACATGGCGCATGAAGGCCTGCCCGCCTGGGTCATGCTCGCCTACCTGATCGCGGGCGTCTGCTTCATCCTCAGCCTGCGCGGGCTTTCGTCGCCCGCCACTTCGCAGCGCGGCAATCGTCTCGGCATGGTGGGCATGCTCATCGCGGTTGCGACTACGCTGGCGACCGAAGCACCGATCCCTCCCGGCTCGGTGATCCCGCGGCCAAGCCCCGAAGATCTGGTGATCCTGGCGCAGATCGTCGCGGCAATCGCGGTGGGCGGGGTGATCGGCCTCGTCACCGCGCGGCGGATCAAGATGACCGACATGCCGCAGCTCGTGGCAGCCTTCCACAGCCTCGTCGGCCTTGCGGCCGTGCTCGTAGGCTGGGCGGCCTACCTCAATCCGCAGGCGTTCGGCATCGCTGGCCCCGACGGGGTGATCGAGGCGCAGAGCCGGGTCGAGATGGGGCTTGGCATCGCGATTGGTGCGATCACCTTCTCAGGCTCTGTGATCGCGTTCCTCAAGCTCGCCGGGAAGATGAGCGGCGCGCCGATCATGCTGCCCGCGCGCCACGTCATAAACCTCGGCACGCTTGTCGCGATCCTGGGCCTCGTCGCGTGGTTCACGCAGGACCAGTCGCAATGGGTCATCGCCGCGATCACGGTGCTGTCGTTCGCGATCGGGTTCCTGCTGATCATCCCCATCGGCGGCGCGGACATGCCGGTCGTCGTTTCGATGCTCAACTCGTATTCGGGGTGGGCCGCGGCGGCGATGGGCTTCACGCTCCACAACACCGCGATGATCATAACCGGCGCTCTCGTCGGCTCTTCGGGCGCGATCCTTTCGTACATCATGTGCAAGGCGATGAACCGCAGCTTCATCTCGGTGATCGCCGGCGGGTTCGGCGCAGAGAGTGGCGGCGGCGGCGATGGCGCCGCGAAGACCGACCGGCCATGGAAGCGCGGCTCGGCAGAGGACGCAGCCTTCCTGCTCAAGGAAGCGGAGCAGGTCGTCATCATCCCGGGCTACGGCATGGCGGTGGCGCAGGCTCAGCATGTGCTGCGTGAAATGGGCGATCTGCTCAAGGCCGAGGGCGTGCGCGTGAAATACGCGATCCACCCGGTGGCGGGCCGCATGCCCGGGCACATGAACGTGCTTCTGGCCGAGGCGCAGGTCCCGTACGACGAGGTCTTCGAGCTCGAGGACATCAACGGCGAGTTCGCGCAAACGGACGTCGCCTTCATCATCGGCGCCAATGACGTGGTCAATCCGGCGGCCAAGACCGACAAGTCGTCGCCTATCTACGGAATGCCCGTGTTCGACGTCGAGAAGGCCAAGACCATCATGTTCATCAAGCGCTCGATGGGCGGTGTCGGCTACGCCGGCGTCGACAACGACGTGTTCTATATGGACCAGACCATGATGCTGCTCGGCGATGCCAAGAAGATGGTCGAAGAAATCGTCAAGTCCCTCGCGCACTAGCGTCATGGTCCGTGCGCTGGGCCTGTCTGCCGCCATTGCGGGCCTTCTCCTGGGCGGATGCGTTCAGAAGATCGCCGAAAGCCGCGTGCGCTCGGCGCTGGTCGAGGCCGGGCTTTCGCAGCACAACGCCGATTGCATGGCGCGGCGCATGGTCGATCGGCTGTCGATCGACCAGCTTCGCAAGCTCGAGGTACTGAAGGGGCAGGACCGTGCGAAACTCTCGCTGTCCCAATACATCGCCCTCGTTCGCAAGGTCGGCGATGCCGAGGTGATCGCGGTGACAACCAGTTCGGCGGCGCTCTGTGCGAGCGGCTTGGCGGGCTAGAACAATCCCGCCGACCGGGCAGTAAACCACAGGAACAGAACCGAGGCGGCGGCCATCACGAGGGTCGCGGCCCAGCCTGTGATGACCATTCGCCGATGGGCCACCAGTTGCCCCATCGCGCGCGGGTTGGTGACGATCAGCATCATCATGACCATCACAGGTGCAGCCAGGATGCCGTTCACGACCGCGGCCCAGTACAGCGCCCGCGCCGGGTCGATCCCGACTGCGTTGAGTGAGGCGCCTGCCAGCGTCGTAACAGCAATCGTGGCGTAGAACAGGCGTGCCTTCAGCGGCTTGGCGTCGAGACTACCGGCAAGGCCGAACATTTCGGTGACCGCATAGGCCGCGGATCCCGCCAGGACCGGAACCGCGAGGACCCCCGTGCCGATGATCCCAATCGCGAACAGCGCGAACGCGAATTGCCCCGCAATCGGGCGCAGCGCCTCTGCCGCTTGCGATGATGTAGCGATATCGCGAATGCCGTTGGCGTGAAGAGTGGCTGCCGTTGCAAAGACGATCGCGAGGCTGACCAGCGTGCTGAAGCCCATCCCGATCAGCGTGTCGGTGCGGATGCGCTTCAGTTCCGGACCGGCATCTTGCGGGGTCAGGCACAGCGGCTTGGTGTGATGGCGACGCTGCTCCTCGATCTCCTGTCCGGCCTGCCAGAAAAACAGGTAGGGGCTGATCGTTGTGCCCAGGATCGCCACGAAGGCGGTCGCGTAGGCCACGTTCCACTGCACTTCGGGCACGACGAGCGAACGCAAGGCGTAAGGCCAGGGCACGTTGGCGACCATCACGACGCCGAAATAAGCAAACAGCGAAAGCGTCGACCACTTGAGGATCGCCGCGTAGCGCGGGTAGCTCAGGCCGACCTCCAGCACGATGCACACGATCCCGAATAGCAGGGTGTAAAGTCCCGCGTTGCCGCCCGCCAGGAGCTGAAGCGCGGCGCCCATGGCGCTGAGGTCAGCGCCCAGGTTGACGACGTTGGCAACCAGCAGCAGCAGGACCATCGTCCACAGCAGCACGCGCGGGTAATGGCGACGAAGGTTTCGGGCGATGCCGGCGCCGGTGACCCGGCCTATCCGCGCGGCGATTTCCTGGATCGCGACCATCAGCGGGAAGCTGAGGACGAACGTCCAGGCGAGGCCATATCCGAACTCGGCACCCACTTGGCTGTGAGTGCCGATTCCGCTGGGATCGTCGTCGGCCGCTCCGGTCACGAAGCCAGGCCCCAGAACGTCCAAGATGCGTCGCCAGCGGGGCGTTTCAGGCTCTGCGGGCACGGTGTCGGGGCTCATCGCGCGGCGCGATAGCATGTGCCCGAACGCTTGGCACGGCACGATTGACTCCGCACTGGCATGGGGCATGATCGGGCCATGAGGATGCCATCGCCGTCGTTCGCCCTGGCTGCCGGGCTCGTTGCCCTTGCCGCTTCCCCCGCCCACGCCGGGACCATCGCCGTCACCGCCGGCCCAGACGCCCAGCAGAAGCTCCAGGAGGCGCTGATACTGGCCAAGCCAGGAGACATCGTGCAGCTTGCCGCGGGCCGCTACGTCCTCACCGACGGGCTCAGCCTCGATGTAAATGGCGTGACTGTGCGCGGCGCGGGAATGGATGCGACGGTGCTCGACTTTTCCGGCCAGCAAGGTGCGGGAGAGGGGCTGCTGGTCACCTCCGATGATGTGACCTTGCGCGATTTCGCGGTCCTCGATGCGCATGGCGACGGCATCAAGTCCAAGGGTGCCGACCGCATTGTCTACTTCAGGGTGCGCGCTGCATGGACCGGCGGGCCGAAGGAAACGAACGGGGCCTATGGCATCTATCCTGTCGAGAGCACCGGCGTTCTGATCGATGGCTGCCAGGTCGAAGGCGCGTCCGACGCCGGCATCTATGTGGGACAATCGAAGGACATAACTGTCCGCTACTCGCTGGCCCAAGGCAACGTCGCAGGAGTGGAGATCGAGAATAGCCGCAACGCCCTGGTCGCCTACAACCTCGTGACGCGGAACACGGGAGGGATACTCGTCTTCGATCTTCCCAACCTGCCCGTCATGGGCGGCGGCAACACGGTGCTGACGGGAAATCTGGTAGTCGGGAACGACACACCGAATTTCGCGCCAAAGGGCAACATCGTCGCCGCGGTTCGCCGGGGGACCGGGGTCATGGTGATGGCCAACGACGGCGTGCGCGTGACGAAGAACGTGATCCGCGACAATCCCACGTCGGGCGTAATGGTCGTGTCCTATCCCCGGCCCTTCACGGACAAGAACTACAACCCGACGCCGCGCAACGTGATGGTCGATGCCAACGCCTTCGCAGGTAATGGCCTCGATCCGCAACTCCCCGGCGCGACCGAACTCAAGGCAGCCTTTGGCGGTGCGGTGCCCCCGGTGATCTGGGACGGAATCGGACCGGCCGGCACGCTGATGGTCGACTCATCCGCCCCCGGCCTCTCGCTAAACCTTCCCGGGCAGGGCGCAGGCCCCGAGGCGGCCCGACCGGCGCTGTTTACCGCTGCGACGCAGGTGAAGAGGGTGGACGAAAAGTCCATAGGCGCGCCGGCGGCGCTGGACGTGCGGATTGCGGGATGAGACTCGTCGCGACGGCTGCGCTCGTTGCCGTTGCAGCGGTGGCCCACGCTCAGGTTGCGGGCGTCGGGGTCAATGAAGGCGCGATCACGGGCACCGGCTTTCCCGCGACTTTGGCTGAGTATCGCTTCTTTGCCGACGCTGCCGCGCAGCGACCCGCGCCGGGCGTGACCGCCTATCGGCTGAACACCCCGCTGTGGAGCGACGGTGCAGAAAAGCTGCGGTTCGTCTTCGTTCCGGCGGGCATGCAGGCACATGCCAAAGGGGAAGGGCTGATCGACTTTCCGATGGGTAGTGCGCTCATCAAGACGTTCGCCTTTTCGCAGGAAGGCAGGCGCCGGCTGATCGAGACCCGCGTGCTCTTGCACCGCGCGGAGGGGTGGGTCGCTTTGCCCTATCTCTGGAATGCTCAGCAGACCGAGGCCCGGCTCGCCATTGCCGGCGCGCGCGTACAGGTGACGACGCCGGCCGGGCAGGCAATCTCCTATTCGGTGCCCAACAAGAACCAGTGCAAGGAATGCCACGCCCTGTCAGGTGCGATCACGCCGATCGGGCCGAAAGCTCGAAATCTGGCGCCCGAATGGCTCGCCGCCTTTCATCGTGCAGGCAGGCTCGACCGCGTGCCTGCAGTTGCCGCGCGCTTGCCGGTTTGGGAGCAGCGCGCCGGTGCCACGCCTGCGGCAGCAGCGCGCGGCTATCTCGACGCCAACTGCGGGCATTGCCACAACCCGGCCGGCTCCGCTTCGAATTCCGGACTGGACTTGCGCTGGGAGCAGGACGATCCGGCGCTGATCGGGATCAACAAGCATCCGGTTGCCGCCGGCCGCGGCGCGGGCGCGTTCGCGGTGGATATCCTTCCGGGCGATCCGGACCATTCGATCCTGCCCTTCCGGATGAACAGTACCGAGGGTGGCGTCGCGATGCCCGAACTGGGCAAGTCGACCGTCGACCCGGCAGGCGTAAAGGCCGTGCGCGACTGGATTGCGGGCATGCCCGCGACGCGCTGAAACCAAGCGGAGAACGAGCAATGACCGAAGTCATCGACCGTCCGATCAGCCTTTTCGACGTCAGCGACCCGTCGATTTATGCCAACGACACCTGGCGCGAGCCGTTCGCGGCCCTGCGTCGCGCGATGCCGATCAGCTGGTGTCCCAAGAGCCCCTTCGGCCCTTACTGGTCCGTGGTGACGCACGATCTGATTCGTGAGGTCGAGGCGAAGCCCCACATCTTCTCGTCGGCCGACGAATATGGCGGCATCACGATCATCGACCTGGAGCCCGAGCGCTCGTTACCCAATTTCATCGCGATGGACGGGCCGCGCCACGCGGCGCAGCGGCGCACGGTGCAGCCGGCTTTCAATCCCAGCGAGATGGAGCGGCGCGAGGACGAAATCAGGGGCCGCACCCGCGCACTGATCGAAAGCCTTCCGCTCGACACACCGTTCGACTGGGTCGAGAAAGTATCGACCGAGCTGACCATCGGCATGCTGGCGATCCTGTTCGATTTCCCGTGGGAGGAAAAGGCCGACTTGCGCCGCTGGTCCGACTGGTCGAGCGACCTGCGCCCGCCGGAATTGCGCGATGAGGCGTTTTTGGCTGAATCTTCCTTCCAACTCAATCAGATGCTGGCGCGAATAGACCGCTTGATGGAGGAAAAGCGCGCGCTTCCGCCGACCGACGATCTCATCAGCCGGATGGTCCATTCCGAGGCAATGGGACATATGCCCGAGCGGGAAAGGCTCGGGAACTATGCTCTCCTGATCGTCGGCGGCAACGACACCACCCGCAATTCGATGAGCGCCTTCGCCGATATCTGCGCGCGCGATCCGGCCAAGCTCGACCAGTTGCGCACGCATCCCGATCTTGTCGCCAATGCCACGCAGGAAGTGATCCGCTGGCAATCGCCCGTCAGCCACATGCGCCGCACCGCGCTGGAGGATCACGAGATCGGCGGGCAGACCATCCGCAAGGGCGAAAAGGTCGTACTCTGGTACATCTCGGGCAACCGCGACGAGGCGGTTTTCGCCGATCCCGAGACAGTGGATTTCGCGCGCGAGAACGCGCGGCGGCACCTTGGCTTCGGGTTCGGCGTCCACCGCTGCGTCGGGGCTCGGCTAGCGGAGCTGCAGCTTGGCATCCTGTTCGCGGAGGTGGCCAGGCGTGGCGCGAGGCTGGAACCGGCCGGGAAGCCGCAATGGGCGCCCACTCCGTTCCTGCATATCTACGCGCAGCTTCCGGTCAGGCTCGTGCAGGCCTGAACCCGGCAAGTCGGTCCGCGCTAAACCCGCCCGCGCCGCAGAAAGTGAACCACAAGCACGATCACGCCGATAACGAGCAGGATGTGGATCAGCCCGCCCGCGACGTGGAAAGCGAAGAACCCGAGCAGCCACAAGATGATGAGGATGATTGCGATTGTCGCCAGCATTGGTCGCTCCTGCTCGTCATGAACAGATGACGGGCCAACCCGCCGCAGGGCGGGTTTGTTCCGGGGACAGTTTTGTCAAGGGGACAGGCAATGTGGTTGCCTCCCGCCCGCGTCGTCATGTGATGAAGACCAACGCTCATTCAGAGGAGGATTTGATGCGCATCGAAACCGACCGACGTGGATTGCTGGCCGCGGGCGGCGTCGTGGCCGCACTGGGCGCGGTTCCGGTAGCTGCCGCTCAGGCAGCAGGAATGGCGATGTCGGCCGCTCCGGCCGGTCCGGGACCCGTGCCGCTCCCCTTCGATCCGGCGAGCGTGGGCTGGCTCTCCGCCAAGCTGCTGACCAGCCATCACGACAATAACTACGCCGGCGCGGTAAAGCGGCTGGGTACGATCCGCGGCGAGCTTTCGAAGCTCGACTTCGCGGCTGCGCCCACTTTCACTCTCAACGGGCTGAAGCGCGAGGAACTGATCGCGCTCAACTCCGCGATCCTCCACGAGCTTTACTTTGGCGGTTTCGGCCCCGCCGCGCCGCCGTCCGCAAAGCTGGGCGCCGCCATCGAGCGCGACTTCGGCAGCATGTCGCGCTGGGCCGCCGAGTTTTCCGCGATGGGCAAGGCGCTTGGCGGTGGCTCGGGCTGGGTTCTGCTGACCTGGTGCCCGCGCGACCGCCGGCTGGTGAACACGTGGGCGGCAGACCACTCGATGACCATGGCAAGTGGCACGCCGATCCTGGCGCTCGACATGTACGAGCACGCCTATGCCATGGATTTCGGCGCGGCGGCGGGCAAGTACGTCGATGGCTTCATGAACGCGCTGTCCTGGCGCAACGCCAGCCGGCTCTTCGCCCAGCTCTGACGCCCTTTCCGATGGACGAAGTGCCGGTCGGCTCGCTGGACGCAGCCGCCAGCCTCGCCTAGAGCGCGCTTCCTTTCACTGGAGAGAAGCACGTTGCGCAAGCTGGGCCTCATCGGCGGAATGAGCTGGGTTTCGACCCGGACTTATTACGTGCACATCAATCGCATCGTCCAGGCACGGACAAGCCCGCTGTCGAGCGCGCCGCTGCTGATCGAAAGCCTCGACTTCACGGACCTCGCCCGCCTGTCGACCGATGCCGAATGGGAGCACGCCGCCGAAGTCCTGATCGGCTCGGCTCAGCGGCTCGAGACGGCGGGGGCGGGCGCGCTGATCATCGGCGCCAATTCGATGCACAAGGTCTACGACGAAGTCGCCGCCGCGGTGGCCATCCCGATCATCCATATCGCCGATTGCGTGGGTGCGCGGATGGAGGCGGACGACGTTCGCAACGCGGTTCTCCTCGGCACGCGCAACGTGATGACCGAGACGTTCTATCGGCAGCGCCTGATCGCCCACGGCGTCACCCTGGCGCCTCCGGACATGGTCACCGTCGCGGATATCGACCGGATCATTTACGACGAGCTGATGCGTGGCAAGGTGACGCGCGCTGCCGAACGCACGCTCAAGACGATCATCACCCGCCACGAGCAGGCCGGCGCGGATGCGGTCGTCCTGGCCTGTACCGAGCTCGAGATGGTCGTCGATGTGGATGCCAACGTCCTCCCGATCTACGACGGCACCCGGATTCACGCCGAAGCCGCCGCCGACTGGATCCTGGGAGAGGAATGATCGGTAGCCCGCTCGCGTCCGATCCCCATGCCAGCCGCGGACGCGAGTTTGGCGAGGCCGGGGCAGGGGCGCGCGGGCCCCGAAGCGCCTTTCAGCGCGATCGCGACCGGATCGTCCATTCGATCGCCTTTCGCCGCCTGCGCCACAAGACCCAGGTGTTCATCGCCCCGGACGGGGACCATTACCGCGTTCGCCTGACGCACAGTCTCGAGGTCGCCCAGATCGGTCGCGTCATTGCCCGCGCGCTGGGGCTCGACGAGGACCTTGCCGAGGCGCTGTGCCTTGCCCACGACATCGGCCACCCGCCGTTCGGCCATGCCGGCGAGGAGGCGCTCGATGCGGCGCTGGCAGATCATGGCGGCTTCGATCACAACGCCAATACGCTGCGCGTGCTGATGCGTCTTGAATCGCCTTATTGCGACCACGATGGACTGAACCTCACCTGGGAGCTGCTCGAAGGGCTGGCCAAGCATAATGGGCCCGTAACCGCGCCGCCGTGGGCCTTGGCCGAACTTGACGCGGCGTTCCCGCTTGACCTCACCAGCTATCCGTCGCTGGAGGCGCAGGTCGCCACCATCGCCGACGACATCGCATACGACAACCACGATATCGACGACGGGTTGCGGGCAGGTTTCCTGTCGCTCGACGACCTTCTGGAGCTTCCCTTCGTCGCGGAGCAGTGGCGGACGGTCGAGCGCCGCTTTCCCGGAAGCGCCCGCGACCGCCTTCTCCGCGAGCTCGTGCGCTCGCAGATCGGGCTAATGGTCAACGACGTACTCGACGAAACCCGGCGGAGACTGGCCGAGTCCGGTGTGCGCTCGGTCGACGAGGTGCGCGCCGCGGGCCACGCCCTCGCCGGATTTTCGCCGGCACTGGCGGTCGAGGAGCGGGCGCTGAAGCAGTTCATGTACGAGCGGCTCTATTTCCATCCGGAGCAGCTTGCGGCGGCGGCGCGGGCGCGCGAGGTGATCGCGCGCCTGTACGGCGCATTGGCAGTAGATCCCGCCTTGATGCCGCCTAGTTGGCACCAGACTATGCCCGGCGACGCGACCGGGCGGGCGCGCCATATCGCCGACTTCATCGCCGGGATGACCGATCGCTACGCGATCGATACCTATGCGCGGATTTTCGGCGAAGCTCCGGAGGGATTGCGCAATGTCTGAACCCCGTCGCCTGTTGCTGGCCGGCGCGACCGGTCTGGTGGGCCGTGCCATAATCGATGCGGCGGTCGGACACGGCGAGTTGCGCCTCGTGGCCGTCGCGCGGCGCGAGATGCCTTTGCCCGAAGGTGCGCGCATGGAATTGCTGGTCGCCGCTGCAGAAGGGTGGCCCGCCGCCATCGCCGCGGCCCGTCCGAATGCTGTGCTGATCGCGCTCGGCACGACCATCGCCGCGCAGAATGGCGACCGCGAGGCCTTCGTCGCCATCGACCACGATCTGGTGGTCGAGGTCGCCGAGGCGGCACTTGCAGCCGGGGCGACGCATTGCATCGTCGTGTCCTCGGTCGGCGCCGCGGCGCAGTCTCGCAACTTTTATCTGTCGACTAAGGGGCAGGTCGAGGATGCCTTGGGCGCACTCGGCTTTGCCCGGCTTGATGTCCTGCGGCCCGGCCTTCTGCGCGGCGCGCGGGGTGGTGCGGTGCGGCTTGGCGAGACGCTCGCAAAGATTGCAAGCCCGGTGGCGGACCTGATGCTCCACGGCGGCCTGCGCCGCTATCGCTCGGTCCCGGCGCGAACGGTCGCACAGGCGATGCTTGCGCTCGCTTGCGAGGGCGAGCCGGGCTCCTTTGTGCACGAACACGATGCGATCCGGCAGGCGGCGCGGGCTTTCCGGGGTTCGTCCGCCGGACGGCGTTGACTTGGTCGGGGTGGTTGGCCAAGGCTGCCCCCGTCGCTGACCACGCGGGAGAGCCCCGGCGATTCGCGAGCGGGCCTGCCGGCCCTTCTCGGATCATCGGGCGCCGAAGGAGCAACCGCCCCGGAATCTCTCAGGCAGCAAGGACCGCGCGGGTCGATAGCGACGCTCTGGAAAGCGCCCTGCGGGATTTCGCCGGGCCACCGAAGGGGTAACCGCGGCTCGCGCGGGAAAGCTCTCAGGTTTCCGTGACAGAGGGGGCCCGATGCCATGGTCCGCAAGGGCCGGCGAAGGCTTTGCGTTGCGGAGGATTTCATGAGCGATATCGCAGACATTGACGAGGAAATCCCCGAAGTCGGCACGTTGCCGCTCGATGCCTGGCACCGCGCGCGCGGCGCGCGGATGGTGGAATTCGCCGGATACTGGATGCCCGTCCAGTTCGAGGGCATCATGGCCGAGCACAACTGGACGCGCGAACACGCAGGCCTGTTCGACGTCAGCCACATGGGCCAGCTCGATGTATCGGGCGATGGCGCGACCGCCGCGCTCGAAGCGCTGATGCCGGGCGATTTCGCCGCGTTGAAACCCGGACAGGTGCGTTATTCGCTTCTGCTCGACCAGGACGGCGGCATTCTGGACGACCTGATGGTGACCAACGCGGTCCACCACTTCTACATTGTCGTGAACGGTGCGACGAAGTGGGACGACATTGCGCACCTGCGCGAACATCTGCCTGACGAGATCACGGTCAATCACCTTGCCGACGATGCCTTGCTTGCGCTCCAGGGCCCCGAGGCGGCCCAGGTGGTGGAGCGCCTCGGCCTCGTTCCGCTGAACGAAGGCTGGTCCGCCGCCCACGAACTGAAGTTCATGCAGTCGGCGCCGTACCGCTGGGGCGACGTGCCCCTGCGGGTCAGTCGCTCGGGCTACACGGGCGAAGACGGTTTTGAGATTTCCGTTCCGGCCGATCATGTCGCCAGCTTCGCCGATGCGCTGTGCGCCGAGCCCGAAGTGCGTCCGATCGGGCTCGGCGCACGCGACAGCCTTCGTCTCGAGGCCGGGCTGCCTCTCTACGGCCACGACCTCGGTCCCGAAACGGACCCGATTGAGGCCGATCTCGGGTTTGCGATCAACAAGCGCCGCCGCGCCGAAGGCGGGTTTCCCGGCGCCGAAACGATCCTCGCCTCGATGGGGGCTCCGGCGCGCAAGCGCGTCGGCCTGCTGGTCGAGGGAAAGATGGCAGTGCGCGAGGGCGCGTCCATCCATGTTCCTGGTGGCGAGCCAATCGGTCAGATTACTTCGGGCGGGTTTTCGCCCACGCTGCAGCGGCCGATCGCGATGGGTTATGTGGATGCTCACCATGCCGTGCCCGGCACCGCGCTCGAAGCCGAGGTCCGCGGCAAGCTCATCGGTCTGACGGTCGCCACTCTCCCGTTCGTTCCCCACCGCTATCACCGCTAAAGGAGTCGCCTGAAATGGCCCGCTATTTCACCAAGGATCACGAATGGATCGCCCTGGACGGCGATGACGCCACCGTTGGGATCACCGATTATGCGCAGGGCCAGCTTGGCGACATCACGTTCGTCGAATTGCCCGCCGAGGGCGCCGTCCTGGCGCGCGGGGCAAGCGTGTCGGTCGTCGATTCCGTCAAGGCCGCTTCCGATGTCTACAGCCCCGTCAGCGGCACCGTGACCGCCACCAACCCCGGCCTTGAGGAGCAGCCGGAGCTGGTGAACTCGGCTGCGGAAACAGATGGTTGGCTTTGGAAGATGACACTGTCTGACAAGTCCGAAATAGACGGACTGATGGACGAGGACGCCTACCGCGCCTTCGTCGACGCGCTCTGAACCTTCATTCCGCATGGCCTCGCTGCCACTCTCGACCGACCTTGCCGGGCGCCGCCTGATGATCGGCACCCCGATGTACGAGGGAATGTGCCACGGCGCCTATGCCGCGATGCTGGTCGAGCTTGGCCTGAAGCTGCGCGAAAGGGGCGTGCCCTTCCGGCTGTCCTTCATCGTCAATCAGGCCAGCGCGGATCGAGCGCGTTGCCTTATCGTCGACGAGTTCATGAGGTCGGACTGCACGCATCTGTGCTTCATCGATGCCGACGTCGTCGCGAGGGCGGACGATGTCCTTACAATGCTCGCGTGGCAGGCGGACGACACGCCCTACGACGTCATCGCCGGCAGCTACCCGCGCAAGTCGATCGACTGGCAGGGCGTTTCGGCGGCCGCCGGCGCGGGGGTGGACGCGGGCCGCCTCGCGGCTTTCGGTGGCGACATGCCCGTCTATCTCGGCGGAGCTGCGGAACGGACGATCAGGCTCGACCAGCCGGTGGAGGCCGAGACCATTGCCGCCGGTTACTCGATGGTCCGCCGCGCCACGTTCTTGCGGATGATGGAAGCGTGCCCCGAACTCGCGTTCGAGCCCGATCAGCGCGAGCGGGCGGCCCATGGGCTGGGCGAGGTCGCTTACGCCTTCTATGGCCCTCGCATCGATCCGGTCACCCGCCGATTCCGCTCCGAGGACTTCGCGTTCTGCGACAGGGTAAGGTCGGCTGGCCTGCGCCTCTGGCTTTGCCCCACGATGCACGCGGATCACATCGGCAACCACCGCTATTCAGGCACTTTCGTCGACACCGCGCGGCTCCTCAGCGGCCAGCCGCTCGCGCCCCAAGCCAACAAGGATGATCATGCGCTACCTACCGCTTCGTGACGCCGATCGAACGGCGATGCTCGCAACAGTCGGCGCGACGTCGATCGACGATCTGTTCGTAGACGTTCCCGCCGACGCGCGACTGGCGGGCCCGCTCGAGGGGCTTCCGCTCCATGCCAGCGAAATGGCAGTCGAGCGACACATGGCAGCATTGGCTGGAAAGAACCTTTCGGCAGGAAGTGCGCCGTTCTTTCTGGGGGCAGGCGCATACCGGCACCATGTTCCCGCGAGCGTCGATCACCTGATCCAGCGCGGCGAGTTCCTCACCGCCTACACGCCGTACCAGCCCGAAATCGCGCAAGGCACGCTTCAGGTCCTGTTCGAATTCCAGACGCAAGTCGCCAGGCTGCTCGGAACCGAAGTCGCCAACGCGTCGATGTACGACGGCTCGACCGCCTGCTGGGAGGCGATCGCCATGGCCGGGCGCATCACGCGGCGCCAGCGGGTCGTGATCTCCTCGGGCCTCCACCCGCATTACGTCGAGACGGTGCGGACGATGGCGCGCTTCACCGGCGATAGTATCGAGAGCGAGGCGCCCCGGCTCGAGGCCGATCCCGGCGATGCGGCGCTGGCCACCCGGATCGATGGGGAGACGAGTTGCGTTGTCGTCCAGTATCCCGACATCATGGGCCGGATCCCGGACCTTCCAGCCATCGCCGCGGCCGCACAGGGGCAGGGGGCTTTGCTGATCGTCGTCGTTACCGAGCCCGTGGCTTTGGGCATGCTCGAAAGCCCGGGTGTGCTGGGCGCCGATATCGTGGTCGGCGAAGGTCAGGCCATTGGCGTCGGCCTTCAGTTCGGCGGTCCTTATCTGGGCCTGTTCGGCTGCCGCTCCAAGTTCGTGCGGCAGATGCCGGGGCGACTGTGCGGTGAGACCGTGGATGCCGAGGGACGGCGCGGCTTCGTGCTGACCCTGTCGACGCGCGAGCAGCACATCCGTCGCGAGAAGGCGACGAGCAACATCTGCACGAACTCAGGGCTTTGTGCCCTTGCATTCAGTATCCACATGACCCTTCTCGGTGGAACGGGGCTGGCGCGAATGGCGGCCCTCAGCCACCACCGGGCGCGGCAGACCGCCGCGCGCCTGGCTGAAATTCCGGGCGTCGAGATCGTGAACCCGATCTTCTTCAACGAGTTCGCGGTTCGAGTGCCGGGCGACGCGCGCGAGGTGGTTCGGGAGCTGGCCGACCGGGGCATTCTTGGCGGCGTCTCATGCGGCCGGCTCTATCCCGGGCACGAGGAGCTTGCCCAAGGGCTGCTCGTCGCGGCGACCGAAACCACCACGCCCGAGGACATCGAGGCGCTGGGCACCGCACTGGCGGAGATTCTGGCATGACCGAGACCGTTTCCAAGCTCAACCCCGCAGGTTGGCGTCCCGAGATGGGGCCGCGCCAGCACCCCGATCATGAGTCACCCGTGGATCCGACCTTCACCGGCAACCGTGCGCTGATGCTCGAGGAACCGCTGATTTTCGAGATCGGCAAGGTCGGAGAGACCGGCGTCGATTTCGATCGCGTGCCTGGCGCGGCTGCCGCCCTGCCGTTCCAGCGCAGCGCCCCGCTCGACTTGCCCGGACTGTCCGAGCCTGAGACCGTGCGGCACTACACCCGCCTTTCGCGCCAGAACTATGCCATCGACCTCGGCCTGTTCCCGCTCGGGAGTTGCACGATGAAGCACAACCCGCGGCTCGACGAAAAGGTCGCCCGGATGGCGGGCTTCGCCGACATCCATCCGCTCCAGCCGCAGCAGACCGTGCGCGGTGCACTCGAGGTGATCAGCCAGCTTGCCGACTGGCTGGTGCAGCTTACGGGCATGCACAGCGTGGCGATGACCCCCAAGGCAGGCGCGCACGGCGAACTGTGCGGACTGCTGTGCATCCGTGCCGCGCTGGAGGCGCGCGGCGATCCGCGTGAGGTGGTGCTGGTGCCCGAAAGCGCGCACGGCACCAACCCGGCGACCGCCGCCTTTGCGGGCTACCGGGTCGAGAGCATTCCGGCGACAGCCGCCGGACGGGTCGATTTCGAAGCGCTGCAGGCGCGCCTGGGTCCTGACGTCGCGGGGGTGATGATCACCAATCCCAACACCTGCGGCCTGTTCGAGCCGGATCTGAAGAAGATCGCCGATGCTGTTCATGCGGTTGGCGGTTTCGTTTATTGCGATGGGGCCAACTTCAACGCCATCGTCGGCCGCGTGCGGCCGGGCGACCTCGGCGTCGACGCGATGCACATCAACCTGCACAAGACCTTTTCCACGCCGCACGGCGGCGGCGGCCCGGGTTCGGGCCCGGTCGTCCTGTCGGAAGCGCTGACCCCGTTCGCGCCGCTGCCGTTTGCGGCGCGCGGCCCTGACGGGTCGGTCCGGCTGATCGAGGAGGAAGACGCTGCCGACGGCCATTCGCAGGCTTTCGGACGCATGGCCGCGTTCCATGGGCAAATGGGCATGTTCACCCGCGCCCTGACCTATATCCTGAGCCACGGGGCGGACGGCCTGCGGCAGGTTGCCGAAGACGCGGTGCTAAACGCCAACTACATCCTGCGCAGCCTCGATGACGTGCTCGATGCGCCGTTCGGCAAGAGCGGCTCCTGCATGCACGAGGCCCTGTTCAGTGACGCGGGATTCGCGGGCGGCCTTTCCACGATCGACCTTGCGAAAGGCCTGATCGACGAAGGCTATCACCCGATGACGGTGTATTTCCCGCTCGTCGTTCATGGGGCAATGCTGATCGAGCCGACCGAGACCGAGAGCAAGGCCAGCCTCGACCAGTTCATCGGTGCGGTCCGCAGCGTCGCGTCGCGTGCGAAGGCCGGGGACGAGAGCCTGAAGTCCGCGCCGCACTTCGCGCCGCGTCGCCGGCTCGACGAAACCCAGGCGGCTCGCAAGCCGGTGCTGGCCTGGCAGGCTACCGGCAACTAATGTGAAATGAAAAGGCGGCCCCTCGCACTGCGCGGGGCCGCCCGGGAGAACCTCTTGTCGCTGCGTCAGCGGATGGCGCGGTCGCCGGCCTGTCCAACGGACTCGATGTCGCGGCCCACGCCCTTGACCGTGTTGCATGCAGTGGCCGACATCGTGATCGCGCCAAGCGTCGCGGCGAGCAGAATCTTGCGGAACATTGTTTCTATCCTTCATTGCAGCGCGCACTGGCACGCAGGTTTGGAGCAAGCCCCCGACAAACGATTTGAATTCGGCCAAGTTCCTGCCATTGAACCCAGACGATCGTGACCGCGGCGCAAAGTGCCGGGTGGGAGAGCCGACTACCATGGATGACACCGTTCTCGTAAGTTTTGATGACTTCATCACACATTGGGCGCGTGAACGGCCCGACGCCACGGTCCTTCAGGAAAGCGGGCGGCAACTCAGCTTCGCCGGCCTCGAGAAATTTTCCCGCCAGACCGCTGCCGCGCTCAATTCCGCCGGCGTCGCGAAGGGCGACAGGATTGCGTGGTTCGGCAAGAACTCGGACCTATACTTCCAGCTCCTGTTCAGCGCGGGCCGCGCCGGGATCGTGACCGTTCCCGTGGGCTGGCGCCTCGCCCCGATGGAGGCGGAATTCATCTTCCGCGATACCGAGGCCAAGCTCATCTTCGCCGGAGACGAATTCGTCGACAGCGCGCGCGAAATCGCGGCGAGGCTCCCGAACAAGCCGCGGGTCGTAAGCGCGTCCGAGGCACGTGACTGGTTTGCCGGCACGCCCGAGCCCGAGGAATACACGCCTGCCGGGCCCGACGACGCGGTTCTCCAGCTCTATACCTCCGGCACCACCGGAAACCCAAAGGGCGCGGTGCTGAGTTCGCGCAACCTGTTCGGCCTGCGTGCGGCGGGCGCGAATTCCGGCCTTGCCTGGTCGATGTACGACGACGACGAGGCGATCCTGGTGTGCATGCCGTGTGCCCATATCGGCGGCACCGGACTTGGGGTGATGGCGCTGGGCGCGGGCGTGCGAGGCATCGTACAGTCCGAATTTTCCGCCGAGGGAGTGTTCGAGGCGCTGCGCCAGGGCATCACGCGCTTCTTCATCGTGCCCGCTGCGCTGCAGATGGTCATCCAGCATTCGGAAGCGGCGAACGCCGATTTTTCACGCCTGCGCTTCGTGATGTACGGCGCTGCTCCGATTCCACTTGAACTCCTGCGGCAGGCCGTCGAGACGATTCCTAACGCCGGTTTTGTCCAGTGCTACGGGATGACCGAAACCACCGGCACGATCGCGGCCTTGCCGCCCGAGGATCACGATCTCAACGGCAACGAGCGGATGCGATCGGCGGGCAAGGCCCTGCCGGGCGTGGAAATCCGTATCATCGGTGACGACGGCAACGAACTTCCGCTGGGCCAGGTCGGCGAAGTGGCGACGCGTTCGAGCAACAACATGCTCGAATACTGGAAGCTGCCCGATGCGACGGCCAAGACGGTCACGCCGGATGGCTGGGTTCGCACCGGCGACGCCGCCTACATGGACGCTGACGGCTACGTCTACATCCAGGACCGCATCAAGGACATGATCATCACCGGCGCCGAGAACGTCTATCCGGCGGAAGTCGAAAGCGCGATCTACGGGCACCCCGATGTGGCCGAAGTTGCGGTGATCGGCGTTCCCGACGCCAAGTGGGGCGAGGCGGTAAAGGCGTGTGTGGTGCCCAAGCCGGGCCACGCGGTCGATCCGGCCAGCGTGATCGCCTGGACGCGCGAGCGGATCGCCGGGTTCAAGGTGCCCAAGTCGATCGACGTTATCGACGCCCTGCCGCGCAATCCCACCGGCAAGATCATGCGCCGTAGCCTGCGCGAACCCTACTGGGAAGGAATGGACCGCCAGGTCAACTAACCGGCGGGGCAGCTTCGCCTTTCTGCCGTGCCAGCGCGCGACGGTAACCCTCGCGCGCCCGGCAACGGTCGAACCACGCCTGGGTAAGCGGACCCAGATCGGTATCCGCACCCAGTGATCTGGCTAGGTGGATGGCATAGCCGATGGCGATATCGGCGATGGTGAAGCGCCCGGCGCAAAGCCACTCGCGGCCGTCCTGCAGTTCGGTCTCGATGCTGCGCGCGCGGCCGGAAAAGAAGGCCCGGTAATCCTCCACGGCCTGCGCCAGCCGCCGCTCGGGCTGTTCTACCACGGTGTAGCGGAGCATGATTGCGAGCGGGAAGGTAAGCGTGGCGTCGGCGCGGTGCAGCCAGTTGCGCCAGACCCAGTGATCGGGCTCGTCTCGCGAAACCTCCAGGTCGGTTCCGGCAGCGATCCTCTCGCAGACAGCGACAGATTCCGTAAGCAGGGTGCCGTTCTCGACCCAGCCGGGCACGGTCTTGAGCGGATTGACCTCCTTGTATTCCGGCGCGAAGGCGCGGGGCGGAAAGGGCAGGATCACGAGCTCGATCGGAAAACCGGCTTCCTCCGCCGCCCAGAGGCAGCGCAGCGAGCGGGCATCGCGGCAGTGGTAAAGCCGGGGAAGCGTCATTCTCGTGATCTCCTGGTCAACTTGCGACGGGGCCGATCGGCTTCGTCCGCGCGAGGCGATTTTCGCGCCACACGATGACGAGGCCGGCGGCAATGATGATCGGCGCGCCCGCCCAGGTCGAGGCCGGCGGCAGGTGGCTCCAGACCAGCCAGCCGAACAGCGTCGCCCAGAACAGGCTGGTGTAGTCCATGACGATGACCGACGAGACCGGGCCGAGGCGCAGCGCGGCGGTCAGCGCGAGTTGCCCGGCAAGTCCGCTCAGCCCGATCGCTGCAAGCAGGAGCCAGGTCCGTGTGTCGTGATGCGTGATGACGAAGGGCAGGATCGCCGCGAGCAGCACGGTCGAGAAGAGCGAGAACCAGAAGACGATGGTCACGGGCCGCTCCGTCCGGCCCAGGTCGCGAACCTGGATCGCGATGAGCGCATTCATGAAGGCTGCGCCGATGCCGGTGGCGAGACCGAGTGCCGGAAGCGTCGAGTGCCCGGGACTTGTGATGATTATCACACCGGCAAAACCCAGCGCGACGGCGAGCCAGCGGATGGCGCCAACCCGTTCGCGCAGCAGGACCGTCGAAAGCATCACCGCGAACAGCGACGCTACGAAGCTGAGCGTGGTGGCCTCGGCCAGCGGCAGGAGCGTGACCGAACCGAGGTTGAGGAACATCCCGATCAGCCCCAGCATCGCCCTGCGGCCGTGTATCGGGATGCGTTCCGTGCGAAGCTGGCCAAGGTGTCTGGTGGCGGCAAGTGCACCGACAAGCAATGGCAGGGTCAGCGCTTGGCGCCAGAAGATGATCTCGGCGAGATGTACACCGGCCTCGCTCGCCAGCTTCACCAGCGCGGACATGCCGGCGATGAGCGCCATCGCAAGCAGGCGGATGGCGAGGGCGAGGACCGGGCGTTGATGGGGAGGAGCCATGCCCTGCCTCGCATAGCTTGCGGTGCCTTGCGATCAACCCGCGCCGTGCCCATCTTGCCTCGCAATGAGCGGCACCGAACAACTCGGCATTCTTGGACTCGGCGCGGCGCTGATCGCGCTCGTGGCGACTCTGGCCGATCGCCGCCGGGTGCGCCGGACCAATCTCGACGCGGCAGGCTTCATGCCGTGGACGCCGATCTTCTTCGGCTCACTGATGATCGCCTGCGTCGCGCTGGGCCTGGCCTTGCGCGCCTGGTTCGCGGGCTAGAGCGTCAGAGGCAGGCTTCGAGGAACGCCTGGTCGAAGCCGAACTGCCGCGCCTTTTCCAGTGTATAGGGGCGCAGGCCGGACGGGCGGAATTCGCCGATGATCTTGCCGTCCTCGCTCTCGTCCAGGTACTCGAACTTGAACAGTTCCTGGGTGACGATGACGTCGCCTTCCATGCCGATCACCTCGGTGATTTGCGTGGTGCGGCGGGAACCGTCGCGCAGGCGCTTGACCTGGACGATGAGGTCAACCGATTCCGCGATCTGGCGGCTGATCGCCTCCTTCGGAATCTTGATGTCGCCCATCAGGATCATGTTTTCCATACGGCCAAGGCATTCGCGCGGGCTGTTGGCGTGAAGCGTGCACATCGAACCGTCGTGGCCGGTGTTCATCGCGGCGAGCAGGTCGAAGCACTCCGCGCCGCGGATTTCGCCGAGGATGATGCGATCCGGGCGCATACGCAGCGCGTTCTTCACGAGGTCGCCGATGGTGATGGCGCCCTGACCTTCGAGGTTTGGCGGGCGGGTTTCGAGCGGAAGCCAGTGCGGCTGCTGGAGGCGAAGCTCGGCCGCGTCCTCGATGGTCAACACGCGCTCGCCGGGATCGATCATCTTTGACAGGGCGTTGAGCATCGTGGTCTTGCCCGAGCCGGTACCGCCCGAGATGACGATGTTCATCCGGCAAGCGCCCGCAATCTTGAGCGCGGTGGCCATCTTGTCGCTCATCGACCCGAAGTCGCGAAGCATGTCGATGGTGATCGGCTTTTCGGAGAACTTACGGATCGAGATCGCGGTGCCGCGCAACGACAGCGGGGGGACGATCACGTTGACGCGGCTGCCGTCCTTGAGGCGGGCGTCGGCCAGTGGGGTGGTCTGGTCGACGCGGCGGCCGACCTGGTTCACGATCCGCTGGGCGATCTGGAACAAGTGGGATTCGTCACGGAACTGGATCGGGGCGAGGACCAGCCGGCCCTTCTTTTCGATGTAGGTCTGGTCGGGACCGTTGACCATGATATCCGAGATGTCGGGGTCGTTGAGCAGCTCTTCGAGCGGGCCGAAGCCGAGGAGCTCGTCGATCAGCACCTTCTCGAGCGCGAACTGCTCGCGGCGGTTGAGCGTGACCTTGAGCTCGGCCAGCACTTCCATGATGATCGGGCGAAATTCCTCGGACAGCTCGTCCTTGGTCAGCGTGGCCGCCGCCTCGGGATCGACGCGCTCGAGCAGGCGCGGAAGGACCTGCTCCTTGATCTTGTGAACCGAGGCCTCGAAGCCTTCGGCCTGGTAATTGCCTTCGTGAACGCCGTTCGCGCGCTCAGCTAGGCGAGTCAGCGCCTCGGCGTTAGGGCTGGGAGCGGCCGCTTCCTGCGGCAGAGGGGGGAACTGGTCACCGCCGTGCGCCGGAGGCGGCGCCGCCTTGCCGGTTTCCGCGCCCTTCATCGGCCTGGCTACACCGAACGAGGGACGGGCCCCCCCGGTCATTCCGCCGATCCCGGTCTTCCGCCCGAAAGCGCTCATTCTTCACCCCCATGGTGATTGGGTCGTGCCACCGTGGATGATGGCTGACAGTCGATCTCGAAGCGTGGTGAATAATCCACAAACTTTGAGGATTTCCTAAGATGCGACACTGTGTACCGCCGCTCGTTGCGAGAGAACTTGGGCGGCGAGTGAGAAGGCCGCGTCGCCTGCCAGGGTCACCAGCCTGAGCGTCAGCCCCAGCGCCAGCGCGGCTCCGGCATTGCGTGGGTCATGTCCCGCCAAAGCCAGCATGGCAGCTTCGCGCACCCCGATCCCGCCCGGTGCAAGGGGCACGAGAAAGCCCGCAAGCCAGGCGGTGAGAAACCATCCCGTCATGACCTGCGCGCCTGCGGGCGCGCCGAGGCTCCACGCTATCGCCGCCACGAGGGCGGCAAAGCCGCCGAAGAAGGCGAGTTGAAGTAACGCCGCGCGTGCCGAGCCGGGCCCTCCCAGACGGATGACGAGCGCTGCGGCTGCGATAGCGATCGCAGCGGCGGGCAGGGCGAGTGCGTGCTGCCGGCACAGAAGAAGCGCCGCGAGGCACGCGCATATCGCCACATGCAGCGCGATTTCGACCGCGCTGGCGCGCGCCATGCCGCGTTGCTGCCAACCCTGCGCGCTGCCGAGCCACTGGCGCGAAGCATACTGAATCACCGAGCCGGGCAGGTATTTGGCAATGAGCGACCGGCCATAGACCACAATCGCGACAGTGAGCGAAACGCGACGAGAAGCCGACGCCTGGCCCGACCAAGCCACTGCCAGCAGCGACAGAAGGCCTGCATATGCGACCGAGGCCAGCATAGTGAGGGCCCAGGCCTGCGGGGTCAGCGAGGCTCGTAGCGTCGCCCAGTCGAGCGCGCCGATACGCATGGCAAGATACCATACGCTCGCCACGACGAGCAGTCCGCCTCCGAGGCGGGACGCGGTTCGCGTCAGGCTGCGCGGGTTCTGGGAGCGCAAACCCGCCTCCTCAGCGCGCGAGGATGCTGGTGTGGTCGGGATAGGGGACGCAGAAGGAACGGCCAAAGAAGCGCCGCTCTTTCAGCCCGCAGGCCGCAATCGCCGTTCGATAGCGGCGTCGGCCCGAATCGTCGAAAAGGACGATACCGCCCGGGGCGAGCCGGGTGACCGCGTGGCTCAGGCACGCGGCGCGGTCGCGTCCGTCGACGACGATCAGGTCGAACGTGCCGGGAAACTCGTCAATCGCCGCGCTGTAGGCCCCGGCGTCTCGCTCGCGATTAAGAAGGCTGGCGTTTCCGAAACCTCGGAGCAAGGCATGAACCTTGCCCATCCAGCGCTGGTCGTGCTCGACCGAGATGACTTCCTTCGCACGGCGGGCGAGCCAGACCGTGCTCGCGCCCGATCCGTATTCGAACACCCGGGCGTTGGGGCGTGCACGGAGGAAAGCATCGATCTGGCGTGTGGCCGCGACATTCCACCACGGGCAATCGAGCTGAACCATGCGTGCGACATCGTGGATCGCCAGCAGCGAAGCCAGCCAGCGGCCCAACCCGAAGGCATCGGACTGTGCTGCACCGTCGCTCCATCGGCGGATCGGGGCGACCGAACCGATCGCGTGCGCCATGTTGGCGTATGTGTGCTTGATCGTCTGCATGGATCCGCTCTTGATTGCCGCTTTTGGCTACGCGAACAGGGTTAACGATTTGCTTCGATGGCAAGGCGCGCCGCCGAGCCGTCGCTAGAAAATGGTAAAATAGGGGCTTGGAGGCGGGTCGCTGTCAGGCTTCGCCAAGCGTCGACCCCAGACGAGCGTGACCGGCACAGCTCGGGCTGCGCCAACGAGATGCTTGCCGCGCGCAAGATCGGGGATGTCGCCAGCCGTGTATCCCACGCCGTCCAGCGTGATCTGTCCGCCGTGCACCGTGTAAGCTCCGGGCACGAGGACATCGATCGATGTCGCCTCTGCGCCTGACGGAATTCGCTTGCCCGCCAGCCAAAGCGGCCCCCAGAAGCGAACGTAGTTCTCGCGCAACGCCGCTACGTCGCGCGGCAGGAACCAGCCTTCGGTTCGTCCCCCCGCGATGGCCTGGGCGAAGATATCCTGGTCGTCTACCAGCAAGGGAACGGGCATCCGCTCCATCGTTTCGCGGATCGCGGGGCTGCCCCCGGCGCGATAGAGCTCGAATCCCCAGGCAGTCAGGAACCCGTTCGCCTTGGGAAAGTCGCCGATGAAGCCGTCGATGTCGAAGTAGGCGACGGGCTGCGGAAAGATGCGGTGCGCCGCATCCACAATCTGGCGCTGCCGGTCGATGACCCCCGAAGGCTCTACCGCCCGCACGGCGAGGGCGCAGCCGACGACGACGATCAGCGTCGTTGTCACACCTAGCCGCTGAAGCGCCCAGGGCACCGCTGCCGATGCCGCGACCATCACCGGAGGCAGCATGAAAACATAGAAGTAAGGCAGGGTGTTAAGGTAGAATGCCAGCGCCGCGATCGGCAGGAACAGGCCGGCAAGCGCAAGCTTGGCATCACGGGACAGGGCAGAACGGGCAATTGCCAACGGCGTCAGCGCGACCATCACAGTCTGGAGCGGCGCGGTCAGCGCGGCTTTGCCCGCGAAATGAATGTAAGGCGGTATGCCGATGAAGAACATCGTTTCGGCCGAGCGTTTGGCCATTCCCTGCGCGTGCGAGCCCCCCGCCGTTCCAAGCCCATGCGCGTGCCACAGGTAGGCCGCAGCGAACGACGTTGCGGCCGCAGCGAGGATGCCTGCGATGCGCCACGCGGTGGCCCACGAGCGGCCGCTCTCGTTCCAGCGCAGCCAGGCCACGCCGGCGAAGGCGGGGAAGTAGAGCACGAACTTGATCGTGACGATGGCGGCAAGGCCAAGCAGCACGCCACTTGCGGCGGTACTCCACGCGCTCAGTCGCGACGCCAAGAGCAGCCACAGCGAGCCCATGAGCAGGGCGGCGGCAACCGGGTCGGCGCGATAGGAGAACCCGTGCTGGATGACGAAGCCCGTCGCCACGTAAAGCAGCGCGCAAAGCAAGCCGCTTTGCCGGTCGGTAAAGCGCGCGGCCATCCCGCCCACTGCGACAGCGACGAACCACTCGCAGGCCAGCATGAACCAGCGGATCAGGACGATATGATCGATCGAGCTGCCCGGCAGCGCCACGGTCCACCGGAACAAGCGCGTATGGATGGTCTGAAGCGGATTGGACAATGTGCCGCGGACCAGGTCCTCGACCTCGGAATAATGGAAGAATTCGTCCCAGTTGATCGCACGCTGGCTAAGCAGCGGGATCTGGAGCGCTAGGATTGTGAAAATTGCCGCCGCAATCCAGATCTCGGCGCGCGTCAGGCCGAGCGGGCGCTCCGACTGACCGGCGGGCGGCGCTACCTGCGCCGAAGATGTCATGCCCGGCGCGCGCGCGATGGTGAGACCGCAGCGGGTAACTGCTGGCCGGAGGCGACCTCGTCGATCCTGCTTTCGATCGCACGCAGCTTCGTAAGCGAAATTTCGATCAGCTTTCGATTGGTCCCGATCAGGTCGGCCAGCACGCCCATCATTGCGGTGAGCACGCCGAGGACGAGCAGCGCACCGCCGATGACCAGAGACTGAAGGTGCCCGCTGCCCGAGCCGTTGGCCCAAAACCATATGAAGCGAACGATGGGAGCCACACCGACCAGCGCGCAGGCGGCGCCTGCCGCCGCGAAGACCCGCAGCGGATTGTAGGTGGCATAGGCGCGCGCCATCGTGACAAGGGTTCGCGCGATGAATTGGGGAATAGACTTGAACAGGCGCGAGGGGCGCTCGGTGCGATTGGTCCGGATGGGCACGCTCGTGATCTTGAGCCGCCTGCGCCCGGCCTGGATGAGCATGTCGGTGGTATAGCTGAACTCGGTCGTGATGGTGATCTGGCGGGCCGCGGCGCGGCTCAAAGCGCGAAAGCCACTAACAGCGTCTGTGATGTCGCTGCGCGATAGACCCCGAACGACCGCGCTTCCAAGACGCTGCAGCTTGCGCTTGAACGGCCCGAAATGGGCGTTATCGGCCACGCCGCGATCGCCCACGACAATGTCGGCGTGGCCCGCCAGGATCGGCGCGACCAGCAGCGCGATGTCCGCGCCGACGTACTGACCATCGGCATCGGTATTGACGATGATGTCCGCCCCGGCGGCAAGAGCGGCGTCGATTCCGCTCTGGAATGCCGCCGCCAGCCCGCGATTGCGGCGGTGTGAGACGATGTGGCTGACACCCCAGCGGCGGGCCACTTCGGCGGTGCCATCGGCGCTGCCGTCGTCGATAACGAGAACTTCGATGGAATCGATGCCGGGAATGGCGCGGGGGAGCGCAATCAGGGTTGCGGGCAGGCTCTCGGCCTCGTTGAAGCACGGGATCTGGATGATCAGCTTGGTCACGCGTTCCCCACCGTCCGACCGCCGCCCCCCGGCCGCGCTTAGGTTGCTGTTAAGCACAGTGGTTTAACACTCGGTAAACCTGACCGGGTTGCCGCGCCAAGGGCATTGCGCCCGCCACCCGATGTGCGTAGCGCCGCCTACCGATGCCGCCCACAGGGTCGCGGCGCGCCAGCGGGAAGGGGCAATCGACGTGCAGCGCAGGGAGAACGCGGGGCTCTTGTTCGCCCTGGCAGGGTTCGTGCTGCTGTCTCTCGGCGATTCGGTGATCAAGACCATCGCCGGCGCCTGGCCGGGAACCGCCGTTGCGCTGACCCGCTATGCCATCGGCGTGGCGATGCTTGGCGCGATGCTGGCGGGAAGTCAGGGCCGGGCAGGCTTCAGGATGGTTCGACCGCGCTGGCACGTTCTGCGGGGCTTTTCGGTTGCCCTCGCTACGATCTGCTTTTTCTCGTCACTCTTCCTGATGCCGCAGGCCGAGGCCACGGCGCTGACCTTCACGAGTCCGATCCTGACCGCCCTGCTGTCGCCACTGCTGTTGGGCGAGCGCCTGAACCGGGCAAGCTTCGCCGCGCTCGCTCTTGGCTTCGTCGGGGCGGTCATCGTGCTGCGACCCACGTTTCTCGCGGTCGGCGCGGCCGCACTCCTGCCACTCCTATCGGCGCTGGGCATGTCGCTCCTGATGATCGGAAACCGCGCGGTAGCCGGAACCCAGTCCGCGCTGTCCATGCAGTTCTTCGTTGCGCTTTTGGCTCTGCCCGTCATGGCGGTCGCAGCAATGGCGGGGCACCTGTCCGGCTTCCCGCCGCTCCATATCGGGCTCCCCGACTGGACGATCGTTGCGCGCTGCGCGATCGTGGCGGTGACCGCGACAACCGCGCATTGGCTGCTGTTCATGGCGGCGGAGCGCGCATCGGCGGCGCGGATCGCGCCGATGACCTACGTGCAACTGCTGGTCGCACTGGTCGTGGGCTATGCGGTCTTCGGAGACCTGCCCGATGCGCTGTCGCTGCTCGGCGCGGCGGTGATCGTGGGCGCAGGACTACTGCTGTGGCGATCAGGCAGAACGGTGGTCGCGACGACCGACTGACGGTCGCCGCGATACCGGTGATTTGAGGTCAGGTCAGGCGACGACGTGCTCGGCAAGGACGGTCAGGCCCTTGCTGCTCACTTCGGCGAAACCGCCTTCGATGCGGATTTCCTCGGGCGTGGCGCCGTCGGTCTTGTAAATCCGCAGCGCACCGTCCCTGATCGTCGTCATGAACGGAGCGTGATGCTCGAGCACGCCGAACTCACCCTCGGTGCCGGGGACGACCACCATGTAGACTTCCTCGGACCGTTCGAGCCGGGCGGGAGTGACGAGTTCGAAGTGCAGCGCCATGTCAGGCCTCGTCGGCCATCTTCTTGGCCTTCTCGACCGCCTCGTCGATGCCGCCGACCATGTAGAACGCGGCTTCGGGCAGGTGATCGTACTCGCCGTCGACCACCGCCTTGAACGAGCGGACCGTGTCTTCGACCTGGACGAACTTGCCCGAGATGCCGGTGAACACCTCGGCAACGTGGAACGGCTGCGACAGGAAGCGCTGGATCTTGCGGGCGCGGGCGACGGTCAGCTTATCCTCTTCGGAAAGCTCGTCCATGCCCAGGATCGCGATGATGTCCTGCAGGCTCTTGTACTTCTGCAGTGTTTCCTGGACGCGGCGGGCGGTGTCGTAGTGTTCCTGCCCGACGACGGCCGGGGTCAGCACGCGGCTGGTGGAATCGAGCGGATCGACCGCCGGGTAGATGCCCAGCTCAGAGATCGCGCGGTTCAGCGTGGTGGTGGCGTCAAGGTGCGCGAACGAGGTCGCCGGCGCGGGGTCGGTAAGGTCGTCCGCCGGGACGTAGATCGCCTGGACCGAGGTGATCGAACCTTTGTTGGTCGAGGTAATGCGTTCCTGCAGCGCGCCCATGTCGGTCGCGAGGGTCGGCTGGTAGCCCACGGCCGAAGGGATACGGCCGAGCAGGGCCGAGACTTCCGAGCCCGCCTGGGTGAAGCGGAAGATGTTGTCGACGAAGAACAGCACGTCCTGGCCCTCCTCGTCGCGGAAGTATTCAGCCATCGTCAGGCCCGAAAGGGCGACGCGGGCACGCGCGCCCGGGGGCTCGTTCATCTGGCCGAACACCAGAGCCACCTTCGAACCGTCGGGGGTCGGGTTGCCGTCGGCGTCCTTGGCGATGACGCCGGCGTCGAGGAATTCGTGATAAAGGTCGTTACCTTCGCGGGTACGCTCACCAACGCCCGCGAAGACCGACACGCCGCCATGACCCTTGGCGATGTTGTTGATCAGTTCCTGAATCAGCACGGTCTTGCCGACGCCGGCACCGCCGAACAGGCCGATCTTGCCGCCGCGCGCATAGGGCGCGAGCAGGTCGATGACCTTGATGCCGGTGACGAGGATCGCCGCTTCGGTCGACTGGTCGACGAATTCGGGAGCCGGGGCATGGATCGGCGCGCTCTTCTGCGCATTGACCGGGCCGCGCTCGTCGATCGGCTCGCCGATCACGTTGAGGATGCGGCCAAGCGTCATCGGGCCGACCGGCACGGAAATCTGCGCGCCGGTGTCGCGAACATTCTGGCCGCGGGTCAGGCCGTCGGTCGAATCCATCGCGATCGTGCGAACGGTGTTCTCGCCGAGATGCTGGGCGACCTCGAGAACGAGGCGGTTGCCATTGTTCTCGGTTTCGAGCGCGTTCAGGATCGCCGGCAGCTCGCCCTCGAAGGCCACGTCGACGACGGCGCCGATGACTTGGCTGATCCGGCCCGAACCGGTGTTGTGAGTGGTGCTGTCGAGCACGGGTGCGGTGGCCATTTTGGTTTCCTTGCCTAGAATTCTTGCGATCTCAGAGCGCTTCCGCGCCCGCGATGATCTCGATGAGTTCGGTTGTGATCGCGGCCTGGCGGCTGCGGTTGTACTGAATGGTTAGCTTGCTGATCAATTCGCCGGCGTTGCGCGTGGCGTTGTCCATCGCGGTCATCGACGCACCCTGTTCCGACGCCATGTTCTCGAGCAGCGCGCCGAAGATCTGCGTGCGCAGGTAGCGTGGCAGAAGGGCGGCGAGGATTTCTTCCTCGTCGGGCTCGTATTCGACGACGGCGCCGCCGGTGGCCACTTCCGGCGCATTCTTGGGCGGGGGCACGGGAATGATCTGCTGTTCGGTGGGATCCTGCACCAGGGCGCTGCGGAACCTGGAATAGAACAGGTGAGCGACGTCGAACTTGCCCGCCTCGTACATTGCGACGAGTTCGTCGGCGATCTTCTCGGCTTCGGCATATCCGGCTTCGCGGACCGTCGTGGTGTCGAAGCTGGCGCTGACGCCGTTAGGGTACGCGCGCCGGATCGGGGCGCGGCCCTTGCGACCGACGAGGTAGAAGAGGACGGTCTTGCCCTCCTTCTGTAGTTCCGCCGCCCGTGCCAGCGCGGCGCGCACGATGTTGGAGTTGAACGCGCCGGCCAGGCCCTTGTCGCTGTTGGCGACGACGAGCAGGTGCGTCTGGTCCTTGCCGGTCCCGGCAAGGAGCTTGGGCGAGCTGTCGCTGACGACGATGCGGCTGCCGAGGCTGCCCATCACTTCGGCAAGCCGGCTGGCATAAGGGCGCGCGGCTTCCGCCGCGGCCTGCGCCTTGCGCAGCTTCGCGGCGGCGACCATCTGCTTGGCCTTAGTGATCTTCTGGGTCGACTTGACCGAGTTGATCCGCCCTTTGAGTTCCTTGAGGCTTGCCATTCCCTACTTCCGTGCTTCCCGGCCAAGGCCGGGATCCGCCGGCCCCGGAGCGAACCGGGGCTGGCGAAAGATTACGCGAACTGCTGGCCGAACGTGTCGAGCGCGGCCTTGAGCTTGGACTTGGGCTCGTCGCCCAACGCCTTACTGTCGCGGACCGCGGTCAGGATATCGGCGTGCTCGGAACGCATCCAACTGAGCATCTCGGCCTCGTATTCGGTCACCCGGTTGGTCGGGATCGCGTCGAGATAGCCGTTGGTGCCGGCGAAGATCGAAACCGTCTGCTCTTCGAACGGCAACGGCGAGAACTGCGGCTGCTTCAGCAGCTCGGTCAGCCGCGCACCGCGGTTGAGCAGCTTCTGCGTCGACGCGTCGAGATCCGAGCCGAACTGCGCGAAGGCCGCCATTTCGCGGTACTGCGCCAGCTCCAGCTTGATCGAGCCCGAGACCGATTTCATCGCCTTGGTCTGCGCGGCAGAACCGACGCGGCTGACCGAGAGGCCGACGTTGATCGCCGGGCGGACGCCCTGGTAGAACAGGCCGGTCTCGAGGAAGATCTGCCCGTCGGTGATCGAGATCACGTTGGTCGGAATGTAGGCCGAAACGTCGCCCGCCTGGGTTTCGATGATCGGCAGCGCGGTCAGCGAGCCGCCGCCATTGGCATCCGACATCTTGGCCGCGCGCTCGAGCAGGCGGCTGTGCAGGTAGAACACGTCGCCGGGATAGGCTTCGCGGCCCGGCGGGCGGCGCAGAAGCAGCGACATCTGGCGATAGGCAACGGCCTGCTTGGAAAGATCGTCATAAACGATCAGCGCGTGCATACCGTTGTCGCGGAAGTATTCGCCCATCGTCACGCCGGTGTAGGGCGCGAGATACTGAAGCGGGGCCGGCTCGGAAGCAGTGGCGGCCACAACGATGGAATATTCCATCGCGCCATTTTCCTCGAGCTGCCGGACGATTTGCGCGACGGTCGAGCGCTTCTGCCCGATCGCGACATAGATGCAGTAGAGCTTCTTCGACTCGTCGTCGCCGGCGTTCGCCTGCTTCTGGTTGATGAAGGTGTCGATCGCGACGGCGGTCTTGCCGGTCTGGCGGTCGCCAATGATGAGTTCGCGCTGGCCGCGGCCGACGGGGACGAGCGCGTCGATCGCCTTGAGGCCGGTCTGCACCGGTTCGGAGACCGACTGCCGCGGGATGATGCCGGGCGCCTTCACTTCGACGCGCTGACGCGATTCGGCGACGATCGGGCCCTTGCCGTCGATCGGGTTGCCGAGGCCGTCGACCACGCGGCCCAGCAGACCCTTGCCGACGGGAACGTCGACGATCGTGCCGGTGCGCTTGACCTGGTCGCCTTCCTTGATCTCGGCGTCCGAGCCGAAGATCACTACGCCGACGTTGTCGGATTCGAGGTTGAGCGCCATGCCCTTAACCCCGTTCGAGAACTCGACCATCTCGCCTGCCTGGACCTGGTCCAGGCCGTGGATGCGGGCGATACCGTCACCAACCGAGAGCACCGAGCCGACTTCCGAGACCTGAGCCTCGGTGCCAAAGCTGGCGATCTGGTCCTTGATGACCTTCGAAATTTCAGCGGCGCGGATTTTCATTTTCAGCCTTTCATCGCGTTCGCGAGAGAATTGAGTCTGGTGCGGATCGAGCTGTCGATCTGGCGGCTGCCGATCTGGACGACCAGTCCACCGAGGAGCTCGGGATCGACGCTCGCATCGATCTTTACGTCGCGGCCCTCGCGCTCCTTGAGCTTGGCGGCAAGCGCATCGATCTGACCGGCGTCGAGCGGATGGGCGCTGGTGACCTGGGCGGTAAGCTCGCCGCGTGCGGCGGCGGCGATCGTGGCGAAGGCGCGGATCATGTCAGGCAGCGAACCGAGCCGGCGGTTGGCAGCCAGGACGCCGAGGAAGTTGCGCGCCAGCGGGCCGGCACCGAGCAGCTGCGCCACTCCGTCCATCGCCCCGGCGGCGGCTTCGCGGCCGATTTCGGGATTGCGGATCAACGACGCGAGATCGTCCGATTCGCGCACCGCTTCACCCAGATTCTTGAGGTCGCTTTCGACCGTGTCGACCTGCCCGCGATCACGGGCAAGGTCGTAGAGGGCAGAAGCGTAGCGCCCTGCCAAGCTGGCCGTAATGCCGCCGGAATTCTCCACGCGCTGCAAGTCCTTCATCCGCGGATGGTCGAGGGCAGAATGCGGCGCACAAGAAATGGCGCTGCGGCCCGTCGTCGGGGGCGCGCCTAGCAAGCATCGTGCTGCATTGCAAGATCGTGGTGCGCCACGTTGCAGCCCCTTCCGCAAAGGTGCGGAAAGGAGTCTTGACCCGCCGCCCGTCTACCTGTCGAAAGGCGGAAAGGCATGCGGCTTCGTTCGCAGCATCAGGGAGTACTGCGATGGGCGAAATGATTCGGATGACGATGTCCGACGGAGCCGAGATCGGGGTTTATCATGCCGAACCCGATGGCAAGCGCCGCGGTGGCGTCGTCCTGCTGCAGGAGATTTTCGGGGTCACTGAACACATTCGCGAACTGGCGGACGAATATGCGGGGGAGGGCTACGAGGTCCTTTCGCCCGCGCTTTTCGACCGCGAGCACCCCGGGTTCGAATCAGGGTATTCGGGCGAGGATTTTGCCCGGGCGGTCCAGCTTGCGCGCGAGATCCACCCCTTTCAGCTCAGCGTGGACGATACGTTAAGTTGCATCGAAGCCCTCAAGAACGAAGGGCCGGTGTTCGTCGTCGGCTATTGCTACGGCGGCTCGATCGCCTGGCGAGTGGCGCAAATCAGCCCCGACATTGCCGCTGCATCAAGTTATTACGGCAGCCTGGTACCGACCCAATTCAAGGACGAGGCGCCGATCCGGCCGGTGATCGCCCATTTCGGCCGCTTCGATGCCGGGATCCCGATGGAAGGGGTCGAAGCCCTTATTGAGAAGGGCCATCCGATGGCGCAGGTCTATGTCTATGAGGCCGGGCACGGCTTCAATTCGGACCGGCGCAAGGACTACCACCCGGCCAGCGCCGAGCTGGCACTCGAACGCACGCTTGCCCTCTTCAAGGCCTGCGGGGGCTGATCAGCGGTCCGTGCCGGGCGCGGGCTGGCAATGATAGACCAGCCGCTCGTTCGGCGACGGCGGCAACAGGGCGCGGATCGCGGATTGGTTCGCGCCGAAGGCGCGAGCGGCGCTCTCGCCCACGCCGCACTTGGGCGGAGTGAACCCACTTCGCGCGGCCCGCGCCTTGGTCATCGCGTCGAGCGCCATGAGATAGCGTTCGACACGGTAGGTGCGGGTCTTGGGATCATAGGCGTTGAGCGAGATCGTCGCCTCGTCGTTCGGGACGAGGATCCGCGACCAGCCGTCGTTCGCAAGGCCATATTGAGTCCTCCCGTTGACGCAGCCATCCGCCGACCAGTCCAGCGCGACGTCGGCCACGTCCGAGACGGTCGCCCGGCTACGCTCGGGATCGAATATGCAGGTAAGCGCGCCAGCTCCCGGCGTCGGCTGCTCCACTCCGCCCGTGGCCGTTGGCGATGGAGCGGCGAGCGCTTCGGCCGCGCGCTCGTCGATGGAGGCCAGCGACGGGCGGCTCAGCCAAGCCAATCCAGCCCCGATCAGCAGTCCCGCTGCCACGGCGCCCGCGATGGTCGCGCTCCGACGATCCTCGCGTTGATGGTACAGCGCCGCAGTGCCGCCCGCCGCCAGCGCGAACATGGCTAGCAGCAGCGCGAGGGCCAACCCGTTGTCCCGCTCGTCCAGCACCGCGAACTCGGCCTCGCGTGTCGCCCTGCTGCGGTTCAACGCAAGTCGGTCGGCCTGCTGGCGAGCGATCGCGTCGGCCTGAAGTCGATCCGCCTGCTGGCGTTTGGTTTCGGCGGCATCGAGTTCGGCAATGCTGCGGCAGGGCATCCCGCTGACGCGCGGCTGCACACCGGCTTGGCGCAGGAACGTCGCCACTTCGCGCATGGAGACAGCGAAATAAAACTCGGAATCGGCGCCTTCGGACAATGTTCCGAAGCTGTTGACCCCGATCACGCGCCCGCAACTGTCGAGCAGAGGACCACCGCTGTTTCCGCTTCCGACCGGTGCGGTGTGAAGCAGCGTGTCGAATTCGCGCGAGGAGCGGCCCGCGGACATGTAGCCGCGTGTCTTCACGGCGGCCTGCGGCGCGACGATCTCCGCCAAACTCAGGCCCTGAGCCTGGTCCACGTTGCCGGGATAGCCCACCGCATAGACTTCGGCGCCGTCGGCCACTGCACCCTGAAACAAGGTGAGTGCTGGTATCGCGCCCTTGTCGGTGAGCTTGAGCAGGGCGAGGTCGTTGCGCGGCGAATAGGCAACGACCTTCGCCATATAGCCCGAGCTCCCTTCGCTCGGCACCACGCCCACGATCATCGTGTCGTCCTGCTGGAGCGGTGCAACGACATGAGCGTTGGTAACCACGAGATCCGGCGCAACCGCGAAGCCCGAACCATGACCCACGTATTGGACCGAGCCGCCGTCGTTCGACACCAGTACGACCCGCACGACGCCGCGCCCGGCTGCCGCGATATCCGACGGTTCCGCACGCGCGGGCCCGGCCAGGAGGAGAAGGATCAGCAGAAACGCGGCGCGAAGCATGGCCGGGGATGCTAGCGTCAACATCGGCCGGCGCAATCCGGCGAGACCACCGGTTCCCCGCTTAATTCGCTTTGACCGCAAGAATCGGGATGCGACTGCTTCGTGGTGGGCGTAACTCTGCGGCATGGAAAAGATCGACCCCGAATTCGCCTTCGCCGCATTCGACCGGCGCGACCGCAGCCTCGACGGCAAGTTCGTCGGAGCGGTCAAGACGACCGGCATCTATTGCAAGCCAAGCTGCCCGGCGCGCAGGCCCAGGCGCGAGAACGTGGAATTCTTCGCAAGTGGCGAACAGGCACGCGCCGCCGGTTATCGCGCCTGCTTGCGCTGCCGCCCGGACCAGGTTGGCCGCGACCGCACGGCGGTGGAACAGGCAGTGGCGCTGCTCGGAGGGGCAGATCCGCCGCGCCTTGACGATCTGGCCCGCGCGGTCGGCTATGCGCCGCATCATTTCCAGCGGCTGTTCAAGCGCGAGACCGGCCTCAGCCCGGCGCAATTCGCGCGCGAGCGGCGCATGGCCCGGGCGCGCGCCGCGCTCGAGGAAGGAGGCAACGTGACCGAAGCAATCTACGATGCAGGCTATGCGGCGCCGAGCCGCTTCTACGCGGACAGCTCAAAGGAACTGGCGATGGCTCCGACAGCATGGCGGAATGGCGGGGAAGGAGTGACGATTCATTGGGACGTCGCGCGGACCAGCCTTGGCCCGATGCTGCTCGCGGCGACAGCCAAGGGCATCTGCCGCCTGGCCTTCAACGAAGACGAGGATGAACTTCGCCGCCGTTTCCCGCGCGCCGAGCTGGTCCGTGGGGGCAAAGCCTTCGCCCCGCTGTTGGCAGCCGCGGTGGCCGCCTGCGACGATCCGGGCAATATGCCCGACCTGCCGCTCGACGTCGACGGCACGGCGTTCCAGCAGGCGGTGTGGCGCGAGTTGCGCCGAATCCCCCCGGGCGAGACGCGCAGCTATGCCGAGATTGCGGCGGCAGTAGGCAAACCCAATGCGGTGCGCGCCGCAGGGTCCGCGAACGGTGCCAACAACGTGGCCGTACTCATCCCCTGCCATCGGGTGATCCGTTCCGATGGCAATCTCGGCGGCTATGCCTATGGTCTGGAGATCAAACGCCAGCTTCTTGAGCGCGAGGGAGCCGCCTGATGAACAAGGTCGAAGAGTTCGCCGCCCTGCACGTTCCGGGCAAGCCGTTGCTTCTGGTGAACATCTGGGATGCAGGCAGCGCGAAGGTGGTCGCGGCTGCCGGCGCGCGCGCAATCGCCACCGGCAGTTACGGTGTAGCGGAAGCGCAGGGCCTGAAGGACGGCGAGGACTTCCCGCTGGACGCGGTGCTGTCTAACCTTGAGCGGATTTTGGCGGTGACCGACCTGCCGGTCACGATCGACCTCGAATCGGGCTACGGCGCGGATCCAGCCGCTGTCGGCCGGTCGGTAGGCATGGCGTTCGAAGCGGGCGCGGCGGGGATCAACATGGAAGACCGGCTGCCCGGTCGAAACGAACTGCTGCCTGTCGCCGAGCAAGCAGCCCGGCTGTCGGCAGCGGCCGGCACGGGCATCTTCGTCAATGCGCGCTGCGACGTCTTTCGCGGCCAGGATGTCGCCACCGCGCGCGACGCACTTGTGGCAGCGGTGCTGGAGCGGGCCCGAGCGTACGCGGATGCCGGGGCGCGGAGCTTGTTCGTGCCGTTCATGGCCGATCGCGCGGCGATTTCGGCGATCTGCGAGGGTTCGCCCCTGCCGGTCAACATCCTGCGCTCGAAGTCCGGGCCGACCCACCGTGAACTCGCCGAACTCGGCGTCGCCCGGATCAGTCATGGGCACCAGCCGTGGGCTGCGGCGATGGCCTATCTGGCAACCCAGGCCCGCAAGGTCTTCGCCGGGGAAGAACCGGACTACTGAACCGCGCCGCCGGCAGGTCCTTCAGACAAAGCTGTAGGGATCGATGTCGACCGCGACCCGGACGCCATTGGGAAAGCGCAAGGGTCCAAGCCATTCGCGGATGACCCGCTGCACCTCGGCGGAACGCCGGGCATTGATCAAAAGGCGGTAGCGAAACCGTCCGCGCAAAAGCGACAACGGGGCCGGCGCTGGTCCAAGGATCGCGACGTCGGGCAGATTGGGCGCCGCTCCGCCGATCGCGCGCGCTGCGTCGCGCGCCTCCGCCTCGTCCTCGCTCGACACGATGATCGCCGCCCACCGGCCGAAAGGCGGCGCGCCTGCTTCGCGCCGGGCCTCGGTTTCGGCGTCATAGAACGCATCGCGGTCTCCCGCGGCCAAGGCGGCGATCACCGGCGCTTCGGGATGGCGCGTCTGGATCAGAACTTCTCCCGGCTTGGTCCCGCGGCCGGCTCGGCCGGCGACCTGTGCAATCTGCTGGAAGCATCGCTCTCCTGCGCGCAAATCGCCGCCCTCGAGGCCGAGGTCGGCATCCACCACGCCGACAAGCGTCAGGTCGGGGAAGTGATAGCCCTTGGTGACCAGTTGCGTGCCGACGATAACGTCGATTGCGCCCGCTTCGGCCTCGGCGACGAACTGCGCCGCCTTTTCCGGGCTGGTAAGAGTGTCGGAGGTGACGACGGCAACGCGCGCGGTCGGCATGATTTCGGCAACCTCGTCGGCTATCCGTTCAACGCCCGGACCGCAGGCGACAAGGCAGTCCGGCTCGCCGCATTCCGGGCACTGCGCGGGCGGCGGAGTTTCATGTCCGCAGTGATGGCAGGCGAGGCGGGCGGAAAGACGGTGCTCGACCAGCCAGGCCGAGCAATTTGGACACTGGAAGCGGTAGCCGCAGTGGCGGCACAAGGTCAGCGGCGCATACCCGCGCCGGTTCAGGAACAGCAGCGATTGCTCTCCCTTTTCGAGGCGGTCCTTGAGCTTTTCGACGAGGGGCGGCGCCAACCACCGCCCTCGCTCGGGCGGGTCCTTCGTCAAGTCCAGCGTTTCGATGGCAGGAAGCTGGGCTCCGCCGAACCGCGCCGGTAGATCGAGCTTTTCGTAAACTCCCGCCTCGGCCATCTGCAGGCTCTCGATCGCGGGGGTCGCGCTGGCGAGGATCGCGGGCACGCCTTCGAACCGGGCGCGCATCACCGCGACGTCGCGCGCGTTATAGCGGACGCCGTCGTCCTGCTTGAACGAGACTTCGTGCGCTTCGTCGACGACGATCAGGCCTAGGCGGGCAAACGGCAGGAATAGCGCCGAACGCGCTCCGACGACGACTTGGGCCTCGCCGCGCCCGATCGCGCGCCATGCGCGGCGGCGCTCGGTCGACTTGAGCGATGAATGCCAGACCACCGGCGGCGCACCGAACCGGGCCGAAAAGCGCGCGAGGAAATTCTCGGTGAGGGCAATCTCGGGCAACAGGACGAGAACCTGCAGATCGGCTTCCAGCGCCGCTGCGATCGCTTCGAAATAGACCTCGGTCTTGCCCGATCCCGTCACGCCGTCGAGCAGGAACGGGTGAAAGCGGGAATCTTTCACACAGGCGACGAACCGCGCCGCGACTTGCGCTTGATGCTCGGTCAGCAGCGGCTGAAAATGATCGGCGTGTGCGCGCGGGTAGGGGCGGTCGATGTCGACGACGACAGGCTCGAGCATTCCCGCATTGACCATGCCGCGCAGCACGCCTTCTGAAACCCCGGCGATCTCGCCCAGCTCGCGGATAGTCGCCTGCTCGCCTTCCAGCAGATCGAGCGCCGCAGCCCGCTGCGGGGTCATACGCTCGGGAACCTGTCCGGTAAGGCGGTACTCCGTCAGTGTTCCGCCCCCGCGCAACGCCGCGCCGCTCGACAGAGCCATGCGGGCGACGGATGCGAGCGAGGCGCAGTAATAGTCCGCGGTCCACTCGATCAGCCGGCGCAGCGGAGCGGCCAGCGGCCGCACCGGCAGCACTTCCAGCAGCGGGCGGAGGCGGGCGTCGGGCACTTCGGCTGCGGGGAGACGATCCGCCTCCCACACGATCCCGACGATTTGCCGCGGTCCGAGGGGTGCAACGACCACGCTTCCCGGCTCGACATCCATCCCGGCGGGCACGCGATAGTCGAGCGGGCCGAGCGCGGCATTGAAGACGAGAAGGCGAACGCGGTTCATCGAAGAGGCCTATATGGGGGCTGCGCCGGAAACGCGACAGGGGCGGCGGCGGCAACCGATCCACTGCCAAAATCGGAGACTGACAGCGCCGGGAGCGCTCCCTATAGCAACTGGGAATCGCTTCCCGAACGAAAGCCACCGGGCCCATGAAATTCTTCGTCGATACCGCCGACACCGCCGAAATCCGCGATCTTGCCGAGAGCGGCCTGCTCGACGGCGTGACGACCAACCCGTCGCTGATCGCCAAGTCCGGGCGCGATTTCATCGAAGTGACGAAAGAGATTTGCGGACTGGTTTCCGGCCCGGTCAGCGCGGAAGTCGTCGCGCTCGATCACGAAGGGATGATGCGCGAGGCGGAAATCCTGCGGATGATCGCCGACAACGTGTGCATCAAGGTGCCGCTGACGGTTGATGGCCTGAAGACCTGCCGCAAGCTCACGCTTGATGGTACGATGGTGAACGTCACGCTGTGCTTCTCCGCCAACCAGGCGCTGCTTGCCGCCAAGGCGGGGGCGACTTTCATCTCGCCCTTCGTCGGTCGCCACGACGACAACGGCTTCGACGGCATGGCCCTGATCAGCGACATCCGCCTGATCTACGACAACTACGACTTCGCGACCGAGATACTCGTCGCCAGTGTGCGCCATCCGATCCACGTCCTGGAAAGCGCAAAGATCGGCGCTGATGTAATGACAGCTCCGCCTGCGGTCATCCGCCAGCTGTTCAAACACGCGCTGACCGACAAGGGGATCGAAGGGTTCCTGGCCGACTGGGCGAAGACCGGGCAGGCAATCGGCTGACGCTTGCATGGCTGACGATTCACCTCTCGACCGGTTCAAGTCCGTCCTTGCCGGAACGGCACGCGCCGTCGCGCACGAGCCCGAGGTCGAGGTGGCATGGACCGCCGACGCGCCGACCCAGTCGGGCCACAACTTCCGTGTGCCCATGCCGGGGCGCGGCTTGCCGGCGAGTCAGGTGGCCGAAGCCCGCGGGTTTGCCGACAGCTTCGCCCTGAGGCTACGGCACCACGACGCCGCGCTTCACGCTCGCTCCGCGCCGTCCGAGGCGCTGGCGAGGGCCTGCTTCGACGCGGTCGAAACCGTTCGGTACGAGGCGCTCGGCTCTGAGAAATACGCAGGGATGCGCGGTAATCTCGATGCGGCGCTGGCGATGCGGGTGATGAGCGACCCGATCGCGCGGGCGGCACGAGCCGACGAAGTTCCGCTGCAAGCGGCGCTGGCATTGCTCCTGCGCGAGGCGCTGACCGGTGAGCCGGTCCCGGATGTGGCCAGGGCAGGCACTGCGATGGTCCGCGGCTGGATCGAGGAGCGCGCCGGAGCCGACTTCGAGGAGCTGGCGCGAAACATCGAAAACCAGGCCGCGTTCCAGTCGACTGCGCTCGACATGCTCCAGCATCTCGAGCTGACCCGCAATCCCGACGACCTGCCTCCACCTGAGGACGAGGAGGACGAGGGCAAGGACGAGGATGACGACGGCGACGAGTCCGCCGAATCCGACGCCAAGGACCAGCCGTCGGAAGCCGCGGGCGAGAACGCGGAAGGCGACGACGAGGGCGAGGGCGAGGTCGAGCAGGAGGATAGCGAGGACGCCAGCGACGCTGACATGGCGGACGAGGGCGAGGAAGGGATGCTGCCCACGCGCCCAAACCGGCCCTGGACGGATCTCCCCGAAAGATTCGACTACAAGGCCTACACCACTGCCTACGACGAGGTCGTAGCTGCTCGCGATTTGTGTGACGAAGACGAACTGGGCCGGTTGCGAGCCTACCTCGACGCGCAGCTCAAGGGGCTTCAGGGAATCGTCACCCGACTGGCGAACCGCCTCCAGCGACGCCTGATGGCGCAGCAGAACCGCAGTTGGGACTTCGATCAGGAAGAAGGGATCCTCGATGCCGCCCGGCTGGCGCGCGTCGTCGTGACGCCCGGTCATTCACTGTCCTACAAGATCGAACGCGACGTCGAGTTCAAGGACACCGTCGTGACGCTGCTGATCGACAATTCGGGATCGATGCGGGGCCGCCCGATCTCGATCGCCGCGATCAGCGCCGACATCATGGCCCGCACCCTGGAGCGGTGCGGCGTGAAGACCGAAATCCTCGGCTTCACAACCCGCGCCTGGAAGGGCGGCCAAAGCCGCGAGTCCTGGCTTTCCGGAGGCAAGCCCGCGCAGCCGGGTCGGCTCAACGACCTGCGTCACATCATCTACAAGAAGGCGGACGAGCCGTGGCGGCACGCTCGCCGCAACCTCGGCCTGATGATGCGCGAAGGTCTCCTCAAGGAAAACATTGACGGCGAGGCGCTGCTTTGGGCCCATTCGCGCCTGCTTGCCCGCCCTGAGGACCGGCGCATCCTGATGGTCATCTCGGATGGCGCGCCGGTCGACGATTCGACGCTGTCGGTCAACAACGCGGGCTATCTCGAACAGCATTTGCGCAAGGTGATCGACTGGATCGAGCGGCAATCGCCCGTCCAACTCGTCGCGATCGGCATCGGCCATGACGTCACCCGCTATTACAGGCGCGCAGTCACGATCATGGACGTCGAACAACTGGGCGGCACCATGGTCGAGCAGCTCGCCGGGCTTTTCGAGGAAGAACAAACGCGATGAACGTTTCGGAAGCAGTTGCGACCAGGCGCTCCATACGCCGTTTCGTCGACCGGCCAGTCGACCCCGAGATATTGAAGCGCATTCTCCGCAAGGCACAGCGTGCGCCGTCGGGCGGCAATACCCAGCCGTGGCACGCCGAACTCCTCACCGGCGAACCGCTCCAGCAACTGTTCGCTGCCGTTGCCGAAGTGATCCCCCAGGGGCGCAAGGGCCATGCGCCCGAATACCACGTCTATCCGCCGGAGCTGTCGGGCGCCTACGAGCAGCGCCGGTTCGGCGTGGGCGAGGCGATGTACGCCGCGCTCGACATCGCCCGCGAAAACAAGACCGGCCGCCTGGCCCAATTCACCGACAATTTCCGTGCCTTCGGGGCGCCGGTGCTGATGCTGGTGCACACCCCCCGCTACATGGGTCCGCCGCAGTGGTCGGATATCGGAATGTGGATGCAGACGGTGATGCTGCTTCTGCGCGAAGAAGGACTGGATAGCTGCGCGCAGGAAGCGTGGGCGGTCTATTCACCGCAGGTCCGGGCGATTGCCGGCATTCCCGACGACCATATCTTCTTCTCGGGCATGGCGATCGGCTTCCGCGACCCCGATGCCGTGGTGAACAGCTTCGACGTGGCACGCGCTGATCTGGACGAAGTCGCGACATTCCACGGATTCTGAAGGTTAACGGGCCAAGCGAATAAAAAAAGCGTAAACCTGACACTTGGCCGCCGCTCTTCATGGGAGTAGGCTGCACCGGACTAGGAAGTTCTCGGGCCGCATTACGGATTAGTACGATGGCGGGACACGGCATGTGTTCCCGTCATGAGGGGACCGTTTATGCGAATCGCTTTTGACCGTCATGCGGCACGGCTGGCTGCGCGTCGGCTTGTCCGCGCGGGAATTGTTCGTTCAGGACTTTCTGGCCTTGCCGCCGCGCTTGCACTGGCAATCGCGCCGGACGCCGCGGCGCAGGAACTCCCGCTCTCGATTCGCGACAGCTTTCCCCTGGGGTCGGGCGGAAATGCGCTATGCCAGGTGCAAAGCAGGGTCACCGACGCCGCCATCGTCAGTCCTCTGGATCGGGCGTGGGCGGTCGTTTGCCGCGATTCGGCGCTGCCGGTTGGCTACGTGTTCGCGCTCCGCGGGGCGAATGGCCCTGCCGCGCTCAGCCAGCTCGACAGCCGGCTCGCCTCGCGCCGGGGCGACAAGGCGGATTGCGGAGGCGCTCGCAAGGTCGAGGCGTCGCTGATCCAAGGCGGCGAGGAACTGGCCTGCGAGTGGCGCGATCCTCAGCTTGGTTATTCGGTTGCGCACGTAACCCGCGGCAAGACCGTATGGTTCGTCGAAGGCTTTACCGCCTACAAGTCGGCGCTCGCGCTCGCGGTTCGCTCGCTCATGGCGGACAAGCTGCTGCCGGGCGAGATCATGGTGGCGACGACCTCGCTGGGCGACAGCGAGGCTTATGCGCGCATTCAGGCGCTCACGCTCGATCCGCAGACCGCGCTTGCGGAAGGGTATCATCGCAACAATTCCGGCGACTATGCCGATGCCGCCGCTTATTTCGAAACTTTGGAGCAGCGCCAGGCGGGCAAGGACGACCAGCCGATCGACCGTGGCGAATTTCTGATCAACGCAGCGCTACAGCGCTCCAACCTGTCCCAGTTTTCCGAGGCCGACCGCCTTTTCGCCGAAGCCGCCGCATTGCCCGCCGGAAACGCGGTGATCGAACGGCTGCGTCGCAACTACGAAGCGATTCACCTGCTGAACCAAGGCCGGTACCGCGAGGCTGTTGCTCGCCTGGCTCAGCCTTTGCGTGTCCAGAGCGCATTGGGATCCGACATTCTGCGCGAACGGCTCGAGGTAACGCCCCAGCTTGCGCGACGGGTCAACGCCAGCGATGCCGCAGGCAGCGCGCTCGGCCTGACCGACGACCTCAAGCTCAGCCCCGAAGAACGCGCGCTGATCCTCGACGCCCAGGCAGAGGCATTGAAGGGCAGTGCGCAGCGGCTAATGGGCGATCCGGTGTCTGCCCGGGCGAGCCTGCTCGACGCACTCAGTCGCGCCGTCGCGGTGCGTAATGGCCGGGTCGTCTCGATTGTCCGGTTGCGCGCACAGATCCTGACCGACGTCGCCACGATCGACGAGGCGGCGGGCGACTTCGCGGCCGCCGAACAGGAACTGCGTTCGGCGGCCCAGATCGTGGCCGTCCGCTATCCCGAGACGCGCAGCCTGGCCGCGATCCAGGCGCGGCTGGGGGCGTTCCTCGTCCGGCGCGGGCGCACCGATGAAGCCTTGGCGATCTATCGCGAGGTCATCGCTCGTTCGTTCGACCGCCGCGATGCCCTTTCCGGGCTAAGCAACCAGATGAACCCCTACTTCGACCTGCTGGTCGGTCGGATGGCCACCGATCCCAAGGCATCTGCGGAATTCTTCGCCGCCTCGCAAATCCTGGTCCGTCCAGGCGTCGCCGAAACGCAAGCGGTCCTTTCCCGCGAGCTTTCGGGGGGGAGCGACGATGCCTCGCGCCTTTTCCGCCAGTCTGTCAGCCTGACCCGCTCGATCGAACGCTCGCGGATGCAGTATGCCGCGATTTCGGGACTGGCTGATGCGGCTGCCCGCGCCGACGAGCTTGCCGCCCTCGACGGCCAGATCAAGACGCTCGAAGCGCAGCAGCAGGCAACGATTGTGGGCTTGAGCGCCTTCCCGCGGTATCGTGCCGTTGCCCAACATGGCCTGACCGAAGCCGAACTGCAGCAGGGCCTCAGGGCGAACGAGGCCTATGCGAAGGTCGCCGTGCTTGGCCAGTCCGTCTACGTCTATACCGCGACGCCGACGCACGCGACGGGCTACAGGGCCAACCTCAGCGCGAACGAGATGGAGCGGCTGGTCATGCAGCTTCGCGACAGCATCTCGCGCTACGATGGCGAGCAATACGTGACGGAGCCATTCAAGGTAGGTTTGGCCCGCCAGCTTTATGTCGCGCTGCTCGGACCCGCCAATGCCGATCTTCTCGCGGCGCACCACATCGTCTTCGAGCCCGACGGGGCGATGCTGAAGCTTCCGATCAACCTTCTGGTTGTCAACGACGACTCGGTCGCGCGCTACGATGCCGCCAACAAGAAGCCCAATGCGGACGCGTTCGACGATACGATGGTCGACTGGCTGGGGAAGGACCGGATCGTTTCGACCGCGGTCTCGGCCCGTTCGTTCATCGACGCGCGCAACCTGCCGCCGTCGAGCGCGAAGGAAGCATACCTTGGCCTCGGCAAGAACGCGACGATCAACGGCAGCGGCGGCAGTCTGGGCGTCCGCTCGGTCCGGGGTGACCAGAACCTCGGTTGCGACTGGCCGCTCGCGGCGTGGAACAACCCCATTTCTGACGCCGAGTTGATCGAGGCTCGCAGTCTTGTCGGCCCGCAGGGGAGCGACCTGATGGTCGGTCGCGCCTTTAGCGACACCGCGATCAAGGCGCGCACCGACCTCGACCAGTTCAGGATCCTCCATTTCGCGACGCATGGCCTGGTTACGCCACCCAGTCCCGACTGCCCGACGCGGCCCGCGCTGCTCACCTCGTTCGGCAGCGAGAAATCGGATGGCCTGCTCACCTTCAGCGAGATCTTCGACCTGCATCTCGATGCCGACATGGTCATCCTTTCGGCCTGCGACACGGCGGGTGAAGCGGATGTAGTGACGACGCGCGCGGCGGGCATCGCCAGCGGCGGCGGCAGTGCGCTCGACGGGCTGGTGCGCTCGTTCATCGGAGCCGGGGGGCGGGCGGTGCTTGCCAGCCACTGGCCTGCGCCTGACGATTTCGATGCGACCGGCAGGCTGATTACCGGGCTGTTCTCGGCGGGGCCCGGGGTCGCGACCGGCGATGCCCTGCTCGCCGCGCAGCAGCAGCTCATGCGCGATCCGCAGACTTCGCACCCGTATTACTGGGCCGGTTTCGCAGTTATCGGCGATGGCGCACGGCCGCTGCTGCGCCCGTCGGCGCCGATGACGACGGCCGCAATGAGCAAGTCTGTTCACGCTACCCTCGCGAGCGCCGCGCACCAATGATCGAACGTCGCCGAACACCCCGAAAGCAGTCGGTAGAGCTCGAGCGCGTCGCGCGCCGCGGGCTGTCGCAGCTTGGGTGGGAACGCGTTGCGATCGCGGTGCTGCTTGTGTTCATCTCGCTCGTCATCGCACGCGCGAGTTGGCAGCTCCCGCTGCTGCGCGACGCCGAAAACGCGCTTTACGACGTGCGCGCGGCAAACTTTGCTCCGGGCGTCGACACCGACAAGCGTGTCGTTCTTGTCGTCTATACCGCCGACACCAATCGCGCGACGGGCCAGATCTCGCCCGTCGATCGCACGATCCTCGCCCGCGCATTGCAGCAGATCGACACGATGGGCTCGCGCGGGGTTGGGATCGATATCCTGTTCGATTCACCGCAGGACGACGATCCGCTGCTGCAGTCTTCGCTACACGCGATGAAGACGCCGACGTTCCTTGCCTTCGCCGATGCGCGAACCAACAAGAGCGCGATAACCTACGAGCAGGAGCGCGACTTGCGCGCCTATATCGCTGCTGCGCGCAGCAAGACCGTGCAGCCCGCCAGCATCCTTCTCGAAACCGATTCGGACGGCGTCGCCCGGCGCTGGCCGCACCAGTATCAGGGATTGCCGACCCTGCTTTCGGTGGCGCTGACGCAAAATACCGCAGATGCGGACCGCAGGTTTGCGACCTTCACCGGCCCGATCCGTTACCGGGTCCCGCTTTCGTCCGACCGACCGGTGTTCGATAAAATCCCGATCGACCTTCTTGCCGACCCGGCCACCGCGCCCTTGGTCGCCGACACGATCCGTGGTCGCTATGTCCTGATCGGCGGCGACTTCTCCGATTTCGACCAGTTCGACACGCCGTTTACCCGCACCGGGGATCCGGTGACCGGCGCGACGCGCACGATCGGTGTCGAGATTCATGCGAGCATGCTCGCACAACTGCTCGATCACGCGATCCCCCGCACGTTTCCAGGCTGGGCCAAGTGGGCGGCCGCCGCGGTCGTGGTCGCATGCGGCGCGGGCACGGCCCTGATCATGAGTAACGGCGCCGTGGTCGGGCTGGCCGTGCTGTTGCAGTTCACCGTGTTCCTGTCGCTGCCGTTCCTGCTGGAGCGGTGGGGCGTCGACACGCTGGGCCTTGCTTCGATGGGCTGGATCGTCGGTTGGCTGCTCGCCTTCACCGCGACGAGCGGCGCAATGCGCGTAATCGGCGCCAAGCAGCGTGAATTCGCGCAAGGCGCGCTCGGCAAATACCTGCCGCGTTCGGTGGCGTCGGAAATCCTTCGCAACCCGGACCGCCTCTCGCTCCATGGGGAGAAGCGCGAGATTTTCTGCGTTTTCTCCGATCTCGAAGGCTTCACGAAGCTCAGCCACGCGATCGCGCCTGAGATGGTGGCGCAGCTTCTGAATTCCTACCTCGACCGGTTGAGTGCGATCGTGCTCGAACATGGGGGCACGCTCGACAAGTTTGTTGGCGATGCGGTGGTCGCCTTCTGGGGCGCACCGATTTCCTATCCCGATGACGGCACCCGAGCGATCCGCGCGGCTTGGGCGATGCACGAGGCGGGCGAGGAATTTCGCCGGTCGGCGCCCGAAGGCGTGCCGCCGATCGGCAAGACCAGGGTCGGCGTCCACTTCGGCCCGGCGATCGTAGGCAATTTCGGCGGAGAAGGGCGCATTCAATACACCGCGCTCGGCGATGCGATGAACACTGCTTCCCGCCTCGAGGCCGCCAACAAGGCGCTCGACACGAGCGTGCTGGTCAGCCGCGAAGCTATGGAGCGTTCGGGGCTGGACTGGTTCCGGCCGATGGGACGCGTGACCTTGCGAGGGCGTTCGACGCCGGTCGACGTTTTCGAGACCGTACCGTCCACCGAGCCCGTCGGGCGCGCGGCGGTGGCAGAGCTGGTCCTCGCCCACGACGCAGGCGACATCACCCTTGTGAAGCGTCTCACAGACAAATTGGCAGCGATGGGACAGGACCCGGCCCTGGGCAACCTGCTCGAACGACTGCAGCAAACGCATAAAGGAGAAAGCTATGTTCTGGGCTGACACGAGGCCGACGCATCGGCCGGCCGCCCGCACGCTGATCGCCGCCATCGCCGGCGTCGCCGCGCTTGCGGGGGCTGATCTGGCACAGGCGCAGGCGGTGGTCGTCCGCTCTACCGGTCCGTCCGCCGCGCAGTATCCCCAGGGCCGCAAGTTGCCGGCCAGCGCCAAGGTTACGCTGAAGGCAGGCGACCGGCTGACGGTCATCGACAAGGCCGGCTCGCGGGTACTCGCGGGGCCGGGCAACTTCGTCATGGACAGCACGGTGTCCCGCGACCAGCAGGGGGCCAGCCGGGTCGCCGGCTTGATGACCGGCACTGCCGCTCCTCGCACCCGTACCGGGGCTGTGCGCGGAGCTCCCAGCGCGGCGCGCGCCGCCGCTGCGCCGACCGCGCCCGACAGCATCTGGTACGTCGACGTCAGCAAGGGCGGAACCTATTGCGTCTCGAATCCGACCTCGTTGGTGCTGTGGCGCCCGAACCGGGCAGAGGATGCGTCGGCCAAGCTGACCGGGGCGAGCGGCAAGCCCGTTCCCGTGACATGGAAGAGGGGCAGCCCGCTGCGCCAATGGCCGACTGCGGAACTGCCGTTGACCGATGGCGGGGTCTACACATTCGCCGATCCGGTCGGTCCGACGGTCAAGATAGTGACCAAGTTCGTCTCGAATGTGCCGGCCGACGAGCTGGGGATCGCCGGGCTGTTGGCCGACAAGGGCTGCCACGCCCAGCTCGATGTGCTGGCCAACGCGCTGAGCGGCGGCGCGCCTGGCGGCATGCGGTGATCCATCGCCCGGCCCTTGGCATTATGGCATCGGTCCTAGCGACCGCCGGCGCCGCGCTGCCGCAGGTGGCAGCGGCGCAGGCGGTCGTGGTCCGCGCCACCGGGCCTTCGGCTGCCGCCTACCCGGTGGGGCGGAAACTTGCCGCCGGGGCGACGGTTAAGCTTGAAAAGGACGACGCGGTAACCGTGCTCGATCAGGCGGGCACGCGGATCATGAAAGGCAAGGGCAGCTTCACGATCGACAGCCGCGTGATGCGCGACCGAAGCACGATGATGTTGCTTTCGCGTTCGCTCAACAATCCGCAGACGGTGCGCGCGGGCGCGGTGCGGGGGCTTCCGATGGGAGACAGCGGCGAACCTGCCGCGCCGACTGTCTGGCTGGCCGACATCGACCGGGGCGGCAAGGTCTGCGTGCCCCAGGGGAGCGATCTCTACCTTTGGCGCACCAACAGCGACGCGCGACGCTTCACCTGGTTCAGCGAGGCCGACGGCGGCGGGATGGTGAGGCTGCAGTGGCCGCGTCGCACCGCGGGGATCGCCTGGCCGGCAGCAGTGGTACCACCGATCTCGGGCCGCAGCTATCGCAGCACCGACGATGCCGTGCCCGGGACGGAGCCGGGCAAGGGCGTGGAATTCGAAGTGGTGACGTTGGCGCCGGATTCGGTGCCGGAAGATCCCGACGCGCTGGCCAGCCTGCTTATTGAGCGAGGCTGCCTCGCGCAGGTCGATCTGCTGGCGTCAAATCTCGAACGGCGCGCCGCAGCGACCGCGATCGAAGGGCCTGCGCACTAGTTCGCAACGAGGGGAAGACGGGGTGAAAATGGGGCAAGCACGCGAAGCCAGGAAAAACGGCCGCCGGGTATTGGCGGGCCTGGCGGGAACGCCGGCGCTGCTGCTGTTCTCCGTTCCGGCCCTGGCCCAGGCCACGCCCCCTCCGACACCGCCGCCCGGTACTGTCACCGCCCCCACACGCGAAGAGATCGAGCGCGGCGTGATCGAAGGTGCCCTGCGCGAAAATCGCAATCCGGTCGAGATCGCGGGCGATGAAGTTCAACGTGCGCCTTGCCCGCTCGCCAGCCCTGACTTCGCCGGGATCAAGCTAACGCTTCGGTCGGTGACATTCGCCGGCGCCGACCAGGTTCCGGGCGTCGACCTGTCGGGGAGCTACCGCGAATTCGTTGGCCGCGAGATGCCCGTCGCGGTGATCTGCGAAATCCGCGATCGCGCTGCAACGACGCTTCGCCAGGCGGGCTATCTCGCCGCGGTACAGGTTCCTCCCCAGACCATCGAGAGCGGGGACGTGAAGCTCGACCTTCTTCTCGCGCGAATGACCAAGGTGCAGATCAAGGGCGACGCAGGCGCATCGGAAGGGCTGCTGCTCCGCTACGTCGAGAAGCTGAAGCAGGACCCGGTATTCAATACCAACCGGGCCGAGCGTTACCTGCTGCTGGCGCGGGACATTCCCGGTCTCGATGTGCGGCTGGCGCTTCGCCCTGTCGATGGCGCGCCGGGCGAGGTGGTCGGCGAAGTCACGGTTCAACGCACGCCGTTCTATGCCGATTTCACCGTCCAGAACCTCGGTAGCAAGGCCATCGGGCGGTGGAGCGGACTGGCGCGCGCTCAAGCTACCGGGCTGACCGGGCTGGGTGACGCAACCACCGTCAGCGTCTTTTCGACCTCCGATTTCGATGAACAGATCGTCCTCCAGGCCGGCCACGAGATGCGTGTGGGCAGCGAGGGCCTGACCCTGCGCGGCGATTTTACTTACGGCTGGACCCGGCCTTCACTGACCAGCGGACCGCCGATCGAATCCCGCACGCTGGTGGCCAGCGGCGAGGCGGCCTACCCTTTCGTGCGCGCGCAGACCCGCAATGTCACCGGCGCGGTCGGCTTCGACCTGATCGACCAGAACGTCGACTTTGGCGGGATAGCGCTCAACCAGGATCACTTGCGGGTCGCGTTCGCCCGGCTGGACATGAACGGTATCAGCCCGCAGAGCCTTTCCGGGCGCGACGGATTCACGCCGCTCGAACCTCACTGGTCCTGGCTCATGAGCGTCGAGGCGCGGCAGGGCATCGACGTGTTCGGCGCAACGCGCGATTGCAGCGGCGCGCCCGCAGGCTGTTTCGCCACGGGCGAGCCGACGCCCAGCAGGATCGAAGGCGATCCGACCGCCTTCGTGCTGCGCGCCGCCGGCCAGTTCGATTATCGCCCTGTCCGGTCGGTCACGCTCTCGCTGGCTCCGCGCATCCAGTATTCGCCAGATGCGCTGCTTTCGTACGAGGAATTTTCGGGCGGCAACTACACCATCGGACGCGGTTACGATCCGGGCTCGATTCTTGGCGACACCGGCGTCGGTTTCCGCAGCGAGGTCCGCGTCGGTTCGCTCTTGCCGAAGACTGCCGGAGGCACCGCGCTTCAGCCCTACGCATTTTTCGATGCTGCCTGGGTCTGGAACAAGGACAGCGCGTTCGACGGCCTCGATCCCCAGAAGCTCTATTCGGCCGGCGCCGGGGTGCGTGCCAGCATCCGCGATTCCGCGCGGCTGGATGCGCTGGTCGCTGTGCCGCTGCGCGACACCCTTACCCAGAACGTCAAGGGCGACGTCCGCTTGCTCCTGAATCTTACACTCCAGCTCGCTCCGTGGCGCTGGTAAGCGATTGTGTTGACTGTAGTTTGTACGATGGAAGGCATTTGACATGACGGGCATCGACAGCACTCGGCCCAACTCAGCACCAGCCACCCGCACACCGGCGCGGTTGCTGGCGGGAGTATCGCTTTCCGCGGCTGCGCTCTCCCTGGCGCTTGGCCCGCAACCGGCGCAGGCGCAGGCCGTCAATGGCACGCCGACGGTGGTTTTCGGCGCGGATGCGCCGACCCGCAGCGCCGCGCAGGATTCGTTCAATGTCACCGCCAACGACGCGCTGATCGACTGGGACGTCACCGACCCGTCGGTATTCCTCAATGCCAACACGTCGCTCAATTTCGCGCGCGATGGCGGCGCCTATTCGGTTCTCAACCGGGTCGTCTCGTCGCCTTCGTTGACCAGCACCCTGGCGATCAATGGCGCGGTAAACGCCAGCGGCGGGAAGATATTCTTCTATAACCCCGGCGGCTGGGTGGTCGGTGGAGGCGCCGTCTTCGACGTCGGTTCGCTCCTCCTCACCGCAAGCCCAGTACTCATCGACGACAAAGCTGCGGACGGACAGAAGTTCACCAACGCTGCCGGCACGATTAGCCTGGGTCAGGCGACCGTTCCGGGAGCATCGATCACCGTCAACCAGGGCGCGTTGCTTTCCACTCTGGCACAGGACAGCTACATCGCGCTCGTCGCGCCGCGCGTGGTTCAGGGCGGCACGGTCAGCAGCGGTGGCTCGGTCGCCTATGTCGGGGCCGAAGCCGCCGACCTGACGATGAACAACGGCCTGTTCGACATCAATGTCACGGTGGGCACCACCGATCAGAACGGCGTCGTCCACACCGGCACGACCACCAGTTCGGTGGCCGACACCGCTCCTCACGGTCAGTATCTCGTCGCGGTTCCCAAGAACGATGCGCTGACGATGCTGGTATCCGGCAATCTCGGATACAACGCGGCATCGAGTGCCGGCCTCGTCGACGGGCGGATCGTGCTGTCGTCCGGGCATTCGGTCGTCGGCGGGCAGCCGGATGCGACGACACCGGTGCCGGGCGGAAACATTGCGATCAGCAATGCCGTGTTCAACGGAGACACGCGCGCAGTCGCGAGTGATTCCATCGCCCTTACGGTCAAGGATCCCTCCCAGTCGGTCACTACGGTTGGCAATCTCTCGCTCGAGGCGGGCAACGCCGTCGGGATATCAGTGGACGGCACCGAATCTTCGCTCACCGTAACCGGCAATCTCGGCGTCACGGCCACGAACGGGCCGAAGGGCGGAAAGATCGACGCGACGATCTCCAACGGGGGCAATCTCTTCGTCGGCGGAACCTTCGACGCGCACGCAGATGGTTTCGGCCGGCTCGCGCTGGATCCCGAAACCCAGAATCTCGATCCCGCGGTGCTTGGCGAAGATGCCAGCGGCGGATCGGTGGCGGTGACCATCGACAAGGCCACCGCCAACATTGGCGGGAACGTCTCGATGAGCGCGGATGCGCGCGGCGGGATCGGCGGGCTCGGCGCGGGCGCAGCTGATGCGGGCTCGGTCAGCCTGGTATCGCGCGGCGATGGACCGACCCTGTCGTTCTCGCCGACGGCCACGTTGTCGCTCAGCGCGAACGCCGACAGGGCCAACTACCAGGGACAGCAGTTCTATTTCCCAGACAATGGCGCCGCCAGCCAGGCTGGATCGGTAACGCTCGACATTTCGGGCGGAGCGTCGTTCGGGTCCGCCCAGCTCTCAGCCTTTTCCGCTGCCTCGTTCGGCAATGACGTTAATCCACACAATGCCGACGCGGGTATCATCGATGCCGCATTCCGCAACGGCACCTACAACATTGGCGTCATCTCGAGCTCGACGGCTGCCTATGCCGAAAACGGCGGTGCGGCAAAGGGCGGTACCCAGTCCCTTACGGTCGACAACGCGACCCTCACGCTCGCAAACTACCTCGATTCCAGTAGCTATTTGCAAGGTTCGAGCGACGGCACCGGCCTGATCTCGGTCAGCAGCATCAATGGCGGACTGCTGGATTCGCCCTCGATCTACCTGAGTTCCTACGCGAACTCGCCGGGAAGCGGCGTCTCGAAGCCTTCGGGCATCGCAATCACGGCCGATGGCGGAGCGATCAGCACGGGGTATCTTTCGGCCTATTCCTCTGGCCGCGGCAGCTTCGACGCTCCCGATGCCAAGGGCGGCGCGATCGACGTCAACATCAGCAACGGCGGGTCGCTGTTCGGCGGCAGCATTTATCTCCAATCGACTGGCTTCGGCTCTTTCGGCCAGGATGGTGGCGTCGGCACTGGCGGCGACATCACCGTCAACATCGGCGACGGCAGTTTCACCACCGGCGGTTATCTCTCGATCGGCGCCGAAGGCTATGCCGGAAGTCCGAGTGCGCCAGGCGGCCTCAACGGACTTGGCCAGGGCGGCAAGATCACCATCTCGCTGACCGACCCGGCAGCCAAGTTCGCGTCCGATTACGTCAGCATCTACGCGCCCGGCTATGGCGGCTCCGGTGGCGGGGAAGTGGCCGTCGAGGCGCTGACGACCCTGCCGGGCGCAGGGGGAGACGGCACCGGCGGCACCGTCTCGTTCAACGCGAATGCAGGAACCGTCACCGCGTCGCAGATGTATCTCTCTGCGCTCGGCCAGGGCGGCGACGGCTTCAACACTTCCGACAACCTCGCCTCGGGTGTCGGCGGCAAGGGCGGAACCGGCACCGGCGGAACCGTGACCTTCACCCAGAGCGGTGGCAGCGCTTCGATCGCAACGCTCGATTTGCAGAGCGACGGCTATGGCGGCGCGGGCGCGGACAGCTTTGGCCCGGACGATGCGCCGGCCGGCGACGGTGGCGACGGGAAGGGCGGCACCGCCAGCGTATCGCTGACCGGCGGAACGCTCGCGGCGAATACGGTCAACGTGATCGCAAACGGCAATTACGGCTCATATTTCGGCTATAGCGGAAACGGTGGGCGGGTGTTTACAGGCCCGCCGACGCAAGCAGGGCAGGGCGGCAACGGAGAGGGCGGAACGGCCTCGCTGACGATCGACGGCGGCATTCTTGCCGACCTCGTCGATACGGCTGATTCGAGCGGCTTTAACACCGCGCTTTCCGTGGTGGTTGATGCCGATGCCTATGGCGGTAACGGCGGAGATACCTACGGCTCCGTCGATGGACCTGTCCTGGGTCGCGGCAATGGCGGATCTGCCAAGGGCGGAAGCGCCACCTTCGCCCTGATCTCCGGATCGGCCGACGCGAGCAATATTTCGGTCAGCGCCGATGGGTACGGGGGCCTTGGCGGTATCGACGCGAACGAACTCGGCGCGAGCGCGAGTACGGCCGGCAACGGCGGCGCGGGTGCGGGGGGGGCCGCCCAGCTTACCATCGGCACCGACTTCGCCGCGATGACGACCGATGGTTCCAGCCGTTCGATCAGCGTGAGCGCCGAAGGTTCAGGCGCTTCGGGTGCCGATGGACTGATCGGCGGTCTGGGCGGCGATGCCAGCGGAGGAAGCGCGGCAATCGACGTCACGGGCGGCAAGGTCGCGCTCAACGACGTGTTCCTTTCCGTTTATGCGGGAGCGGGCCGCGGCGGGGCCAGCGGAGCGGACAACACAGGCGCAGTAGGCGGATCGGCCAATGCCGGCACCGCTTCAGTGTCCGTCGCTAACGGAGCGGTGCTGACGCTGACCGGAAGCCAGATCAACGCCGGTGCGACCGGCGGCAGCGGCGGCCGCGGCGGAAGCGGCGATGGCGTTGCCGACATTTCGGGCAAGGGCGGAAGCGGTGGCAGCGCGACCGGCGGCACCGCCATCATTGGCGCGCAATCCGGTGGCACGCTCACCCTCGTTCCCGGCGAGGGATCGTTGCAGCTCAGCGTCGATGGAATCGGCGGTTCGGGCGGCGATGGCGGCAGCAGCGTGCTGTTCGGCGGCACTACCTTCGGCGATGGAGGCGACGGCGCCGCCGGGACAGGCGGTGCGATCACTTTCGCAGCGGACGGCGGCACGATCAACGCGGGCTCCGCCTCGTTCAGCGCGGTGGGTTATGGCGGCTACGGCGGCGCCCGGCCTTCGTTCGACACCAGCGCGACCGACGCTTCCAACGGCGGCAGTGGCGGTGCGGGGACTGGCGGTGCGATCACGCTCGGCAGTTCGCTGGCCGGCGGTGCGCTCAACTTTAATCGGCTCTCGGCAGATGCGAGCGGCTACGGCGGGATCGGCGCGGGCGGCAGCGGGTTCGATGCGACAACCCTGACCGGCGCGTCAGGCGGAGCGGGCGGCACGGGGACGGGCGGACGCGTCACCTTGTCGAGCGCCAGCGGCGCCAGCACGATCGTCAACAACGATCTCACCTTGCTGATGATCGCTTATGGTTATGGTGGCGGCGCTGGTGCCGGGGCGACAGGCGGGGTCGACATCGAGACCGGGGCCGGCGGCGCTGGAGGCACTGGCGGAGCCGGCGGGTCCGGCTTTGGCGGCGACATCTCGATCACCGCGCCGGGCGGGCTGGTGCGCACAAACAACGCGTCGCTCTATGGCAATGGATATGCCGCGGGTGGCGGCCTGGGCGGCAGCGGCGGCGTGGGCCAGACTACCGGGGCAGCGGGCACCAGCGGCACGGCCGGATCGGCGCAGGGCGGAAACGTGCTGATCAGCGCCAGCCCGGCAGCCGGCTTCCAGGGCGGTCTCGATCTTGGCGAAGTCTCGATCGACGTCACCAGCGCGGTCAGCGACCAGAGCATCTTCACGCGCGGGCCCGCGGGCTCGGTGACGATCAGCGACACGGTGGACGAAAACAACGGCGGGGTGAAATTCGTCTCGCTTCTCGTCGATGCGACCGATCCGGGGACCGGCGTGCCGCTGGTCTCGATCTCGAGCATCGACCAGCCGATTCGCATCGCCAACGACGCCAACGTGCAGAGCGGCGGCGACATTCTGGTGACCGCAACGGGCACCGGCGGCCTCGCGGTTGGCGGGATGCTGGCCTTGACCGCCGATCGCGACATCGCAATCCGCAGCATCGCCGGCGGCCTGGTGTCCGCCAGCGACATCTTCCTGTCGAGCGGACGGGCAACTTCCGTATCCAGCGAGAATTGCTCCGATCCGCTGTGCCTGACCGTCGCGGCTACCGGGGCGTTGTCGGTCAATGCCGGAACGAGCTTCGATCTTGTTGGCCCCGCGCAGATCAGGGGCGTCGGCAGCATCGATGTGCGTGGCGAAACGGAGATCACCGGCGGCGCTGGCAGCGGCTACATTTCCGACGGCGACATCGTGCTGACATCGGGCGGGGACGTTACCGTTCGCAACGCTTCGGGCCGATTCCTCGACTTCGAGGCGGGACAGCATTTCGTCTTCGTCCCGCAGACCGAATCCTTCTCGGTCGTTTTCGACGGTGGGACCCTGACCCTTGGAGAGGCGGCCGGTGGTGGCACCATCGCCGCGAGCGACGGACTTCTCGGCCTTGCCGGGAACGACATCGTTGTGACCCCCGGTGCTTCGCTGTCGACAGGCTTCGGCCTGCAACTGACTGCGGGTGACGATATCCTCATCGGCCCGGCCGCAGCGCTCGCCGCGAACCTTTTGGCGGGGGCGCTGCCGCAGGCGCTTTCGCTCGATGCCGGCGGACTGGTCACGCAGACCCCGCCAGCAATCGGTGACATCGCCAGCCTGATAGTGGGCAACCGCGCAAGGATCGATGGCGGTTCCGGCCCGGTCCAGATCGTCGCGAACGCGATTGATGCGCGCGGCGCCACATTCGCCGGGGGCGATTTCCTGGCCGACGTTCGCAACGCGCCCGCGCCCGGCGCGACGCAAGGCGACGACGGCGGGCAGCTTTCGGCCGCATGTCTTGAAGGCGATATCTGCATCGGTTCGGCCCTGTTCAGCGGGTCCGTCCAGATCGGGCAGGGCAAGAGCGTGCCGGTCCACTTCACCGGCCTGGGCAACATCACGGGCACCAGCATCGCCATCACCGCACGTGACGGCCTTATCTATGGCCTGGCGGCCACGCCGGTCAGCCTTTCCGCAACGGGGCCGGTCACGCTCGTGTCGCAGGCGGGCGATGTCTCGCTCGTCGGCAATGCGCTGGTGAGCGGCGGCACCGTCGACATCTCAGCAGCGGGATCCGTCGTCGGCAACGGTAGGATTGTGTCCTCCGGCGATGTCGGAATCAGCGTCGGTGCGAACATCACGGCGGACTCCATCACCGCGGGCCGCCAGTTGACCTCATTCGGCCAGACCGGCGGCATCCTCGAACCCGTGTTCGCCGTGCCGGGCAACTTCACGGTGAACTCGCTGCGCCTCGGCGCCGATGGCGTAATCGCTGGGGGCGGCGACATAGTGGTCGGCTTTGCCGATTTCGCCGGCAGCAACCTCGACTTCACGGCACAGGGCCTCGTTTCGCTCGGCTCGACCGGCTCGATCGGAAACCTGGCGCTGACCGGCGACCGGGCGAGCTTCGGTACGATCGGAGCCTCCGGCAACATCCAGATCAAGGCCACGAACGCGATTGCCGGCACCTCGGCCACCGCGGGGGGATCGCTTCTGTTCACCGGCGCCACGATCGACGCCGCGTCGCTCCAGTCGGGCACCGGTATGACGCTGGCCAGCGGCGGCGCGACGACGCTCGGGTCTGCGACTGCCGGAACCACGCTTTCCATCAATGCCGGGTCGATCATTGCCGGGTCGCTGCGGTCGGGCGCCAATATGACGTTGTCCAGCGCGGGCGCGGTTGCGCTCGGGTCGGCCACATCGGGTGCTGGGCTTGCCATCCAGGCCGGCCCACTGAGCTTCGCGTCGCTGACTTCGACTGGCAATACCTCGGTGAACGCGACAAGCGTTGCGGGTGGAGACGTTGCTGCGGGCGGCAGTGTTCAGGTGACTGCCGCCAATGCACTTGTGCTCGGCACGGTCACGAGCGGCGCTGCTCTCGGCCTCCAGGGCGCCAGCATCGCGGCCGGTGCGCTGCATTCGACCGGTCCGGCCACTATACTCAGCCCGGGCGCGGTGTCGCTCACGACGGTCGACGCGGGTACGAACCTTACGGTCGGGGCCGGCGCACTTCGCTTCGACAGGTTGGGATCGGGCCAAGCGACCGCAATCGACGCCGCGAGCGTCGCGGGCGGCGATATCGCCGCAGGCTCATCGCTTCGCGTCACCTCGCCAGGTGGAATCACGCTTGGCACGGCGACAGCCGGAACTACGCTAGCTCTCGACGGGGCGACGATCGCTGCCACTTCCTTGCGTTCGGGCGGCGCCATGTCGCTGACAAGCAGTGGTGCCACTTCCCTGGGCACGGCCAATTCCGGCGCCGGTTTGACGATCACATCGGGCGCGCTCGACTTCACCTCGCTGACCTCGACCGGCAATACGCAGATCACCTCGGCAAGCGTTGCGGGGGGCGATATCGCAGCCGGGGGCAACCTTCAGGTAACCGCGACCAACGCCCTGCAACTGGGCGCCGCGACTGCCGGAGGAACACTCGCGCTGCAGGGCACGACCATCGCGGCTTCTGCGTTGCGCTCGACGGGGGCAATGTCGCTCACGAGCGGCGGATCGACAACGCTGGGCACGGCCAATTCGGGCGCCGACCTGACGATCGCGTCCGGCCCCTTCAGCTTCGCCTCGCTGACCTCGACGGGCAACACGAAGGTGGATTCGTCCAGCGTGTCGGGCGGCGACATCGCGGCCGGAGGCAACGTCCAGGTCACCGCGACGAACGGCCTCCAGGTCGGCGCGGCAACTGCCGGCGGCGCACTGTCGCTGCAGGGCGCAACAATCACGGCCGGCCCGCTGCGATCGGCGGGCGCCACCGCGCTATCCAGCACCGGCGCTGCCGCTCTCGGCATGGTCGATGCGGGGACCGGCCTGACAATCACGTCGGGCGACCTTTCGTTTACCCGGCTCGCCTCGGGTCAGGAGGCGACGATCGATGCGGCGAACGTAGCTGGCGGTGACGTTGCCGCCGGGACCTCGCTTCGCATCACGACCCCGGGCACTCTGAGCCTGGGGACGGCGACCGCAGGCACGACGCTCGCGCTCGACGGAGCGTCAATAGCAGCGACCACGCTACAATCGGGCGGAGCGATGACCCTCGCCAGCAGTGGCGCGACCACGCTGGGCAGCGCTACATCGGGAGCGGGGCTGACGGTGAATGCCGGTTCGCTTGGCTTTGCCGCCCTTCGCGGCGCGGGCGACGTCGCGATCACCGCCGGATCGGTCAGCGGCGGCGACGTCACCTCGACCGGCGGCTCGGTTAACCTCGCTTCCACCGGACCCGCTACCGTGGGAACGGTGAGCGCGGCAAATGACGTTACCGCACGCGCCACGACCCTCGCGTTCGGCGCGATCAACGCCGGCCTTTCGACCGTGATCGACGTCACTACGCTGAACGGAACGGCGATAACGACCGGTCAGGACCTGACCATCCGCAGCTTCAATAGCCTGTCGTTCGGCAGCCTTGCCGCAGGACGCAACCTGTCGCTCAATGCGTCGTCCGGGGCGATCACGATCTCTACCGATCTCGACGCAGGCGGGTTGATCTCGCTTATCGCCGACGCGATCCTGGTGAAGGCTAGCGGGCCGTTGAACGTCAACACTGCGATTGCGGACAACGGGGATATCGGCATCGTCACCGACGGCGCCCTGCAAGTCGGGCTCGCCCAGGCGATAGGCGATATCAGCCTTCGCTCGACCGCGGGATCCTTGACCTTGGGAACCGCACGCGCCGGATATTCGCCGGCCACGCCCGCAGCGATCAATGAGGGCGGGACCAGCCAGGGCACGCCCGGGCCGGGCGATATCACGCTGGCCGCCGCGACGTCCGCGACGCTGCTCGATACCGTCGATGCGAAGGGGCGGCTCGACCTGACCGCCGCCACGATCGATCAGCGAGGCCTCGCGGTCGGCAAGGTCATCGCGTACGGCTCGGGCGACATTGCGCTCGGTGCCAACGCCCTCCTGGGACAGAGCAGCTACACTTCCGCGATCACGCTCTCGAACACCGGCACCGCCGGCGCGGTGCTCGGCACGACCTCGAGCACGGCGGCGGGCTATCGGCTCGATAGCGCCGAGTTTGGGCGCATCCATTCGGGCGGCGACTTTACCGTCAACGGCGGATCCTCGCTCACCGTGGGCACTCTCGGCGCGGTCGCCAGCGGGGGCACTACCGACGGTGCGATCGGGGCGACCGGCACGCTGGCACTGCGCACCACGGGCAGCGCGAATATCGGCGGAGCGCTGTCGCTGGCGAACGCGGGCGGCAATACGCTCGTCGTGTCGGCCGGCAGCGACATCGTGATCGATGGGGCGACGGGCTCCATCGCGCTTGCCGAAGGCTCCGGCCATGGCGGGACACTCCAGCTTGGCGCCGCCCGGGTGATTGCGGCCAGCTCGGCGGCGCTCCCGTCGATCGGATCGCTCACCGGAAGCGCGCTCGACGCGCGTCTCGCCACGGTCGATACCGGGCTGGCGGGCCGGACCCTGCTCGATGCTGGCAACATGGCCGTGACGATCAGCGGCGGCTTCTACGTGCAGAACACGGGGGGCATGACCTTCGATACCCGGCGTGGCTTTGCCGCAGATGCGCTGTCGATCAAGACGGGCTCGACCCCGGCAGACATCGTGATCAACGGCACCATCGCGGGGCAGGGCGGACTCACTGCCCTGCGTGCCACGAGCATCACGGGGACCTATACCGACTTCTCGACCATCAACGGTTGCCGGATCGCGGCCAATTCCTGCGGAACCATCACTTTCGATCCGCTGCGCGAGTTGCTTGACGAGGAAATCTTCACGGACGGAGCGTTGGGCGAGATCGGGGTGAACCTGCTTCTTGGCCGGCTCATCACGATCAACCGCGTTGCGCCCCCAGGCTTCGAAACGGTAATCGACGAGCCGGTGACAGGGGCGGGCAACGAAGATCTGCTCAGCGGGTCTGGCAGCAGCGACGACAACTGTCCGGCTGACGATCGCACCAAGTGCGACAAGCCGCCCAGCGATGGTGCCAAACCGGGTTCATAAGGAACGGTCGACGAGCGCTTGACCGGGGCGGAGGCGGCAGGCCAAGAGCGGGCGGCATGTCCGTTCCGCCTTCCCCGCTTCCCGCGCCGCTGCGCCTGTTCAACAGCCTCACGCGCGAGGCCGAGAAGTTCTCTCCCGTCCACGCGGGAGAGGCGCGGGTCTATTCATGCGGACCGACGGTCTACAACTTCCCTCACATCGGAAACATGCGCGCCTACGTCTTCGCCGACGTGCTCGGCCGGACGCTGAGCGCGAAGGGCTACAAGCTCACCCACGTGATCAACATCACCGATGTCGGCCATCTGACTGACGACGCCGATGCGGGTGAGGACAAGCTGGAGAAGAGTGCGCGCGAGCGGGCCCAGTCGATCTGGGAAATCGCACGTTTCTACACCGAAGCCTATTGGGCCGACGTGAAGGCGCTAAACATTCGCCAGCCCGCGCACTGGTCGATCGCGACCGACTATGTTCCGGCGATGATCGAGTTCGCGCGCTCGATCGCACAGGAGCACTGCTACGAACTGCCCGGCGGCCTCTATTTCGATACGTCGACCGTTCCCGAATACGGCCGGCTGGCGCGCAGCGCGACCGATGAGGGCGAGGGCCGCATCGACGCCGTGGAAGGCAAGCGACACGCGGCGGACTTCGCGATCTGGCGCAAGACGCCGGCGGGGGAGAGCCGCCAGATGGAATGGGATTCGCCCTGGGGCCGCGGCGCGCCAGGGTGGCACCTGGAATGCTCGGTGATGGCGCATGCGCTGCTCGGCTTCCCGTTCGATATCCACACCGGCGGCATTGATCATCGTGAGATCCACCATCCCAACGAGATCGCGCAGAATCAGGCGTTCTGTCATTCCGACGCAAGCGGCGCGAAGATCTGGATGCACAACAATTTCCTGGTCGAGCGATCGGGAAAAATGTCGAAATCGAGCGGCGAGTTTCTTCGCCTGCCGCTTCTGGTTGCGAAGGGCTACCATCCTTTAGCGTACCGGCTCATGTGCCTGCAGGCGCACTATCGCAGCGAACTGGAGTTCTCGTGGGATGGCCTCGGTGCCGCGCTCGTGCGCCTCAAGCGGCTGGTGATGGCGGTCGAACCGCTTCACGGCGAAGGCCCGGCCCAGGTGCAGGATCCCAGGCTTGCCGGCCTGCTGCACCAGTTTGATGTTGCAATCAGCGACGATCTTAACACGCCGATGGCGCTGACCGTGCTCGACGAAGTCGTTGCGCTCAAGAAGGTCGACGGTGCGCAGAAGGCCGCGGCAATCGGCATAATGGACGCCGTCCTGGGTTTCGGCCTGAGCGACATGAAGCGGACCGATCTTCGCATCCGCCCCTCCGATGCTCGGATCGAGCCGGAGGCTGTCACGGCCGCTCTGGACGAGCGGATCGCGGCACGCGCGGCGAAGGACTTTGCCCGGTCGGACGCGATACGGGACGAACTCGCGGCGGCGGGAGTCGCCGTGATGGATGGTGACCCGCTGGGATGGGACTGGAAGCTCTGATGAACAAGACCGTTGCCGTACTGTCAGCCATGTCCCGCTCGCTGCTCGAGCCGCGCCTGCCTGAATGGGTTTCGCCGAGGTGGTTCACCTCGACCGAGGAGCTGTTCGAGCATGCGCCGGACGCCGAGATCGGCTGGTTCGACCTCTACAAGACGCAAGACATGGCCCAGGCCATGAAGCTGGCGACGGGCCTGAAGTGGCTGAATTCGGTTTATGCCGGGCTCGACGGCTTTCCCCTGGACCTGTTGCGCGAGCGGGGAACCGTAGTCACGAACGGCGCGGGTATCAACGCCATCACCATCGCCGAATATGTCGTGATGGGGATGCTGACGATCGCGAAGGGCTACCGCGAGGTCGTCCATGCGCAGGACCGGCACGAATGGCTTATGGATTCGCCCGGCAAGGTCGAACTGGCCGGGAGCCGTGCGCTCCTTCTCGGCTACGGTGCGATCGGCCAGCGGGTCGAGCAGCACTTGCGCGGGTTCGATGTCGAGGTGACGGCGGTGCGCCGCACGCCCGGGCCGCAAACGCTCGGCCCGAACGAGTGGCGTGCCCGGCTGGGTGAGTTCGACTGGGTGATCCTTGCAGTCCCTGCAACCGCAGATACCGAGAGAATGATCGGCGCCGAGGAACTGGCCGCGATGAAGACCACCGCCGCGATCGTGAACGTGGCCCGTGGCACGGTGATCGACCAGGAGGCGCTCGTCGCCGCGTTGACCGAGAAGCGCATCGGCGCTGCGTTCCTCGATGTCACCACGCCCGAACCGCTGCCCGCCGATCACGCGCTCTGGTCGCTGCCAAACGCGCACATCACCATGCACCTTTCGGGCCGCGCCCAGGATCGGATGTTCCAGCGCGCAGTCGATCGTTTCGTCAAGAATCTCGCCCGTTTTCAGGCCGGCGAGACCTTGCAGCCTAAGGTCGATCTGACGGCTGGCTACTGACCCGATCGCCCCGCGCCACAGTGGGGGTGACTCGGCCAGCGCCATTTGTTACCCACCTCCATCGGGCGGTTAGGCGGGGCCATCAACGACACGTCGCCGGCAGGGTCGCGCACATATTCAAGCAGGACAATTGCGCCTTTGGCCGCGCAACAAAGTCCGGCGACGATCAGGGGGCGTGAAACATGGCTGATTCCGGTGCGGGCAAAAAGGCATCCGATCTCTTTATCGAATGCCTCGAGGAAGAAGGTTGCGAATACATCTTCGGCGTGCCGGGCGAAGAGAACCTGGACTTCCTGGATTCGCTGTCCCGCTCCAAGAAGATCAAGCTGATCCTCACGCGCCATGAGCAGGGCGCCGGCTTCATGGCGGCGACATACGGACGGCACACCGGCAAGACCGGGGTGTGCCTCGCAACACTAGGGCCGGGCGCCACCAACTTCGTGACCGCCGCGGCCTACGCCCAGCTTGGCGGGATGCCGATGCTGATGATCACTGGCCAGAAGCCGATCAAGAAATCGAAGCAGGGCCGTTTCCAGATCCTCGACGTGGTCGCGATGATGGGTCCGATCACCAAATACGCGCACCAGATGGCGTCGTCCGACAACATCCCGAGCCGTGTGCGGGAGGCGTTCCGCCTGGCCGAGGAAGAAAAGCCCGGCGCCACGCACATCGAGCTGCCCGAGGATATCGCCGACGAGCATACCGATGCGCGGCCCCTGAAGCGCAGCATCTCGCGCCGCCCCAGCGCCGACCCCAAGGCGGTGAGGATGGCGGTGCAGGCGCTTGAAAAGGCAAAGAAGCCGATCCTCGTCATCGGTGCCGGCGCCAACCGCACGATGACCGGGCGGATGCTGCTCCAGTTCGTCGAGAAGACCGGGATTCCGTTTCTCACCACCCAGCTCGGCAAGGGCGTGGTCGATGAACGGCATCCCAAGTTCCTCGGCTGCGCGGCGCTCTCGGCCGGGGACTTCGTTCATCGCGCGGTGCAGGATTCGGACTGCATCGTGAACATCGGCCACGACGTTATCGAGAAGCCGCCGTTCTTCATGGCGCCCGACGGGCCGACAGTGATCCACCTTTCGACCCGCAGCGCAGAGGTCGATCCGGTCTATTTCCCGCATATCGAGGTGATCGGCGATATCGCCAACGCGATCTGGCAGATGAAGGAAGATATCGTTCCGTCAGGCTCGTGGAACTTCGACAAGATGATCGGCTACCGCAAGGCGGAGGTCGAGCATACTGCCGGTCTCGCGAAGGATGAGCGTTTCCCGATCTTTCCGCCGCACCTCGTCCAGGAGGTGCGTGCTGTAATGCCGGATGACGGGATCATCTGCCTCGACAACGGGGTCTACAAGATCTGGTTCGCCCGGGGTTATACCGCATACAGGCCGAACACCGTGCTGCTCGACAACGCCTTGGCGACGATGGGCGCGGGGCTGCCCTCCGCGATGATGAGCTCGATGGTCTATCCCGATCGCAAGGTCATGGCGATCTGCGGCGATGGCGGCTTCATGATGAACAGCCAGGAGATGGAGACGGCGGTCCGGCTGAAGCTCAACATCACGGTCCTTATCCTGCGTGACGACAGCTACGGCATGATCCGCTGGAAGCAGGCCAATATGGGGTTCGACGACTTCGGCCTGACTTACGGCAACCCGGATTTCGTGAAGTACGCGGAAAGCTACGGCGCGATCGGCCACCGCGTGGAGAGCGCGGCGCATCTCAAGGAACTGCTCCAGCATTGCCTCGACACGCCCGGCGTCCACCTGATCGATTGCCCGGTCGATTATTCCGAGAACGACCAGATCCTGAACAAGGATATCAAGGACTTGTCGAAGGCGCTGTGAATATGCGAGCCCCGGCTCCGGCCGGGGCAAAGGGCGGCAGGCAGAGCATGAGCATGCGGAAGCCCCCGGTTCCGGCTTGCGCCGGAAATCAGGAGATGACGATGGTGAAGCTCAAGGACGTTTACCCGCTCTACCTCAACAACAAGGCGGCGCAGCCGAACACCGACCTCATGGTCACCGACAAGTTCACGGGCGAGGTGGCATTCCGCACCGCCCTCGCCACGCCCGACGTGATCGACGAGGCGATTGCCGGCGCGGTTCGCGCGGCCGAGCCGATGGCGAAGCTCGCAAGCTACGAGAAGCAGGGCGTCCTAGACCACTGCGTGACGCGCTTTCGCGAGCGCTTCGACGAACTGGCCTATGCGCTGTGCGTCGAGGCCGGCAAGCCCATCAAGGACAGCGAGGGCGAGGTTACCCGCCTGATCGACACCTTCCGGATCGCCGCGGAAGAAGCCACGCGCAACTACGGCGAAGTCCAGCCGCTGGATATTTCAGAGCGCGCAAAGGGCTACATGGGAATGTGGAAGCGCGTGCCGATCGGCCCGTGCAGCTTCATCAGCCCGTTCAACTTTCCCCTGAACCTCGCCGCGCACAAGATCGCCCCGGCAATTGCGATGGGCTGCCCCTTCGTGATGAAGCCTGCCAGTCTTACTCCGCTCGGGGCAATCATCATGGGCGAGGTACTGGCCGAATGCGACGTGCTGCCCGAGGGTGCGTTTTCGATCCTTCCGGCCAGCCGTGACGGCGCTGACCTTTTCACTACGGACGAGCGGCTGAAACTGCTGTCGTTCACCGGCTCACCGGCCGTGGGCTGGGAGCTGAAGGCAAAGGCGGGCAAGAAGAAGGTCGTTCTCGAACTCGGCGGCAACGCGGCGGTGATCGTCGACAAGGACGCGGACCTCGATCATGCGCTCGAGCGGATCGTGTTCGGCGGGTACTACCAGTCCGGGCAAAGCTGCATTCACGTGCAGCGAGTGATCATCCATGCCGCCGTGTACGACCGCTTTCGCGACATGCTGGGAGCAAGGGTCAAGACTCTCGTCTCGGGAGACCCCAAGCAGCGCGACACGTTCATCGGCCCAATGATCTCGGAAAAGGAGGCCTCGCGCCTCAAGGGCTGGGTCGATGCCGCCGTTGCCGGCGGCGCGACATTGCTGGCGGGCGGCGGCTGCCGTGGCAACATGCTCGACGCGACACTGCTCGAAAACGTTTCGCGCGAAAGCGATCTTTATCGCGAGGAAGCGTTCGGTCCGGCGGTCATCCTCTCGAAGTTCACTGACTGGCACGAGGCGCTGGACGAGGTGAACGACAGCAAGTTCGGCCTCCAGGCGGGCATCTTTACGCGCGATCTACACCAGGTGCTGGATGCCTGGGACGGCCTCGACGTGGGCGGCGTGGTGGTCAACGACGTGTCGTCGTACCGCGTCGACAACATGCCTTACGGCGGGGTCAAGGATTCGGGGTTGGGCCGCGAAGGGGTGCGCTTTGCGATGGAAGACATGAGCGAGATCAGGAACCTGGTTATCCGGCGGATTTGAAGCGGCGGGCATTGGTGCGTTCAGGTAACGATCCGATGCGAAATCGGTCGAGCCGAATTCGCCACTTGAACAGGCGCTCAAGGTCCGCTTTAACGTGCCGCAGGGTCGCATCGCTGGAACGACCGTAAAGGTTCGGCCAGGCTCAATTGTCATAGCCGGCAGGAACGAGGGGCGATGCTGGGGACTATCGACTTTTCAGTGCAGCTGCGTGCACTTCGACGCCTGGTCGGCTCCCTGCCACGTGCCGGACTGCTGGCTCTTGCCGCGTGCATCGCCATGGCCGGCGCCGCGATTGCCGCCGCGCTCCTCATCGCGCCAGCGCCGCTCAGTGCCCAGCAGGGCGGTGCCTCGCCGGAAATCCGCCGTACGCACATGGGGGTCGCCAGCTGCGCGGGGTCGACTTGCCACGGGCATTCGGTCGCGGATGGCACGCCCGTCCGTCAAGACGAAGTTCTGCGCTGGCAGGAAGAATCATCGCCCACCGGCGCGCATAGCCGTGCCTATCGCGTGATCCGCGAGCAGCGTGGCCAATCCATCATCCGCCGCATGGGGCTCGACGATGCGGGCGTGCGGCGCGAATGTCTCGGCTGTCACGTCGCGCCCGGCGCGGCGAAGCTCGCCGATGGCGTGGACTGCGAAGGTTGTCACGGGACGTCCGGCGGATGGCTGTCGACGCACTATACTGTCGGCGCCAGTCATGCGCGCAACGTCTCGCAGGGGATGACCGATCTCGTGAATCCCCGGGTCCGCGCGAACGTGTGCCTCGACTGCCATCTCAGCGGCGACGGGCAGGGCCAGTTCATCGCGCACCGGATCATGGCCGCCGGCCACCCGCGCGTTTCGTTCGAACTCGACCTGTTCTCGGCCCTTCAGGCGCACCACAACGAAGACGCGGACTATGTTCAGCGCAAGGGTGGCAAGACCAACTCGATGCGCATGTGGTCGGTCGGCCAGGCGGAGGCGGTCAAGCGCAGCCTGACCCTGTTCATGCAGCCCGCGCTCGCAAACGAGGGACTGTTTCCCGAATTCACCTTCTACGATTGCCACAGCTGCCATCGCCGCATCTACGACAGCGACCAGGCCCAGGTTTCGGCGTTGCCCAACCCCGGTCGTCCGATCCCGGCGGGGATGCCGCCCTACAACGACGAGAACATGATCATGCTGCTGGCCGCGGCAAAGGTCGCAGCGCCCGATCTCGCGGCGCAGTTCGACGCGCGGAGCAAGGCGTTCCATGCGGCGATGACGCGGGGCCGGTCCGAAACCGTTCAGGCCGCGGGCGCGCTTCGCCAGTCGGCCGATGCGCTGTCCGACCGCTTCGCCGGCACGACTTTCAGCCGGGCGCAGACTTTTGCGATGATGGAAACCATCGCGAGCGAGGCAATCTCGGCGCGCCTCACCGATTACGAAGGAGCGGTGCAGTCGGTGATGGCCGTGGACACCCTGCTCAACGGGATGGTCAACCAGGGGATGGTCTCGACCGCCGCGGCCGCCGGCCTGCGTGCGCAGATCAACCAGGCCTATGCCGCGGTGCGCGAACCGAACGGGTTCCAGCCGGTCGCCTTCCGCCGCGCTCTCGGAGGCGCAGTCAGCAGCATCCGGAGCCTGCGTTGAGATGAATGCCAAGGTTGCCTTTCGCCAATCCACTGCGTTTGTCGCAGCGCTCTCGCTAGCCCTGGCCGGCTGCGGAGGCGGGGGCGGATCGGGCAATTCGGTAGGCTCTCCCGCGCCGACGCCGACGCCGAGCGCGAGCCCCACCGGCGGCCTGTTCGTCGCTCCCGCGCAGGAAGCGCTCAGCGTCGCCGATGTTCAGAAGGTGATCGCGCAAGCAGTGGGCGAAGCCCAGGCACGCAACCTGCCGTCGATCATCGCGGTGGTCGATCGCGTGGGCAACGTGCTGGCGGTGTTCAGGATGAACGGCGCCAAGGCAACGATGCTGACGAGCAGCTACATCTCGAAGACCGGTACGTTCAACAATCCGCCGATCGATGCGCAGGGGCTGGAAGTCCAGGCGACGATGGGCGCCATTTCCAAGGCGATTACCGGCGCCTACCTGTCGAGCGGGGGCAACGCGTTCTCGAGCCGCACGGCGAGCCAGATCGTGCAGCAGCATTTTCCACCGGCGCCGATCACGCCCGGCCTCGAATCGGGTCCACTGTTCGGCGTGCAGTTCAGCCAGCTTCCCTGTTCCGACCTTTCGGCACGGTATCTGAGCGGCGGAGGCGCCGCGGCGTTGATCGGTCCGAAGCGCGCGCCCCTCGGGCTCGCGGCGGATCCGGGCGGTTTCCCGCTTTACAAGAACGGCGTGATCGTCGGCGGAGTGGGCGTGATGGGTGACGGCGACTACGCCTTCGACCCCAACATCCTCGATACCGACAACGATGCCGAGGAGTTCATTGCGCTCGCCGGCATCCAGGGCTTCGCCCCGCCCGAAGAGATACTGGCCGACAGGATCACGGTAGACGGGACGTCGTTGCGCTTTTCCGACGCTCGGATTGGCGGTCTTTCCGCGTTGAAGAGCGATTTCGCGGCCGCAAACGGCACGGCCGGCACCCTGATCCCGGTCAATGGCTATACTGCGGGCGCCATCTTGGCGGGCACGCCCTATGGGACCGAGGCATCGGGTATCCGGGCTTCGACGCCGGCGGAATTCAGCAACCGCGATGCCTTCATCCTAACCGACGGGGCAGGGCACAATCGTTTCCCCATCCGCGGCGGCACCGATGGCGGCGCGATCGCCGCGGCGCCCCTGAGTGCGACCGAAGTACGCGCGGTGCTGGAAGAGGCCTTCACTATCATGAGCCGGGCGCGCGCGCAGATCCGTCGCCCGCTCGACAGCCGGGCGCAGGTTTCGATCAGCGTCGTCGACACCTACGGCGCTCCGCTTGGACTCGTTCGCGGGCCTGACGCGCCCATCTTCGGAACGGACGTCTCGTTGCAGAAGGCCCGTACGGCTGCCTTCTTTTCGGGCAAGGCGGCGGCACAGCAACTCACCGACGACCCTGACGGCGAGGTGGCGGAATTTGTCCAGCGGGTTCGCACCTTCCTTGGCGATCCGAATGCGCTGACCGGCACCAAGGCGTTTGCCGACCGGTCGGGCGGAAACCTCTCGCGCCCGTATTTCCCCGATGGCGAGGTAGGACGCCCCAACGGCCCGCTTTCGCGCCCGATCGACGATTTCAATCCTTTCGCAACCGGGCTCCAGATTGCCCTGGTGAAGTCCAACCTGCTCCAGCACGCGCTGTTCGTGCAGGGGGTGGGCTTCGGCGATACCGCGGCGCAGTGCACCAATGTGCCGGCGACGCCGACCGGGCAAAAGCGGCTTGCCAATGGCATCCAGATCTTCCCCGGATCGGTCCCAATCTACCGCGGCGATGTGCTGGTGGGCGCAATCGGCGTTTCGGGCGACGGCATCGACCAAGACGACATGATCAGCTTCCTGGGCACGAACAATGGCGGCGCTCGCGTCGGCAGCATCGGTAATGCGCCCAAGGCGATCCGTGCCGACACCATCGTCGTGAACGTCGGCGACGGCGTGCGCCTGCGCTACGTGAACTGCCCGTTCGCCCCATTTCTCGACACGTCGACTCAGAACGCCTGCGAGGGACTGTGATCGACCCGATGGCCACCATCCTTGTCCCGTTGCTCGGCCTGGCCGGCCACGCGGGCGATGGCGCGGCCAGTCAGCCGCAGGTCGAATCCTTGCTGGGTCGTGCGGGCGCTTCGGGCGAGCTGGCGAACATGCAGCCCGGCCGCGGCCAGGACCTCCCCGCCGTGCTTTTCGCGTCGGTCACGCACAACCAGGGCAACGCGCTGGTCGCGCCTTTTCTGGGCCTGATCGCGGCGCAGGCCGCTGGCGATGCACAAACGGCGGCCGATCCGGCGCCGGCCGATGCGTCGCCGGTCAATACTCGTGCCGACATGCCGGCGACCCCGGCGGTTGTTGCCGATGACGTGCTGATCGAAGGCCGGCGCCGTCCCGGCTTCCAGAAGGACCTGCCCGACCGGATCGAGCAGATGAACACCGGCGCGGTTCGGCCGCCGCCACCCGAGGCATTTTACGAAAAGTACGAGGGCGAGGGCCAGATCGGTCCGCTCGGCCTCGATGTGGGCGTTCCCGATCGCTGGCGCATCATGTCTTCGCTCTGCCCGCAGGGCGGCGACCGCTCGCTTTACAAGCTTTATCCCAAGCTTTCGAACGTCTGCCATTCCACGCTGGACCCATTCCATCACAACGTTCTCAAGGGGGACCAGCCGCTTTCGAAGAGCCAGCGCCCCGGGTTCCTGAAGGGCGACGACTGGTTCTTCATCGTCAACGCGATCTCCGACACGGTGGTCGAGCCGCGCAGCTTCCCCATCCCCGTTGGTAACCAGACGACCGAGCTGCCCAACGAGATCGACACCTTCGGTCGTTCGCACAGCCTCGTGCTTGCGCAGACCTTCATCACGGGGGTTTCGCTGCTGAAGGGGATGACCGCCTACAAGCCACCCGAGGTCGAGTACCGGCTGACCCTGGCGACGCAGGTCAATTATGTGAACGTGCCCGAGCGGCGCGTGCTCAACGTCAAGCCGTCGAAGGAAAGCCAGCGCTACGATAGCTTCGTCGGCGTGCAAGAAGCGTTCGTCGACTATCACCTCGGCATGTTCGACAACGGCCGGTTCGACTTCTTCAGCCTTCGCGCTGGAATTCAGCCGATCCAGGCCGACTTCCGTGGGTTCCTGTTTCAGGACGAGCAACTCGGCATCCGGCTCTTCGGCAATCGCGACAACAACCGCTGGCAGTTCAACCTCGCCGCATTCTGGCGACTGGAAAAGGACACCAATTCGGGCCTCAATTCGGTGGTCGACACGCCGCGGCGCGATTGGGTGTTCATGGCCAACGCCTATCGCCAGGACTTCCCACTCGTCGGGCTGACGAGCCAGCTTTCGGTCACCTACAACATGAACCGCGAGGCCAATCGGGTTCAGGTGGATGACAACGGCTTTCCCGTGCGACCCGCTCTGCTGGGCAACCTGCGCGGGCGCGAATACGACGTCGTTTATGTCGGCTACGCCGCGGACGGGCGGGCGGGCCGTATCAATCTGACCGGTCAGCTTTATGGCGCGTTCGGCGAAGACCGGAACAGCTTCTTCACCAGCGAAGCGGCAAAGATCCGCGCCTATTTCGCGGCGGCAGAGGCAAGTTACGACGTCGACTGGCTGCGCTTTCGCCTGTCGGGACTTTACGCCAGCGGCGACAAGGACCCTTACGACCATACCGAGGGTGGTTTCGACGCCATCTTCGAAAACCCGATCTTTGCCGGCGCCGATACCAGCTACTGGATCCGTCAAGTTATTCCGTTCGCGGGTGGCGGGCGCGCCGTGGGCCTGAATGGCCGCAACGGCATCCTCAATTCGCTGCGCAGCTCGAAGGAGCAGGGCCAGTCGAACTTCAACAATCCGGGGACGATCCTGGTCGGAGCAGGTGCCGATGCCGACCTGACCCCGACGTTTCGGCTTTCGGGCAATCTCAACCACTTGTGGTTCGACAATACGAAGACACTTCAGGTTCTGCGCAACGAGGGCTCGATCCCCCGGTCGATCGGTTGGGACGCATCGCTCGCCGCGATCTGGCGGCCGCGCGCGTCGCAGAACATGGTCGGCCGGCTGTCGGCGGCGGTCTTCCAGCCGAGCAGCGGCTTTGACGACCTGTTCGACCAGGCGGGCAGGGACAAGCGGTTCTACTCGATCCTCGCCAACGTGATCCTGGCTTTCTGATGCACGCTGAAATCAACACTCCGCGCTCCGACATTCGGCCTCTCGCGCTGCTTTGGCTGCTGATTGCGGCGATCGCGCTACTGCTGCCGGCCACGGTCTATGCCTCTGGCAAGGAAACGCCACAGAAGGTGGCCTTCGAGCGCGCTCCCTCTGCGCCGCGCGGCCAGCCTGGCGAGACGGCGGACGAGCAATGGGCTTTCGTCGATGCAAAGAACGTCGGCTGCGTAAGCTGCCATACCGCGTCCGATCACAAGACTATGCACGCCAGCACCGCGGTCGTGTTGGGCTGCACCGACTGCCACGGCGGCAACGGCAAGGTGATGGCCGACAGCCGCTGGCCGCGCGACGGGCTGGAATACATGGGTGCGCTCAAGGAAGCGCACGTTCTGCCGAAGTATCCCATCGCGTGGGGCTGGCCCTCGTCTGCCAATCCCAAGCGCTCGTACGCACTTCTATCGCGTGAGAGCCCCGAATTCGTTCGCTTCGTCAATCCTTCCGACTACCGCGTGGCACGCGAGGCATGCGGCGCGTGCCACATGTCGATCATCGAGGCGTCGGAACGCTCGCTGATGTCCACCGGCGCGATGTTGTGGGGCGGTGCGGCGTACAACAACGGAATCGTGCCGTTCAAAAACTACATGTTCGGCGAAAGCTTCACCCGCGAGGGCGAGCCTGCGTTGATCAAGTCCGCCTCGACCCAGCTCGGGCCCGATGGAAAGCCGATGTTCGGCACCGTGACGTCGGCCGAAAAGGCGCGCGGCGCGCTGCCGATCATGTACCCGCTGCCCTATTGGCACACGATCCCGCCGGGCGACGTGTTCCGGGTGTTCGAGGACGGTGGGCGGAACATAACCCCCCAGTTCCCCGAGATTGGCCTGCCGAACATCGGCGGTATCATCCAGCGCCTGGAAGAACCGGGCCGACCCGATCTCAAGCAGTCGAACCGCGGCATGGCGACCGGCCTTCGCGTCGCGATTCCTGTTCTGAATATCCACAAGACGCGCCTCAACGATCCGTTCCTGTGGCAAATGGGCACGAACGACCAGCCGGGCGATTACCGTTCTTCGGGCTGCGCGAGTTGCCACGTGATCTACGCCAACGATCGCGAGCCACGCCATTCGCTCAACTATGCTCGTTGCGGTCGTGACGGGCAGACGATCACGGCCGACCCGACGATCAATTCGCTGCGCGAAGGCCAGCATCGGACCGGCAAGTATGGCGATTACGACGCCTCGCTCCACGGCCACGAGAGCCTGCTGCGCGGCACCGTCCTCGGTACGAAGCATGGTGGAAGCGAGCACGGCGGCGAGAATCCCTCAGGCAGTTACCGGGGCGGCGACGCGACGGACGCCACCACGCTGGCCGACCAGGAAGCCGATTGCCGCAAGGCCTTGGCCGGACCGGAGACGCTCAGCTTCTTCTCGTCCGCCGAGGGTCCCGCGCCGCACGGAACCGCTCCAGAACATGCGATGAGCGCCGCGGACGCCCACGCGACCGCTGGCCTCGATGCTGCGGGCCACGCGGCCGAAGGGCCCGTGCCACTTCAGCAGCGCGAGCGCGGGCATCCGCTGGTCCACGCCTTCACCCGCGCCATCCCGACGGCGCAGTGCATGAATTGCCACATGCACCAGCCCAACATCTTCCTGAACAGCTTCCTCGGCTACACGATGTGGGACTACGAATCCGATGCCCCCGCGATGTGGCCCGGGCCGGAAAACCGAGCGCCCAAGCCGCCCGGAATGTCGGACGAGGAATATCAGAAGGTTTTCAAGCAGCAGTTCCACCCCGGCATCGCCGAGGCGCGCGAGGCGCTTGACCGCAATCCCGAGGCGGCAGGCACTCACGGACTGTGGCGCGACACCGAGTTCCTGCGCAACGTCTACGACCTCAACCCCGAGAACAAGGATACCCAGTTCGCCGACTACCACGGTCATGGCTGGAACTTCCGGGCGATCTTGAAGCGGGACCGCAGGGGCAACCTGCTCGACAAGGACGGCGACATGTCGACTTACGGTACCGACACCGCTCACATCGTCTCGCCCGACGATCCGGAGAAGTGGCGCAAGGCTGGGGAGGGCAAGTTCGTCGAGGCTGGGGTCAACCCGGGTAAGTCGGTTCACATGATGGATATCCATGCCGAGCTCGGCATGCAGTGCGCCGACTGTCATTTCGCCCAGGACAGCCACGGCAACGGCCTGATCTATGGCGAGGTCGCGAACGCGGTCGAGATCGGGTGCAAGGACTGCCATGGCACGCCTGACGCCTATCCCACATTGATGACGTCGAACCTGGCCGCTCCGCCCGAGGGCACGAACCTGTCGCTGCTCCGCAACCCTGACGGCAACCGCCGCTTCGAATGGTTCCAGGAGCCCAAGACGGGACGCCGCGTGCTGGTCCAGCGATCGATCATCGACCCCGACAAGTCCTGGCGCGTCAGCCTCGTGAAGGATGCCGTCGACGCCCGATTCGAAGGGATGGTCGACGACCTGGGCAAGCCGATCTTCAATCCCAAGGCGGCACGGGCCAAGCTCATGGCCAAGTCGGCCGCGGCGGACGGCACGTTCAAGTTCGGCACCGGCATCCCGAAGGCGGAACGGGCGCACAAGGACGACGACATGGCGTGCTTCACATGCCACCTGTCGTGGACGACAAGCTGCGCGGGCTGCCACCTTCCGATCGAGGCCAACTGGAAGTCTGCCACGCACGCGTACGAGGAAGACTACACCCGCAACTACGCGAGCTATAACCCACAGGTCGCGCGCGACGACATGTTCCAGCTCGGCAAGCACATGACGACCAAGGTCAGCGGCTCCGACCCGGGCAAGGCGATCACCGCGCCGATCCGGTCCACCTCTGCGCTCATTCTGTCATCGACCAACATCAACCGCGAGCGGATCTACGTTCAGCAGCCGCCGATCTCGGCGATCGGCTATTCCAGTCAGGCGTTCGCGCCGCACTTCCCGCACACGGTGCGGCTGAAGGAAACCAAGCAGTGCACCGACTGCCACCTTTCGGCTGCGGACGATAACAACGCGATCATGGCGCAGCTGCTGCTGCTCGGCACGAACTACGTCAACTTCGTTGGCATGAATGCGTTCTTCGGCCTGCAGGGCGGGTTCGAGGCGGTTCGCGTGACCGAGTGGGACGAGCCGCAGGCGGTGATCGGCAGCTATCTGCATCGCTACGCCTATCCCGATTTCTATCGGCAGCACGTCGAGAACAACAAGCGCGAGCTCAAGAACTGGACTCGCGGCAAGATCTTCGGCGCCAAGCTTTCGGGCGAGACGACCGGTCGCGAGACGTTCCTCAACACCGTGCAGGGCACCAAGGACGCGGTCCGCTGCCTGCAGATGCGGGGCGAATACATGTTCGTCGCCGAAGGGAAGGGCGGCTTCCGCGCCTATGATATCGCCAGCGTGGGCAACAAGGGCTTCTCCGAACGAATCATAAGCGCGCCGTTCTCCAAGCTCGGCCAGGACACGCATATCGACACGCCGGACGCGACCTGCATGGCGCTGCCGACCAACCAGGCGATCGCGCCGACCCGCAACACGACCGAGCTGCGCGAGGCGAACCAGGAACAGCCGTTCTCGCCGATCTACCACTATGCCTTTGTTACGGACGCAAAGGACGGCCTGATTGCGGTCAATGTCGACACCCTTGCCGACGGCGAATTCCGCAATAACTTCTTCCACCGGGCGCTCACCTTCAATCCCGATGGCGTACTGAACGGCGCACGGCACATCACGATCGCCGGCGACTTTGCCTACATCGTCACTCCCAGTTCGCTCGTCACGGTGCATCTGACAAAGCCGTGGAGTCCGTCGAATCCATGCGAGGTAAGCGAGGAAAAAGGCGGTGAGACCTGCCTCGAACCCCAAGTCACGTCGGTCGTGCCGCTCGATGACCCGCGCGCGACGGCGGTCCAGTTCCGCTATCTGTGGGCGACGACGGCGCATGGCCTCGAACTGCTCGACATAACCGAGCTGGCGCAGCCGCGCCCGGTCCCGCAGGCCACGGTTGCGCTGGCGGATGCGCGCCGGGTCTATCTTTCGCGCACGTTCGCCTATGTCGCAGCCAAGCAGCAGGGTCTTGTCATCGTCGACATCACGCGACCGCAGACGCCTTCGATCTACCAGGCCTATACGGCGGACGGCGCGCTCAACGATGCCGAGGACGTCGTCGTCGGGTCGACCAATGCAAGCCTGTTCGCCTATGTCGCCGACGGGCGAAACGGCATGAAGGTAATCCAGCTCACCTCACCCTCGAGCCAGCCGAACTTCTACGGGTTCTCGCCCGATCCGAAGCCCGAGCTGATTTCCTGGGCACATACCCCGACTCCGGCGATCGCCTTGTCCAAGGGGCTCGACCGCGACCGGGGCGTCGACGAAACGGGTGGGCAGATCGCGGTGTTCGGTCGCCTCGGCTCGCGGCCGTTCAACCGGACCGAAATGGAGCAGCTGTTCCTCAACGAACGCCGCGTGCCCTACAAGGTCACCAATGCAGTCGACATGGCGATGTGGGTCGGTGCCAAGGCTCCGCCGCTGCTGGCGAAATCCCGCCGCTGACGCTCAGCTTTCCTCGAGCAGCAGGATTTCGATCCCCACGCGGAGGGTAGGCACCGGCAGCAGCGTGCTTTCGGCTTCGATAACGGCTGCATCCGCTACAAGGTGACCGGGAATCGCGAACTCTTGTTCGCTGAGCCGAGCGATCAGCAAATCGCCCGCCGCAACCGCCTCGATCCCGGCGAACTGCAGGACCATGGAATGACGCGCTCCCGAAAAGGTGACGCTCGCCCACGGCGTTTCGCAATGGCTTTCGAAAACTGCCATGCCCGCGCTCAGGCTATCGATCTGGGCTCGCAGCCGTCCGCCGGGCCCGCGCATCGAGGGGGCGGCGAGGGCAGGGCGAGGAAGGACAGGATCAAGCAGCACCGCGCGAATCTCCAAACGTGTTCATGAAATGTTCCAGACGTGCCGTCATTGCACTACGGGGCTCGCGGCCATTGCGAAGGTCGCCGACGATCCGGGGATCTCTCACCGCCAGCCGGCCGAACTTTGTTTCCGGCAGGCCCGTAGCGGCGAGGAACTTCTCGATTCGGCGGATCAGCATTCGGCGCGCTCCCTGGGTATTCTGCCGCCCTGAATGACGACGATTCGAATAGGAATAATCCTTCTTCCTCGGTGAAATCCTACTTGTCTAGGAAAAATCCTTCAGCTAGGAAGATGCCGTGGAATCGACCGATCCTCGCGCACGTCTGCTGGCCCTCGTTGCCGAACAGGGCGTCACCTTGTCGGGAATGTCCGCCCTGCTAGGGCGCAATACCACTTATCTTCAGCAGTTTGTTCGCAAGGGATCGCCCCGCAAGCTGGAAGAGAACGACCGTCGTACGCTGGCGCAGTTCTTCGGCGTGGACGAGGCCGAGCTAGGCGGTAGCGACGATTCGAGGGGTCAATTCGCGGGTCAGCGGCGGGCCAGCGCCGATTGGGTCGACATTCCGCGCCTTCCGCTGGGAGCCTCGGCCGGCCCCGGTTCCCTTGCGGCTGACGCGTTGCCGATCGGCCATCTCCGCTTTTCCAGCCGTTGGCTCAAGCGCCACGGTCTCGATCCCGCGCAGCTCAGCGTGATCGAGGTGGAGGGCGATTCCATGGACCCCACCTTGCGCGATGGAGACGAGATCCTTGTCGATCGTGCGCCGCGCACATTGCACAGCGGCGTCCATGTCATCCGCCTCGACGACGTGTTGCTGGTCAAGAGGGTGGAGCGCGCCGGCGAACAGGTGCGCCTCATCAGCGATAATCGCGCTTACCCCGACGCCGAGCGGTCATTGCATGATGTTGAAATCGTCGGTCGCGTGGTCTGGAAGGGCGGGCGGCTCTAACGCCGATTGGGCGGCCGAAAGGCTGGCCACCAGCCTCCGGCGCTTGCAATTGGATCGGCTCCAGACCACATCGAATCGATGGATCAAGCCGATAAAGACGCGCCGCCGATGCGGGTGGCGATCATCCCCGTGACGCCCTTTCAGCAGAACTGCACGCTGGTGTGGTGCACCAAAACCATGCGCGCGGCGCTGATCGATCCGGGCGGCGACCTCGACAAGCTGAAGCTGGCCGTCGAAAGGGCCGGGGTGACGCTGGAGAAGATTCTCGTCACGCACGGGCATCTCGACCATTGCGGCCAGGCCGGGGTTCTTGCCAAGGAACTGGGCCTTCCGATCGAAGGTCCTCAGGAAGCGGATCGCTTCTGGATCTCGAAGCTGGACAACGACAGCCGCAATTTCGGGATGCCGGGCCAGTCGTTCGAGCCCGACCGCTGGCTCAACGACGGCGAAAAGGTCACGATCGGCAAGCTGTCACTCGACGTCATTCATTGCCCCGGCCACACGCCGGGCCACGTCGTCTTCTTCCACCAGCCTTCGCGCTTCGCGATCGTTGGCGATGTCCTTTTCGCCGGGTCGATCGGCCGCACCGATTTCCCGATGGGCAACCACCAGGACCTGATCGACGCGATCACCAAGAAGCTGTGGCCGCTGGGCGAGGACGTGACCTTCGTCCCCGGCCATGGTCCGACCAGCACCTTCGGCCGTGAACGCAAGACCAACCAGTTCGTCAGCGACTACGCGCTGGCCTGAACCGGTTGGTCTGCCCGGTCACATGACCTGGGCGACGATCAGTACCGCCACGATGGCAAGGCCAAGCTGGGTAAGCATGGTGATCAGCGTGCCGGCCGAACGTCCCCAGCCCATGCTTCCGCCGTCCATCCCGATGCCGTGCGCAACCCGGCCGAGAACGAACAGCGCGGCCACCGGAAGCAACCAGACGCCTCCCTTGCCCGCCAGTTCGATGCCGGCGACCATCAGCAGCACCAGCGGGACGTTTTCCGCGAAGTTGAGCTGGGCGCGCATCCGCCGGCCCAGCAGTTCGTGACCGCCGTCGCCGACGCTGATCTTTTCCGACGTCCTCAGGCGCCCGATCCGGATGCTCAGCCATATGTTGATGACGATGGCGGCCGCGAGCGCGGTCAGCGTGGTTGGCAGCAGCATTATTGATTCCCCCATTAGCGCATCCGACCGTTCGCCGGATCGCGGATGGCAAGCTCGATAGCCGGGCGCGGCTTGCAAAGCACGGCAAAATGCGTATAGGCGCGCCTTCGCTCGCGGTGCCTTTTTCCCGAACACTCGCAATCCAGCGCGCCGTATATCGGATCGCGCGGGGCTTGTGCCGGTTCGGGGTTGGGCCTATCGCGCCATGATCACTGCTTTTACGCCAGACTTCAGGAACAGGTGCCGCAATGGCTGTCCCCAAGAGAAAAACCTCGCCGTCCCGCCGGGGCATGCGCCGCAGCCATGATGCGCTCAAGGCCGAAGCGTTCCATGAATGCTCCAACTGTGGCGAGCTGAAGCGTCCGCACATGCTGTGCAACGCCTGCGGCCACTACAACGGCCGCGAAGTCATCGCCGTCGGGCTTTAAGCCCGTCACCTTCAGGAGCACCCGATGACCTTGCCGCGGATCGCCGTCGACGCGATGGGCGGTGACGAGGGTGTGCAGGTGATGATCGACGGCGCCGCGCTTGCGCGCCGGCGCCACGATCGCTTCAACTTCCTGCTGGTCGGCGATCAGCCGCGGATCGAAGCGGCGCTCGTCGCGCATCCGAATCTTCGCGCCGCGTCGGAAATCCTCCATGCCGAGGACGTCGTCTCCGGCGAGGAAAAGCCGACGCAGGCATTGCGCCGCGCCAAGACCACTTCGATGGGCCTTGCGATCGAGGCGGTGAAGCGCGGCGATGCCGGGGCCGCCGTCAGCGCGGGCAACACTGGCGCGCTGATGGCGATGGCCAAGATGGCGCTGCGCACGATGCCCGGGATCGACAGGCCGGCGCTGGCCGCGCTGCTCCCCACGCTGGGCGACAACGATCTCGTCATGCTCGATCTTGGCGCCAACACGGATTGCGATGCCCGCAACCTGGTCCAGTTCGCGATCATGGGCGCGGCTTATTCGCGCATCGTGACCGGGCTCGAGAGCCCCCGCGTGCGCCTGCTCAACATCGGGACCGAAGAAATGAAGGGGACCGGTGCGCTGCGCGAGGCGGCGGCCGAGCTCAAGGCGGCGGATAAGAGCCTGGCCCTGTCCTTCGACGGGTTCACCGAGGCCGACAAGATCAGCCGCGGCGACGTTGATGTGGTGGTGACCGACGGCTTTTCAGGCAACATTGCACTCAAGGCTGTAGAGGGCGCGGCGAGGTTCGTCGCCGATCTGCTGAAGCGCAGTTTCGCCAGCTCACTGCGCTCGAAGGTCGGTTTCCTCATCTCGCGCCCCGCCACCGAGCTGCTGAAGCACCATCTCGATCCGAACAATCACAACGGCGCGGTCTTCCTTGGCCTCAATGGCGTCGTCGTAAAAAGCCACGGCAGCGCCAATGCCGCCGGGGTGGCCAATGCGGTGGCGGTGACCGCTCGCCTGCTGGAGGAAAACCTGACCGAACGGATTACAGCCGACCTTGCCAAGGTGGGTGCCGAAGTCATTCGCAAGCCGGCCCGGGCGCGCGCCGCCGCTGCAGCCGAAGCCGGCCAATGACCCTGCGCTCGGTAATCAAGGGCAGCGGATCCGCGCTGCCGGCACGGGCCGTTTCCAACGCCGAACTGGCGCAGACGGTCGACACGAGCGAGGAATGGATCGTCGAGCGGACCGGGATCCGCAACCGGTACATCGCCGGTGAGGGGGAAACCACCTCGACCCTTGCCACCGACGCGGCGCGCAAGGCGCTGGAAGCGGCGGGGATCGGTCCGGGCGCAGTCGAACTGATCATTCTCGCCACCGCGACTCCGGACCAGACCTTTCCCGCCAGCGCCACCCAGGTGCAGCATGCCCTGGGCTGCCACGGCGGAATCGCGTTTGATGTAGCAGCGGTGTGTTCAGGCTTTCTCTATGCCCTGTCGGTCGCGGACTCGATGCTGCGCACTGGAATGGCGCGCAACGCAGTCGTGATAGGGGCAGAAACCTTCAGCCGGATCCTTGACTGGGAAGACCGCACCACATGCGTCCTGTTCGGAGACGGCGCCGGCGCGATCGTGCTCGAGGCGCAGGACGTGACCGAGGCGGACGGTCCCGGGATCATTGCCACCCGGCTCCATGCCGATGGCCAGCACAACGAGCTGCTGTTTGTGGACGGCGGTCCTTCAACGACCGGCACGGTGGGCAAGTTGCGCATGAAGGGCCGCGAGGTTTTCCGGCACGCCGTGGTGAACCTGGCAGAAGTATTGGGCGAAGTGCTTGATTCGGCAGGAATGACTGCAGCCGATATCGATTGGGTCGTTCCGCATCAGGCCAATGCGAGGATCCTCGACGCCACGGCGCGCAAGCTTTCCCTGCCGCCGGAGAAAGTGATCGTGACGGTAGATCAACACGCCAACACCTCGGCCGCATCGGTTCCGCTCGCTTATGACGTCGCCGTTCGGGACGGCCGGATCAAGCCCGGCGACCTCGTGATGTTCGAAGCGATGGGCGGCGGATTCACCTGGGGCGCCTGCCTCGCCCGGGTCTAGCCCGGGGCACGAGGACAAACTTGCCGACGGCAGAATTTGGTTTCGAATGAAATTCCCATTTTGCGCCAACGCATTGCATTGCGCTGACGGGATTTTCGGTTATGTTCCGACTCGGTCGGGTCGATGAAGGGGGAGACGAGGACATGCGTTCCGTCGGTACACTGACACGTGCTGATCTGGCCGAAGCCATCAACCGCCGCGTAGGACTTTCGCGCGCCGACGCGCTCGGAATGGTCGAAGGCGTTTTGCGCCATATGTGCCAGGCGCTCTCCGATGGCGAGAATGTGAAGATTTCCGGATTCGGAACTTTCCTCTTGCGCGACAAGGCGGAACGCATCGGGCGCAATCCCAAGACCGGCGTCGAAGTTCCCATCACGCCCCGCCGTGTCATGACCTTCCGTGCAAGCCAGATGCTCAAGGATCGCATCGGAGCTTCATGACCACTCAGGTGCCCCTGGACTTTGCTGACGGCAAGGATCCGCAAGCCTTCCGCACAATCGGCGAAGTGGCTCAGGCGTTCGGGCTGCGCCAGCATGTCCTGCGATACTGGGAAGAACAGTTTCCCATGCTGCGCCCGCTGAAGCGGGCCGGGGGACGTCGCTACTACCGGCCTGAGGACGTCCACCTCGTCGCGGAAATCAGCCGGCTGCTCTATAAGGAAGGCTTCACGATCCGCGGCGCGAGGCAGGCGCTCGGCGGCAAGAAGCCAAGTGCTGCGACCGCTGGCGATGGCGCCGCGCCTGCCGTGCCTGTGGCATCGGCCGCGTCCCCCGAGCCCGCGCCCGCGAGCGACAAGGCACCGGATTCCGCCGCCGTATCGCTGGCCAAGCTGCGCGACCTTCGCGACGGACTGGCCCAAGCCCTCGGCGAGGGCTGACGAGCGATGCAACAAGTGCGGCCGATGTGCGCCCTTAAGCCGAGGGTTCGGCCCCGCCAGCCGCGAGCCACTCCTCCAGCCATTTGATCGAGTAGTTCCCGTCAAGGATGTCCGGCTGCGTCAGAAGCTTCTGGTGCAGCGGGATCGAGGTCTTCACTCCCGCAATCACCATTTCTTCGAGAGCGCGACGCAGGCGCATGATGCAGCCCTCGCGGGTCCGGCCGTAGACGATCAGCTTCGCGATCATTGAATCGTAGTAGGGCGGGATGCGGTAGCCTGCGTAAAGCCCGCTATCGACGCGAACGTGCATGCCGCCGGCCGCGTGGTAGTTGGTTACGAGTCCAGGCGAGGGGACAAACGTGAAGGGGTCCTCCGCGTTGATCCGGCACTCGATCGCGTGGCCCTTGAACTCGACGTCTTCCTGCGCGACCGAAAGCGGCTTGCCGTCGGCGATGCGGATTTGCTCGCGAACGAGATCGACGCCGGTGATCGCTTCGGTCACCGGGTGCTCGACCTGAAGACGAGTGTTCATCTCGATGAAGTAGAACTCGCCGCCTTCCCAGAGGAACTCGATGGTCCCGGCGCCGCGATAGCCCATGTCGGCCATCGCCTTGGCGCAGATGCCGCCCATGCGCGCGCGCTCGTCGGCCGAGATGACGGGTGAGGGCGCCTCTTCGAGAACCTTCTGGTGGCGGCGCTGCAATGAGCAGTCGCGCTCACCCAGATGGATCGCATTGCCGTTGCCGTCGCCGAATATCTGGAACTCGATGTGGCGCGGGTTGCCGAGGTACTTTTCGAGATAGACGGTCGCATCGCCGAATGCCGCCTTCGCTTCCGAGCCGGCCTGCTGCATCAGCGTTTCGAGATCGTCCGGGCTTTCACAGACCTTCATCCCGCGCCCGCCGCCGCCGGACGCGGCCTTGATGATGACGGGGTAGCCGATCTCTTCGGCGATCCGCGCTGCTTCAGCGACATCGCTGATCGCGCCGTCCGATCCGGGAACGAGCGGAAGGCCCAGCGCGCCGGCGGTGCGCTTGGCCTGCACCTTGTCGCCCATCGTGCGGATATGCTCGGGCTTGGGACCGATCCAGGTGATGCCGTGCGCCTCGACGATCTCGGCAAACTGGGCGTTCTCGGAAAGGAAGCCGTATCCCGGGTGGATCGCGTCGGCCTGTGCGATTTCGGCCGCAGAGATGATCGCCGCTACGTTGAGATAGCTGTCGCGCGCAGAGGGCGGGCCGATGCAGACGGCATGATCCGCGAGGCGGACATGCATCGCATCGGAATCGGCAGTCGAATGGACTGCCACCGTCTTGATGCCCATTTCATGCGCGGCGCGGTGAATGCGAAGCGCGATCTCGCCGCGGTTGGCGATCAGCAGGCGGGTTATCGGCATCGTGAAAGGCTCAGGCGATGACGACCAGCGGCTGGTCGTATTCGACCGGCTGGGCGTTTTCGACGAGGATCGCCTTGACCGTTCCCGAGGCGGGCGCGGAAATGGCGTTCATGACCTTCATTGCCTCGACAATGAGAAGCGTGTCGCCTTCCTTCACTGTCTGGCCGACGCTGACGAACGGGGGGCTGCCCGGCTCGGCGGAAAGATAGACGGTGCCGACCATCGGCGACTTGATTGCATTGGCGTCAACCGCGGGAGCGGCCTCGGCCGCCGGGGCGGGAGCGGGTGCCGCAGCGGGCGCCGGTGCGGCGGCCGCGGGAGCCGCGGCCAGGAACTGGGCCGCAGCGGGGGCTGCGGAGACGGCGCGCGAAACGCGGATCTTGCGATCCCCGTCCTCGACCTCGATCTCGGTCAGGCCGGTCTCGCCCAGAAGTTCGGCCAGTTCGCGCACGAGTGCGCTGTCGATGGCCATGGCGCCGCCGTTGGCGGAGCCGGTAGTCTTGTCGTCATTGCGGGACTGCTTGTCGTCGCCCATTGGTTCCTCGCGAAACTATCGCCACAGGCGGTCGCTATGGGCGGGGCGGTGCGGGCTGGCAAGGGCTCGCGGGTTATTTCCCCGCCAATCCTGCGGCGGCCTGAAGCGCGACGAGATAGCTGTCTGCGCCGAAGCCGGCGACAGTGCCCTTCGCGGCCATGCCGACGTAACTATGGTGGCGGAATGCCTCGCGCGCGGCGGGGTTGGACAAATGAACCTCGATCACCGGAACCGCGATCGCCTTGATCGCATCGTGAATCGCGACGCTGGTGTGGCTGAAGGCGCCGGCATTCAGCAGCACGGCAACAGCCCCGGTCGCCTGAGCTTCGTGGAGCCAATCCACCAGGTGTCCTTCATGATTCGACTGACGCATGTCGATCTCAAGGCCCAGCTCGCGGCCACGGTCCTCAAGCCGGCCGGCGATGTCGTCCAGCGTGTCATGGCCGTAAATCTCGGGCTCGCGCGAACCGAGCAGGTTAAGGTTGGGGCCGTTGAGGACAAAGATGCGTGACATCGGCGCGGACCTTCATGGCAAGTCGCTGGAACCCAGCCTGATAGCGCGCCACGCGGTCCACGCAAGCAATGGCGGGCTGCGAGCCGGTTCGTCGTGCGCCGGTCGCGGCGGCGCCAGCAAACGGCTTACGTTTCGACCTGCTCGGGCGTGGTCGCCTCGTCATCGGTCGGCTCATCGGGCGCCACCTCGTCGTCGGGCGCCGGTTCTTCCTCGACAACCATCGGCGCGCTGCCGCTGTTGGCGACCTTGGCGGCCCGTTCAGCTGCGGCCTGCGCCTTTTCGGCCCGCATCGCCGCGTTGTTGGCCTCGGCCACCTTGCTCTGCAATTCAGCGTCCGCCGAGCGCGATCCGCAGCCCGCTAGGGCCAGGCTTCCGGCAATCAGCGCAAGCAGCGGGCGCCGCATGGACATTGTCGATCGGGTCACGTGAAAGTTCCTTGTTTCGCGCACTGGACTAACAGCAAACACTTACCGAAAACTAACCATGCGGCGTCCGGGGGAAATCAGCGGTCCACGCCCGCGACTTTGCCCCACTGGCGGGCCACGGTGTATCCCAGGTAACCGGTGCCGAAGAGGGCATAGAGAGGTTCGGGCAGCCCGTTGAGATAGTCGTTCATTCCGTGGGCGATGGTGCGCGCGGACGCGGGCTCGAACGCGGCGAGGATTCCCATCGGGAGTGCCCACAGGATCATCGCGTACATCACGTAGAGGAAGCTCGGGCGGGCGCGGCTTGTCCAGGGATCGCTGGATTGCGCCTCGGCGACGATGGCGGAAAGGCGCGCCTGGATCGTGGCGAGTTCCTGCGTGCCTTCCAGCCGGAGCAGCTCGAGCTTAGCTTGCTCGCGCGCGGCCTTGTCCGGGATCACCTTGTCGATGATGGCGGCGAGCGGGCCGACCACGGCATCGAATATGGGCATGTCAGTTTCCTCCGTATTTCCAGAACAAGGAGTGAACCATATCGGTTCGTTGTAGGAAATTGAAATCTGCAAGCGGAGCCTCCGTGGGCGCAATTGACAACCCGTGGAGCAGAGCGCAGCCTTCAGCCCGGATCGCATCGGGGTGGGCACGAAACAGGGGAGACCCGGCGATGCGCGAAGCCGTGAGCGAGACGGGCCGTTCGGCGATGCGCAAGGCGCTGTGGCGAATCGTGCCACTGGTCGCGCTGGCCTACCTGTGTGCCTACACCGACCGCGTCAACGTGGGCTTCGCCGCCGCTCAGATGAACGCCGACCTGGGCTTCAGTGCAACGGTTTACGGCCTCGGCGGCGGCCTGTTCTTCCTTGGATATGCGCTGTTCGAAGTGCCTTCGAACCTGGCTGCGGTACGTTACGGCTCGCGGACCTGGCTGGCACGGATCATGGTGTCCTGGGGCCTGCTTTCGGCGGCGATGATGTTCGTCGCCACGCCGTGGCAGTTCTACACCGTGCGCTTCTTGCTCGGTGTCGCCGAGGCGGGCTTTTATCCAGGCGTCATCTTCTATTTTTCGCACTGGTTTCCGCCATGCCATCGTGGCCGCGCCGTCAGCCGGTTCTATGTCGCCAGCCCGCTTTCCTCGGTCTTGCTCGGCGCGGTTTCGGGCTGGTTGCTGGCTCTCGACGGCACCGCTGACCTGCAGGGTTGGCAGTGGCTGTTTCTCGTCCAGGGACTTCCGTCGGTACTCGTCGGGGTACTCGTCTGGCGGCTGCTACCCGAACGGCCCGCCGCCGCAACGTGGCTGAGCGAAGACGAAAATGCCTGGATCGCGGGCGAACTGGCGCGCGAGCAGGCACACATCGGTCAACCGACCCACGACGGCATCACGGCGGCATTGCGCAACCCGCGCGTACTTCAAGTTGGCATGCTCGGCGCGCTCCTGATCGGGTCGATAACGACACTGATCCTCAACGCTCCGCTCATCCTTTCATCCGCTACGGGACTGAACACGGGAGCGGTGGGTTGGATCATAAGCGGGGGAGGGCTCATTGGCGCCGCTATCATCATCTGGGCCGGAAACACTGCGGATCGCCGCAACTCCAGGTTTCCCGACTCGCTGGTCTACAGCGTGCTGCTGACGGTCGCATTCATCGTGCTGGCGCTCTCGCCCTCGGCGATTGTCGCGATCGGGGCGTACCTGCTCTTCGCGACGGCCTGCTTCACCGTCCCCATGCTGACTTCGTCCGGCTGGGCGGAACTGCTTTCGGCGCGCGAACTGGCGGTCGGCGCGGCGGCCATCAATACGCTGTCGCAGATCGGGGCGTTCGTGACGCCTTTCGCCTGGGGCGTGCTGAAGGATGCCACCGGCGATTTTCGCGCGGGCCTGTTGCTGCTGGCGGCGCTCGCGCTGGGGCTGAACCTGATGCTGTGGCAGTTGTGCCGGCAGCTCCGCAGCCGCCCTGAACTGGCACTGGCCGCCTGATCCGCAAAGCTCGAAGAATTGGTCGGGACGAGAGGATTCGAACCTCCGACCCCCACACCCCCAGTCGCATTGTCTTAATCCAAGAAAATGAGATATGTGACTGAAAAATAATGATAAAGTAAGTCGCGATTTCCTTCTCTGAGAAGAGATTGCTTGCGAGAGTGGTGCATTTGTTCTTACTATGTTCACTGTCGTTTCGGCGTTTTGCACCACCAGTGCACCACCAGAATCTTATCTCAGAAGGCTCCGAGCATGCGCGTCGCACTTACACGAGACTTCGTAAAAAAGCTCGAGGCCACGGGCAAGCCTGAGGATTATCGGGACACCCGGCTCAAGGGGCTGGTGCTAAGGGTTCTGCCGAGCGGAGTGAAATCCTGGTATTGCGAATATGCACGAGGAAAGCGCGTTTGGCTTGGTCGGGCCGATGCGGTGGGGTACTCGGAGGCGACCCAGGCGGCGCAGACCATTCTGTCGGACTTCTATCGCGGAATCGACCCTGTTGAGGCACGTCAGACACCGGTTGAGATCCCAACGCTGAAAGGGTTTCTCGACGGTGACTACGGAACTTGGGCCAAGGCTAACCATCGCGCTTCGGCCCAGAATCTTGCTCGCCTGAAGACCGCGTTTAAGGAATTCTTGGGCCGCAAACTGGACCAATTGACGGTGCTCGATCTGGAACGCTGGCGCGGAGAGCAGGTCGAAAAGGGACTGAGTCATGAAACCATCAATCGCGACATTTCGTCGATAAAGGCCTGCCTGAACCGCGCGGTTGACTGGGAAGTCTTAGATCGCAACCCCCTCGCCAAGGTCAAGAAGGCGCGGACCGATGACCGCATCAAGGTCCGCTACCTGACAGAAGATGAAGAGGGTCGACTTCGTGCTGCGCTGGATAACCGGGAGGAGCGTCGCAGGTCTTCTCGGGAGTCAGCCAACGCTTGGCGGAAGGCGAGGGGAAGCGAACTACTGCCAGACCTCCGCGATCAAGCGTTTACGGATCACCTCAAGCCACTCGTACTGCTGTCGCTGAACACCGGGGCCAGGCGAGGTGAGCTGTTTGATCTCAGTTGGGACAATGTGAACCTGAAGCGACGCGTTCTGACGATCACCGGGACTACCGCCAAATCGAAGCGTACGCGACACATTCCACTGAACAAGGAAGCCACTGCAGTCCTTACGTTGTGGCAAATGCAGTCGGAAGAGGAAGACGGCCTCTTGTTCCGGAACTCCGACGGGAATCGCTTCGACCGGGTAAACTCATCCTGGCGTCGGCTTTTGAAGGACGCGCAGGTCACTGGCTTCCGGTGGCACGATATGCGCCATCATTTCGCTTCGAGATTGGTCATGGGCGGAGTCGATTTGAACACGGTTCGGGAGCTCTTGGGCCATAGCGAGTACGAGATGACGCTTCGGTATGCCCACCTAGCTCCCGAGCATAAGATGAAGGCAGTTGAGGTGCTCGATAAAAGGCGTGCCGGGTGAGATTCACAGATACCGCTACCAGAAACCTATTGCCGGTAAATAAACTACCGCTGTCAGACTGCTGGGAGCCGCAAAGATCTACGAGTTTGATCAATATGTCTATGCGATGATCCAAACAAGGCTCAAAGCGGATCACAAATTATGGCACATTTGGAGGCGGGCAAGACAGAACCAAATCGCGAGATCTAGCGTAGTGCTGCTGCACCCGAAAAGCTCGATCAATCCGTAAGATGCGTATCCATAAGGCGGAATGCATTCAGATTTTGGAGCGGAGTATTTCCACAGGATCAAGGCATCACAGTGCTATTGGGCTTCCTCGGTTCAAATCTCAGCCGGTAATGCGCGCTACTTCATCAAGCAATTTGCGAGCATGCTCCTTCCGGCAGATCAGCAGGTCAGGCATGTAGGTATCGGCCTGGTTGTAGACGAGCGCTGTGCCGTCGGCGCGACTGACGTGGAGCCCGTGCGCAGCGGCAACCGCCACCGGGGCGCACGAGTCCCATTCGTATTGGCCGCCGGTGTGGAGGTAGATCTCGGCTTCGCCGCGCACCACCGCCATTGCTTTGGCCCCGGCCGAGCCCATCGCGACGAGCTCGGCGCCGACCGCTTCGGCCACTGCGACCGCCTCGCGCGCAGGGCGCGTGCGGCTGACGAGCATGCGCGGGGTTGCTGCGGCGGGGGGCAGCGTCGCCGGCTGGTCCGAACGCAGCACCACGCCCAGGCCCGGCAGCGCCACCGCGCCCACCGTCGCGACGCCATCCACCGCCAGCGCGACGTGGACCGCCCAGTCGGTGCGCTCCTCGCCATATTCGCGCGTGCCGTCGACCGGGTCGACGATCCAAACGCGGCTCTGGCCCAGCCGCGCTTCGTTATCCTTCTCCTCCTCGGACAGGAGCCCGTCCTCGGGCCGCTGCGCGCGAAGCGCGTGGCACAGGAACTGGTTGGCGGTCTGGTCGCCCGCCTTGCCCAGCGCCTTGTCGGAGAACACGCCGCTGGCGCGCACCTCGATCAAGAGGCGGCCGGCAACTTCGGCGAGGTGCGCGGCGAGTTCGGCGTCGGTCATGTTTGATCCCTCACGTATCTTCCTGTCATCCTGAAACAAGTTCAGGATGACGAACCCTGGAAGGGGTCGTCACTTCAACGGCATCAATTGGCGGATGATGTACTCCGCCGCTTCTTCCGCGGTCATCTCGCTGGTGTTCACCCTGATCTCGGGCGAGAGCGGCGGCTCGTAGGGGCTGTCGATCCCGGTGAAGTTCTTGAGCTGCCCGGCGCGCGCCTTCTTGTAGAGGCCCTTCACGTCGCGCGCCTCGGCCACCTCGAGCGGGGTGTCGACGTGAATCTCGACGAACTCGCCCTCGGGCAGCATCTTGCGTACCATCTCGCGCTCGGCGCGGAATGGGCTGATGAACGCGGTGAGCACGATCAGGCCGGCATCGCACATCAGCTTGGCCACTTCGCCCACGCGACGGATATTCTCGATGCGGTCGGCCTCGGTGAACCCCAGGTCCTTGTTGAGCCCGTGGCGGACGTTGTCGCCGTCGAGCAGGAAGGTGTGGCGGTTCATGATGTTGAGCCGCTTTTCCACCTCGTTGGCGATCGTCGACTTGCCCGCGCCCGAAAGCCCGGTGAACCACAGCACGCGCGGCGTCTGGTTCTTGAGCCCGGCGTGGTCGGCGCGGGTCACGTCGCTCGGCTGCCAGTGGACATTCTGCGCCCGGCGCAGGCTGAAGTGGATCATCCCCGCGGCCACGGTGGCGTTGGTCAGCTTGTCGATCAGGATGAAGCCGCCGAGCGTCCGGTTCTCGGCATAAGGCTCGAAAACCAGGGGCTTGTCGGTGGCGATCTCGGCCACGCCGATCGCATTCAAGTCGAGCGTCTTGGCCGCGAGGTGCTCCATCGTATTGACGTTGACGACGTACTTGGGCGCCTGGACCGTGGCCGAGACGGTCTGCGTCGCGAGCTTGAGCCAGTAGGCGCGGCCCGGGATCATCGCGTCGTCGGCCATCCACACCAGCGTCGCCTCGAACTGGTCGGCGGCCTGGGGCGGATGGTCGGCCGCGGCGATGACGTTGCCGCGCGAGCAGTCGATCTCGTCGGCGAAGGTGAGCGTGACCGACTGGCCGGCCACGGCCTTGTCGAGATCACCATCCAGTGTCACGATGCGGGTGACCGTGCTGGTCTTGCCCGAAGGCAGCACCCGCACCGCGTCGCCCGGCTTGACGATGCCGCCGGCAACCAGGCCGGCGAACCCGCGAAAGTCGAGGTCGGGCCGGTTGACCCACTGGACCGGCAGGCGGAACGGCTTGTCGGCATCGACCGATGACAGCACCTCGACCGTCTCGAGATGGTCGACCAGCGTCGGCCCGTCATACCAGGGCGTGCTCGCCGAGCGCGTGGTGATGTTGTCGCCCTTGAAGCCCGAGATCGGCATCGCGGTGAACGCCTCGATCCCGATGCTTTTCGCAAAGGCGGCATAATCGGCCACGATCGCGTCGTACCGCGCCTGGTCGTAGCCGATCAGGTCCATCTTGTTGACCGCGAGCACCACGTTGCGGATGCCGATCAGGTGGCACAAGTAGCTGTGCCGCCGCGTCTGGACGAGCACGCCCTTGCGCGCGTCGACCAGGATCACCGCAAGGTCGGCGGTGCTGGCGCCGGTGACCATGTTGCGGGTGTACTGCTCGTGACCGGGGCAATCGGCGACGATGAACTTGCGCTTCTCGGTGTTGAAGAAGCGGTAGGCGACGTCGATCGTGATGCCCTGCTCACGCTCGGCCGCCAGGCCGTCGACCAGCAGCGCGAAGTCGATCTCCTGGCCTTGCGTGCCGACTTTCTTGCTGTCCGCCTGGAGCGCATCGAGTTGGTCCTCGAAGATCATCTTCGAATCGTAGAGCAGCCGCCCGATCAGCGTGGACTTGCCGTCATCGACCGACCCGCAGGTGATGAAGCGCAGCATCGTCTTGTGCTGGTGCTGGTCCAGGTAGGCGTCGATGTCCTCGGCGATGAGGGCTTCGGTCTGGTAGACGGGTTCGGTGGTGGTGTCGGTCATTGCGATCTCCGATCCCCCGCGAAGGCGGGGGTCTCAGGCCGGAAAGGATGCGGCTGGCGGCACGAGGTCCCCGCCTGCGCAGGGACACGGGTGAGGCCTAGAAATACCCCTGCTGCTTCTTCACTTCCATGCCGGCGCCCCCGGCGTCCTTGTCGATCACCCGGCCCTGCCGCTCGCTGGTGGTGGTGAGCAGCGTTTCCTGGATCACCTCGGGCAGTGTGCTCGCGGTGCTCTCGACCGCGCCGGTCAGCGGGAAGCAGCCGAGCGTGCGGAAGCGGATCGAGCGGTTGGTGATCTCCGGACGATAGCCGAGCACTTTCTCGAGCCGCTCGATGTCGTCCGCCATGAACAGGCCGCCTTCCCACTCGAACGTCGGGCGCTCGGCGGCGAAGTAGAGCGGCACGATCGGCACATCGTTGAGGTGGATGTACTGCCAGATATCGAGCTCGGTCCAGTTCGAGATCGGGAACACGCGGATCGATTCGCCCTTGTTCTTGCGGGCGTTGTAGAGGTTCCACAGCTCGGGCCGCTGGTTCTTCGGGTCCCAGCCGTGGCTGGCGGTGCGGAAGCTGAAGATGCGCTCCTTGGCGCGGCTCTTCTCCTCGTCGCGCCGCGCGCCGCCGAAGGCCGCGTCGAAATTCCACTTGTCGAGCGCCTGCTTCAACCCTTCGGTCTTCCACATGTCGGTGTGGAGCGGGCCGTGGTCGAACGGGTTGATCCCGCGCTCGGCCGCCTCGGGGTTGTGATAGACCAGCAGTTCCATGCCGCTGTCGCGCGCCATCCGGTCGCGCAGCTCGTACATCGCCTTGAACTTCCAAGTGGTGTCGACATGCAGCAGCGGGAACGGCGGCGGCGCCGGATAGAACGCCTTGCGCGCCAGGTGCAGCATCACCGCGCTGTCCTTGCCGACCGAATAGAGCATCACCGGCCGCTCGGCCTCGGCCACGACCTCGCGCATGATATGGATCGCCTCGGCCTCGAGCCGCTGCAAGTGCGTCAGCACCGATCGATCCGCCTTCTCGCTCATTGCTATCGTCTCCCCCGGCTCATGCGGTGAAACTGCTCATGCCGAGTCGTGCTTGACCCTGTATTTCCCATATGGGAGCTAGATCCGATGGTTCTGTTTTCCGGCGATCGACGCGAGCTTCTTCTGCCGCTGCAGACCGGCGTGCATGAAGACCCGGCCTTTACCCGGTTTCTCGCTCGCCTGCGCGCGCGGACCGGGGCGCAGCGCGTGGTTCTGTTCGCCGGACCGCCCGCCGGCACGGAAGCCCTGCTCGCCGAGCAGGCAGCAGAGCACTCGCTCGCCCCGCTAAGCGCCGCACAGCTCGACGAAGCGATCGCACTGCCGATCAATGCCTTGCGGCCCGGCCGGGTCTACGCCCTCGCCGAACTTCCGCTCGACAGTGATTCTGAGCAGGTAGAGCGCCGCGCCGAACTGGGAATCGCCCACGCTCGCCTGCTCCGCGTCGCGCCTCGTGACGATCTCAACGGCTGGCTGTTGCTGTTCCACGCGAACCAGGAGTTCGCCGCCGCGGACAGCGCGCTGCTTTCCGCGATCGCCCCGCACCTTGCGGCCGCTCTCGAGACGCGCGCGCGGATTGACGAACTCACCCTGCGCACCCGGATCGCCGAAGACGCGCTCGCCCGGCTCGGCATTGCGCAGGCTGCGCTTGGCGTTGATGGCCGGCCGATCGTGGCAGATGCCGTGATGCGACTGCCGCGGATGCCGCTGGCCGAGGCAACATCCGCCAGAGAACCGCGACTTGTCGGACTAGGCGGAGACGCGCTGCTGCTCCGCCCTTTCGCGACTGCCGGATGTCCGCTCGCCCCGTGCGCCACCATTGCAGCGACCCGTACTCCACGCCGTAACAACCACGCCGCCGCCAGGGCGCTACTTGCCCGCCTCCACGGCCTCTCCCCGCGCGAGGCTGCCCTTGCCGATGCGCTTTCACGCGGCGAGCCGTTGGTTGCGGCCGGCGTTGCGCTTGGCCTCACGCCCGAGACGACGCGCAACTATTCCAAGCGGATCTACGCCAAGACGGGTACAACTGGCCAAGCGGATCTCGTCCAGATGGTGCTCAATGGACTCGCGTTGCTTGCATAACCGTAGCGCTATGATCGAGGACACCCCCTGATCGGGTCCTCTGAATTTCGACACCATCGATCACGCCCAAAGCGATTCGTCACTGAGCTGTTGGCGGCGCTACCGACCTACCGAACGGTTCCACCCTGCGCTGACGTCAGCATAGCTCATCGGACCGTTCAGGTCGTTGCTGCGCACCGCGGCACGCCCTCGGGGCCGATCGCAGCAGCGCTGTGTCAGACGGTTTTTTTACTTTCGGTGCGACGGTCCTCGCGGATCAGTTCTGCCGCGCGCATCGCCATGCCCATCGTGGGCGCATTGGTGTTGCCGGCGACCATTTCCGGGAACACCGAGCAATCGATCACGCGCAGCCTGTCGATCCCGCGCAGCCGCAACCGGCCATCAAGTGGGGCGGAGTTGTCGCGGCCCATCCGCACCGTCGCGGTCGCATGGTAGCCGGCGCCGCCGAAGCGGTGGAACAGGTCGAGGATCTCATCGTCGCTCTTCGCGGCGGCGGTGAACGATGTCTCCCCGGTCACGAAGGGCTGGATCGGCGGTTGGGCCATCAGCTGGCGCACGAAGCGGAACTGGCCCACGACTGCCCGCCGGTCGTACTCGTCGGCGAGGAAGTTGGGATCGATCGCCAGCATCGCGGCGGGATCGGGACTGGTCACCAGCACGTGCCCCTCGCTGCGCGGACGCAGGGTCATCGCGTAGACCTGCATCCCCGGCTCGCTCTCCATCGCGAGGCCCTTCGAAGGGTCGAGGCTGTAGGGCGCGAACATGAGCTGGCTGTCGGGCCGCTCGCTCTCGGGCAGCACCTTCACGAAGGCGGCCGCTTCCGAAGATCCGTAGCTCATCGTGTTGTTTCGACCGGCGACATGGCGCGCCACGTTCGCCAGGAGGCGGGCACCAGTGAACTGGTTGTTCGAACTGTCGCGCATGTTGCGAAGTCGCCAGTTCATCATCACCAGCGTGTGCTCGCGCATGTGGTGACCCACGCCCGGACAGTCGAGCGCGACGGGGATCCCGGCCGACCTCAGGTCTTCCGCTCCGCCGATGCCGGAAAGCTGAAGGATGCGCGGCGAGCCGAGCGCGCCGGCCGAGAGGATCACTTCGCCCGCGCAACGGTATTCCACCGGCGTTCCGTCATCCCGAACCCCGGCGATACCTACCGCGCGCCGATCCTCGATCAGCACGCGATCGGTGCGGATGCCGGTTTCAACCCGGAGGTTGGGTCGCTGGCGGGCGCGCCTGAGGAAACCCTTGGCTGCCGAAACGCGCTGTCCCTTCGCGTCGATGTTCCACTGCAGCGGGCCGATGCCTTCCTGGCGCGGATCGGAATGGTCGGCCTTGACCGGCAGCCCCATCGCCCGCCCGGCCTCGAGCCAGGCCTTGAGCAGCGGGGAGGGGGCAGGGTGGGACTTGATCGGAATCGGTCCACCCGTGCCGCGATCCTCGCTCGCGCCGGAAGCGTGATCCTCGATTGAGTTGAAGATGCGCCGCATGTGCTGCCACGACCACTGGTCACCTGCCAGTTCAGCCAGCCGGTCATAGTCTGCCGCGACGCCGCGGTTCCAGACCATGCCGTTCACCCCGCTCGACCCGCCGAGCATCTTGCCGCGCACCCAGACTTCCTGACCGGCACCGTCCTCTCGTGTGCGGACGGTAGGAAAGAAGTGGGCTGTAGTGGGGTCCGACAGCGTCTTCCCGAAGCCCTTGGGCATGTTGATCACGAACGTGTCGCCCGACCGGCCTTCCTCCACCAACATGACGTTGCAACTGGGGTCCGCCGAGAGTTGGTCGGCCAGGACACAGCCGGCTGATCCGGCACCCACGATGATATAGTCGAAGTCTTCCATGGCTGATTGTCTGTGGAGCATGCTTTGCAATGGCAAGCGCAATCGCGCGTACTATTGGTTCACCCAAAGTTGGATCACGCCTGCGATCCCTTGCCGCCCACGTGCGCGGTTCCAGGAGCAGGACTTTCTTCTATTTGCGGCCTGGGGCCGCCAGATCGCCTCGTGGACCTTCAAGCTCCACTTGGCGTGGATGGACCCCGACCAGCTTGCAATATTGTTGGCTCCTGCGCGAGACGCGCATCCGGTCGAGCCAGCACGCCGTGCTTGCGCGCGACGTCCGCGACCGACGTAAATTCGTCATAAGGGGTCATCGGTTCACTGTAGGCGCCGAGTTCGCCAATCTGACCGAAGTGATCGGCAATATCCTCAACACTGGGCGGCTCTATCCCTGCGGGAGCAAACCAGCCTTCTGCTGCACAGATACCGACGCGAGCATAGCGGCCGCTGTTCGACGAATATACTCCGTGCGTGGCGGTACAGGCTTCGCTCACCAGATAGAGCGCTAGCGGTGTGTTAAACTCGGGCATCAGGCGCCCCTCACTTGCCGAGAAATCCGCGCTTTGAACGGAACGTGCGAATTCGGGTATCTCCATGAATCCCGGCGCCATTTCGCCCTGCAGCCGCGAAGACGCGGTCGGCAGTATGACGTTCGACTGGATGCCGTAAGCCGATCCTTCGAGTGCGATAACGTTTGACAGCCCGAGCATCGCGCCCTTGCCAGCAGCATAATTCGCCTGCCAAGCATGGCCGAACATGGCCGATGCGGAGCCCGTGAACAACATGCGGCCGTAGCCGCGCGCGCGCATGGCTCGATAGGCGGGCTGACCCACGTAGAATGCGGACTTCAGGTGAACGTCTAGAATGGAGTCGATCTGCTCGTCTGTCAGATCCTCAAAGCGATTATTGCGCAGGAAGCCGGCATTGCTGATCAGGATGTCAATTTGCCCCCATGTGTCGAGCGCGGTTTGGACGATCGCAGCGCCGCCAGCGCGGCTCGCCACGCTGTCCGTATTGGCGACTGCTTCGCCGCCGGCAGCGCGGATATCTTGAACCACGAGATTGGCTGCGGTGGCTGATGAGCCGCTGCCTGACGCACTGCCGCCAAGGTCGTTGACGACGACCCGGGCACCGCGCCGGGCTAGTTCCAGTGCATAGGTACGGCCCAAACCATTTCCAGCGCCGGTCACCACCGCGACTCGGCCTTCGAAGCTTATCTTCGTCATCCCTGCCTCTTCCCGTTCACTTTGTCGTTCACGAGAGCGCTAGGGCTGCCAGGCACACTGTAAAGCCGCGACGTTGCGCGATCACAGGCTCGATGGCTTTCCCGTCTTGCTGTCCGCCCTAGAGTTTGCGGAACATCCTTCCTGTCAACCGTGCGAAGGTCTCAAGGCCGTCCACGTCGAGCATCAACCGCTAGAAATGATGAGCGAGCGGCGTGTGGCGTCAAAAAATTGTCGAGTACCCTTACTAGGGAGGCTACAGTGCAACTGCGGGTATTCGGACGAGTTGGGCGGGACGGTTCGCGGTCAGCTTCGTCTTGCAGGCGCCTCGAATTCCCAATGGCGGTGGCGCAGCCAGAAACCGCAGCGCATGGCGAGTCTGCCCCCAAAGCACTCAGGGGTCCGTCAGCGACTGGGTCATCTCGTACATCATGTTGCCGAAAGACTCCGGACTTGTTCTGCCTCGTGTCGCTCTGCCGGTCTCTAGCCATGAAGCGGCTGACGCTTGAACCCTCACCGAACAGCGGGGCGGCCAGCTGCAAATCGATCGACGCAAATGTGCGGTGGACCATGTCATCGAATTACCGGGGCGAGTTACCCCATGCGATCGTCTGCCGTAGGCCATGAACCTCGTCTCGATCGCCGAACCGTAGGGGGCTGCGAGCGCCTTATGCCAGTCACTGGACTGCGCTGATCGGCAGCGCGATTAGTTGGGCACGCTGGTGTAATTCATCTGCAAGTTTCCTGTAGACGGATGCTCCGGCATCTTACCGAAAAGGTTTGGCAATTCCGGACGGCGCCGCGAAGGGAGAAGCACACGGCATGGGTTTCGAGTCTAGGAAACTGCGGGCAAGCATTACGACTGGTAACGCCGCCAAAACGCTGAATTCGGTCGGTACTTGGGTGCGCGCAGAACGTGATCGGAAAGCCAGAACGATTCGCTTTTATCAGGCGAACATCTGCTTTGCGCGCCGGGTTCGGCCGGAAGATGAAAACAGGCGGGCCGAACAAGTGGGGGAGCAATGACCGATCTGACCGAGCGAGGGCTGGAGCTATTTGCCGAACTTATGGGGCCGGAGGCGGCCGATGCTATGAGGGCGAGCATGGAGGAGACGGGCTTCGGGGCACCCATTGCCAAGCTCGCTGCGGATGTTGCCTTTGGCAACGTCTGGGCCCGCGACGGCCTTGAGCGCAAGCAGCGCAGCCTCGTAGTGATCGGCATTCTCATCGCGCAAAGGCAGAGCCAGGAGCTCAAAAACCACATCCGCATCGGCCTAAATAACGGGCTTACCGCCCGCGAAATCCAAGAGGCGACGATCCAAGCGATTCCCTATGTGGGGTTCCCCGCAGTCGCCTCCGCGACCAGCGCGATTGTCGAGGTCCTGCGAGAGCGGAACCTCGACGACGGAGCGACGACGCCCGAAGATCGCGGCCTCTTGTGAGCCAGAGGGGGCCAAGAAGCTTGTGCTGTACAGGTTGCTCCGGTGTCCCGGTGCCTGGATCGCCATTGCGCTCGGTTTTGATGGCAGCATGGCTGTCCCAAGGTGTATCCGACTTACTCCAACTATCTGAAACCGTGAGATCCGAAGCGGGCATGATGCGTCTGCTCGATCATGCCCGCTTCGGCAAAACTATCTGTCAGATACCTCTGTTTGGCTTTGAACACATCCCCAGACCGCCGCACAGGGCACAGGCTACCGCTTGGCACAGGGTGCCCCTGCCGGAGTCGTATTGCCCATGCGATGGATCACCACGTGCGCGAGGTCTGATATTGTCCGACGGAAGCGTAGAGATAAACCGGTTGACCGTGCATCTAGCTTTGCAGCCCGTCGGAGACCGAGTATGACTGTCAGTGCAGAAGGCGAAGGTCTCAGGATTGAGATTGAGAGCGGGGTCGCGACGCTCACGCTCGACATGCCTTCAACCCGCAATGCCTTCGGCAGCGAGATTGCAGAAGAGTTCACAAAATTCTTCAAGGACGCGAACACCCGCCAAGACGTGCGATCCATCCTGATCCGGAGCACCGGCGATCGCGACTTCTGTCTTGGCGGGGCTGCCAGCAGAAATCCCACTGAGCCCCCGCGGACCACGATCGATTATCGCTTCGTGTCGACGCCCCACATTGAGATGTTCAAGGCCATGTGGGAGCTAGAACGCCCTGTGGTCAGCCAAGTACAGGGCACGGTCGCCGGCGTTGGCTGGCTGCTGGCATTACTAGCGGATATGGTCGTCGCGGCCAAGGGAAGCCGCTGGACTCATGTTTTCGTCAGGCGCGGAATGATTCCGCACGCGGGCGACTCGTTTTACTTGCCTCGCATCATCCCGCTGCACCGGCTCAATGAGATTGCTCTGCTCGGGGACACTGTCACGGCGGATACGCTCAGCGAATGGGGCCTGATCAATCGCTTGGTCGCCCGCGAGCAGCTTGAAGAGACTGCGATAAGTCTCGCGCGGCGGCTAGCCGAGCAGCCGACGCGCGGGCTTGGCCTTGCGAAGCGACATTATCGTCGTTCGCTCGAAGCGGACTGGGCCACGATGCTACGGGAAGAAATGGCTGGACAGGCCCTGCTAACCACCTCCGCAGATCGCAACGAAATCATCGCCGCTTCGGCTGAATGTCGCAAACCACTGCTGACCGGAGACTGAGAAAGAGGCACACCTTTCAGTTCGCTCTTAATGCTGGTCAGACCCACCCAATGCCGCGAACTTTCGCTGACTTGTTGGGTTTCGCCTAACCGGGCCGCGATTTCCAGCGATCCCGGCACCGTTGCCGAACTGGGTGAGCGCCTCGTGCGCCAACGGGCAGCAGACCGTCTTCGCCACCGAAGTGAGCAAAGCCTCCCTGTCCCACTGCAAGATCATACGCAAGTCGATCACTTTGGCCGAGTTCGCGATCGACGAGCCACCTCTTCCGGCTTTCCCAAGGCGGCTAGGTCAGGACTGACACCGACGCCGGATCGAAGGCGGGAAGGGCTTCGCCGTTGCGGAGTTTGCGGACCCAGTTAGGGTCCTGAAGGATCGCCCGTCCGACCGACACAATGTCAAACTCGCCTGCCTCGAACCGGCGCAATGCCAGCCCAAGGTTGTTCGTCGGTTCGGCAACGACATCGTCGGATTCGTATTTGCCCGAGCGCAAGCCGATGCCGCCGACGGCGCCGGTCAGCTTGCCCGTCAGCTTCTTGGCCCAGCCGGCCAGTGAAAGCGGCCCGTGTTCGGGGAACGCGGGCGTATCGAAATAACGCACACTGGCGTCGAACAGGTCGACGCCAGCATCAGCGATCGGGCCAAGGATCGCTTCGAGTTCCTGCGGCGTGTCTGCAAGGCGCGCCCGAAAGTCCTGTTGCTTCCATTGGGAGAAACGAAAAATGAGTGGGCGATCCTCGCCGATCGCAACACGGCAAGCCCGGACCACCTCCACGGCGAAGCGGGTACGTTCGGTTGCGCTACCGCCCCACGGCGGCGCGCGGCGATTGGTCTCGGACCAGAGAAAGGAGTCTATGAGGTAGCCATGGGCACCGTGCAGTGCGAGTCCGTCAAAGCCAGCTTCCACCGACGCCTGCGCGGCCTCGCCGAATCCCGCAACCACGTCGGCGATGTCTTCGTCGGTGGGAACCGGCATCGGCGCGGCGGAGATGATTTGGGCTTGCTTAAGGTAATACCCAGCGGCTTTCGCAGGATCGCCGTATCGACCAGATGGTGAGAACGCCGGAGCCTGGCCGTTGGGCAGCCGCATCGGTCCCTGGTGCCAGAGCTGCGGTATGATGTGTCCACCGGCCGCGTGTACGTCTTCAACCACTCGAGCCCATGCCACCACCTTATCTTCGCCGTCGAACAGTGGCAGGTTGCTTTCGCCAAGACCGGTATCGCCTACTGCCGCTGGGTGTGCAGTGCCGATCGCCTCAGTAACGAGCAGTCCGGCGCCGCCCTCCGCACGGCGGCGGTAATATCCGGATACGTCCGGCCCGGGTAGGTTGTCAGGGCAGAAGCCCCGCGTCATCGGCGCCATGACAAGTCGGTTGGCGATCGTCAGTCCGCGAATCGTAAGCGGCGTAAACAGGGGCTCGAGTTCCGCGGGAGAGGGAGAGGCGATCTGCATGTCCAAGCTGAGTCTCCGCTGCCAAGATTTGCGAGGTTGTACGGCCGATCTGCTCGCGGCTCCGCCGGCCTGCCGTCGAGACTTCTGCAACAGATGGGGTGGCCAAATCTTTGCCCAACTGCTTGATTGATGGTTGCGATTTGCTGGGACTCCGGTCGTCGAGAGCCGCTCTCGCTTGTCGCTTTGGTAATCAGAAATTTTCTGGCTGAAATTGCCCCACTGGCGTGAAGCAATGTAGCCGGATGCTTGAACGCGAAAGCTCACCTCAGAAACGCGACTGCACTTACGTGCGCATACCTCTCCGCCTACCCCCCAATTCCCATGGCGGCCTCCCCGGACCGGCACAAATCGAGGCTCAATCCCCGGGCGTCTGATGATTTTGCAGGCTGAGGACGACGTCGGCGGAAAGCCACTTTATCGCTCGCCCGAGCTGCTCAGCTTGCCAGTCGGGCACGTACCGCTTGGGCTTGTCGCATGATGTTGGCAACGAGCTCAGCGCAAGTCGGAATGTCGTGGATCAAGGCCTGGCTTTGGCCGCTAGTCCAGACTCCTCCATCGAGATCGCCGTCGCGAAGCACGTTTTCTCGACCACGGGCGCCCGCCATGAGTTCCTTCACATCCTCGAACGGGCGGGTTGGGTCTCGCTGGATCGAGGCGACCTGTTCGGAGATTGCGTTGCGGGCGACGCGCGCCGTGTTACGCAGGCTTCGGCCCACCAGCACGGTGTCGAGCTCGGTGTTGTCGACAATCTTCTGCTTCACGTTGGGGTGGATCTTGGCTTCCTGCGTCGCACAGAACCGCGTTCCCATATTGACTGCATCGGCGCCCAAGGCGAGCGCCGCCACCAGGCTGCGTCCGTCCGCCATGCCGCCCGAGGCGATGATTGGGGTATTAGGCAGGGCATCGACTGTTGCGGGCAAAAGCACCACCAGGCCAACGTCGTCCTCGCCGGGATGGCCGGCGCATTCGAAACCATCGATGCTGATGATGTCCACGCCCTTGCGCACGGCGGAGACCGCGTGGCGCACGCTCGTGCACTTGTGGATGACTTTGACGCCGGTCTCCTTGAACCGAGGCAAGTGATCGGTCGGCGCGCGGCCGGCGGTTTCGACGATCTTGACCCCGCTATCGATGATCGCCTCGCGGTAGTCATCATAGGGGATCGGGTTGATCGAAGGCAGCAGCGTCAGGTTAACGCCGAATGGCTTGTCGGTCAGCGACCTCGTCTTCTCGATCTCGGCAAGCAGTGCATCGCCAGACGGGAACATGTGCGCGGTGATAAAGCCCAGCGCACCGGCATTGGAAACCGCCGCAACCAGTTCGCCGTAACCGACCCCGGTCATGCCGCCCATCAGGATCGGCGTCTCGATCCCGAACATCTCCGTAATCTTCGTCCTGATCATATCACATCACCTCTGTTGCGCGATTGGCCGGAACAACTGGTGCTATTTTCGAACCCGCACGAATCCATCACCGAATGGCTCGTCACGGTTCTTGAGCGCTTCTTTCAGGCCGTGTTCCGCCATGTCCGACTTGAACCGAGTTCGGCGAGGGCCGCTCGCGAGGTGCGCGCGCGCGTCCATCTCCGCCGCAAGCCGCTGGATCGTATTCGCACCCATCTGTTCCAGGGCCAGGTTGACGATCCGCTTTTGCGCCGCGAGCAGTTCCTGATCGACCGCCGCAATCCGGCGGGCCAGCGCATCCACCGCGGCGTCCAGCTCCTCTGCCGGCCAGGATTCAAGCGCGAGCCCGACCTTGACCGCATCGGCGCCACTCATCTTGTCTCCGGTGAAGAGCATGCGCTTCGCCCACTGCGGTCCGCAGTGGTAGATCCACATGTGCGCCGGAGGTGACCCATTGGCGCGTGTAGCAGGGAAGCCGAACCGGGCATCGTCCGCCACGATTACCAGGTCACAGGAGAGGGCGATGTCGGTGCCGCCGGCGAGGCAGTTGCCGTGAACTTTGGCAATCACCGGTTTGTGGATGGCCGGGATAACCAGCGCATGCTCCTGCGTACGTTCCATCGAAAAGCAGTCGTCGTCAAAGCGCTGGCCCGCCTTTCGATACTGGTAGTTGCCGATCTCGGTCTTCTCGCCGCGACCCTCATAAGCCTGATCGAGATCATACCCGGCGCAGAAGTCTTTGCCGGCGCCACACAGCACAATGGCGTTCACGTCCATCCGATCGTCAGCCTCGAGCAGCGCCTCGCGCATTTCGCGCAGCATCGGTGCATTCAGCGAATTGCGCTTCTCCGGGCGATTGAAGGTGATCGTCGCGACGGCGTCGTCGACATCGAATAGCAGGTACTGCGGTTCGTAGAGCCACTTGCCGCGATAGTCCGTCATGGGATCTCCTCTCCCCCCATTACAGGGGAACTATCGCTGACTTTGCCTCGCCCTTCGAGCCGAGGAAAGCGCTCGTCGGGCTGATCGCATGCTTGATTTCATCGTCCCCGTGCGGGGACTGTGCGCGATGGCATGGCATGGGAGCATTTGGAACGGCTTCTAGGAGGGCCCTCGTGAACAGGCTCGAAGGCAAGGTCGCGATCGTTATGGGCGCCACGCGCGCGGGCAACATGGGCCAGGCGATCGCGCGGCGGTTCCTGGAGGAGGGCGCAAAGGTGGTCGTTTCCGGACGATCCGCCCAGGGACTCGAGGCATTCGCCGCGCAAACCGGCGCGACGGCAATGCCTGCTGATGTTGCGGATCGTGCGGCGGCGTTCGGGCTTTTTGACGAGGCACAGCGGGTCTTCGGCCAGGTCGACATCGCCGTCAACGCCGCGGCAACCGGCCAGTACGGTCCCTTCGAGGCGATGACCGAGGCCGAGATCGATCAAATGCTCGCGATCATATTCAAGGGTGGCATCTGGTTCATGCAGGCCGCGATAGGTGCGCTGCGGGTGGCTGGCGGAGGGGCGATCGTAAATGTGTCATCAGCGGTCGCGGACATCATGTTTGAGAACCATGTAGCATACATGGGCGCCAAGGCCGGACTAAACCACATGACTCGCGCGGTTGCCAATGAGTTCGGTAAAGACGGTATACGCGCCAACATCCTGTCGCCCGGTCTCACCGAGACTCCGATGCTGAACGGAAATTTCACACCGGCGATGATTGCCGCTTTTGCTCGAGAATATCCCTTGGGGCGGATCACAACCGTCGAGGACGTGGCAAATGCCGCGCTGTTCATGGCCGGCGACGAATGCTTCATGACCGGCCAGACGTTCCACGTCACCGGTGGCTTGACCCTGCGGCGCAATCCCACCGCCGCAGAAATCCTGGCCGCGGCAACTGGCCAGAGCTGAAGGAGCGAAAGTGGAAAATTGGAGCGACTACGTTGACCTGCTCAAGCCGGCGGGTGACATATTCGGCAGCGGCACCGCACCAGTTGACGAAGCGCTGCGCGCGACCCTGTACCGGCAATTCGCAATGAACCTTTCGCAGGGCTACATGCTGATTTGCCAAACGGATCCACGCTATCCCGAGTGGGTGCCGTTCGAGAACTCGACCTTCCTCCTTCAGCCAAATCCCGACGCGGTTTACTACTACACTGCGGTGGACGGAGCGGGCACCTATCGCGTCACGGGTGAGCGCGGCAATTCGCCGGTCGCCGGCTTTGCAGTGGGCAATCGCATCATCGGCATGTCCGAAGCCTTCGGCAAGGGTTTCGGGAATTACGACCTCGACGACCTGACGATCGCAGCCGATGGCTCATTCGAGGTGCTGTTCAGCGCCGAACGGCCAGCAGGCTGGAGCGGCGACTGGCTGCGGCTCGATCCGGAGGCGGACTTCATCATGGTGAGGCAGTTCTCGTACGACTGGGGCCGCGAGACCGACCTGCGCCTCGCGATCGAGCGTCTCGACCCGCAACCGGCCAAGCCGCCTGTCAGCCCCGAGGAACTCGATCGGCAACTGCGGCAGTTGTTCGGGACCTATGTCCGGCGCCTCTCCCAGATCGGCATCGGCGCCGTGAAGGCGGCGCACGACAAGGGATTGGTAAACGCCTGCGGACTGACAACCTTCCAGGATCTCGGCAACGGTCAGGACTGGCCACAGGCATATTACGAGGCGGTCTTCGACATCGGCCCGGATGAAGCGCTCGTGCTGGAGACCGATCTGCCCGAAACCCGGCCTTACTGGAACATCCAGGTGATTGATGGCCTGTGGAATCAGATGGAGGTGCTTTACCGTCAAACCAGCCTCAACGGCCATACCGCGCGGATCGACAGCGACGGCCGCTTCCGCGCCGTGCTTGCGCACGAGGACCCGGGCTATGTCAACTGGCTTGACACCTGCGGGCGCGGCTACGGGATGATGATAGGGCGCTGGTATCGCTGCAGCAGTCTTCCCACGCCGCAAATCAAGCGGATGAAGCTGGCGGAAGTCGCTGGCTACCTGGGTGGCCGCAGCGCGCTGATCACGCCGGAGGAGCGGTCTGTCGCTATGCGCGATCGCCTGATCGGTGCACAGCTTCGCCGACGTTGGTAGCACTCGAACGTGCGATCGCGTCTGCGATCACTGAGTGCTTCGGACCACAATTTCTCCCTCCTCGATCCCAGCAGGCGTATCAGTCTGAGTTACTTACACCACCGGAGGCAATAATGGCGACCGCACCCAACGTTCAGCCCACCAAGGTCTACAGCGGTCCGATCTTCGATTGCGACAGCCACATCCACGAGCGCAACTACGACTTCATGCGCAAGTACCTGCCGGCTGAGCTTCATGCCCAATGGTTGCCGGCGCGCAAGGTCGGGCCGGACGGGCGTTTCGGGCTGCATATCGGCGATCGCATGGTCGAGAACGCAGAGGCGAACGCGCAGGGACTGGTGCCGCCGCCCGGGCGGCTCAAGGAGTGGCTGCAGGCCATGAAGGATGGCAAGTCCAACGTCGAGGGCTGGTCGCAGCCGACCGAGGACATGATGGCTCCGGCCGAGCGACTGAAGAAACTCGACGAATTCGGCGTCGAGGGATGCATCCTCTTCGTCGGCGAGTTCGTCTCGACTTTCGGCTACTATCCGCAGGACGCAACCGGAAATGCGGTTCTCCACGCATACAACGAGTACGTGAACGCAGAGTGGGGCTTCGCCTACGAGAACCGCATCTTCACCACCGGCCTTCTCAGCCTGTGGGACCTCGACAGCTCAATCGCCGAGGCGAAGTGGCTGGTCGAGAAGGGCGTGCGCGTGGTTTGCATGCCGATGGGGCCGGCGGGGGGCAAGTCACCGGCGGACCCGTACTTTGATCCGGTATGGAAGATCCTCGACGATGCCCAAGTGGCGGTGACCTTCCACGTCTCCGAGGCCAACTTCATGCACCCGCTGATCCGCGAATTCGGCGAAACGCCGCTTCAGTCGCGCCGGACCGGTCAAACGGCGTGGCAGTGGATGTTTTGCTATTCCGAGCTGCCGGTGCAAATCACCCTGGCCAATATTATCTACCACAACTTTTTCGCGCGATTCCCCAACATTCGCATCGCCAGCGTGGAGAACGGCGCAAACTGGGTCCCCGGCTTCCTCGAGAAGATGGACAAGATGCGCGGAATGGCGAAGAACGGCTACTGGCCGTGCGGACAACTTGCAGAACGTCCGAGCAGGATTTTCAAGCGGCACTGCTTCGCCGTCGCCTACCCGGAGGACGACGTGAAGGGGATCGTCGACAAGATCGGTACCTCGGAATGCATCCTGATGGGTTCGGACTATCCGCACGCGGAAGGTGTGCCCGAACCGCGCGACTTTTATACCGAGGCGCTGACCGAGCTTCCCGATGCGGATGCGCGTGCGATCATGTACGATAACGGCAAGCGGTTCATGCGCGTCTGAACGCGAGGTCGGCGGGCAGTGCAGCTTGAGGTTTGTCCGCGGCGCACAGCACATCGTCACCAGATGCCCGGTCGATAGGTCCGCGCAAGGCGGGTTGCTGGATCAGCCCTGCGATCGTCGTCTCCGCAAGCTCGCCATCACGCGACTGGCTGCTCATATCCGTGTTGGACCGCATCTCAGGCGACCGGCTGGAGGCGTAACGCAGATGTCCGTCATTCCCGAATGGATCGAGACAGACGACTATTTCCTTTCGTCTCGCAACCCGATCGCCACTGCAGACCAGCTTGACCTCCAGCGCACCGCCCTGCGGTTACTGGCAAGAGACGACGTGAAGGCAGCGATCCGCCAGGCGCGGTTTCTGTGGGCGACCGTGTCGGAGACTGCCAGTGACCAGGCGGAAGAGCTGCTCGACGACTTCATCCAGGAATATGCCCTCAACTACGTCCAGAAGGCCTGCAACAGCGACCCCGAGCATCCGCGCGTATTCCAGAACTGGATGATTGCGCACGACTGGTTCGGCATTTCGATGCCCTCCGCGCGGATCGGCGGGGACAATCCGGACAATGGCTATCGCCTCATTCCCGTCGAGCATGGCGGCTCCTACCGGATCGATGGTCAAAGGCTGGGGCAGGGCCCGGCTGACGTGACCTGGACGATCGTCGCCAACTCCGGCACCTCGATCACGCTGGCGAGCCTCGACAACGAGGACCTGGTGCTGTGTTCGGACGGACGCTTCACCTTGACTGTGGATGACCAGCCGGCGAATGGCCGGCCCAACCATCTCCAGACCCAACGCGACGCGCTTTTCCTCTTCGTTCGCGATGCGCTCGGCGACTGGGACCGCGAGCGGCCCAATGCCCTGCGGGTCACCCGGCTGAACCCGACCGGGCGGCCGCCGATCGACGAGGACGAGATGGCATACCGCGCGATCAAGTGGATGCTGGCCGACGTGCCGCTCTACCACTGGTTCACGATGCTCACGCATGGCAAGCCGGTCAACCGGCTGATCCCCCCGGTCGCATCGGGCGGTGTCGGCGGGCTTCCATCGCAGTTCGGCTGCTATGGCACGCTGCGCATCGCGGACGACGAGGCCTACGTCATCACCGTCAACGGCGGCAACGCCGCCTTTCGCGACATTGTGGTGCATGACTGGTGGCATCGGAGTATTGCTCCGCACCGCTCGACCGGATCGCTCAACAATGCGCAGATCTCAGCCGATGAGGACGGCAACTACACCTTTGTGATCGGGCCGACCGATCCGGGCATCCACAACTGGCTCGACACCGGCGGGCTCAACGAGACGATCTTGCTGCACCGCTGGCAGGGCGTGCCGCGCGTGACGTCCGCGAGCGATCTGCCACGTCTGCTGCGCGAGCAACTCGTCAAGCTCGACGACATCGCCGCCGTGACCCGCGGAGCGAAGAAGGTCACACCTGCCGAGCGGCAATGTCAGATCGCCGCACGCCGGTCGAGCTGGGCCGGGCGGCTCGCGGTCTGACCGCGATGGGCAACACCGCGAGGCTTCTCGATCCCTGTTCGATCATCGCTTCGGCCGAGATTGCCTCGGGCACGGCCGGGCTGGTCGACGAGGGATTGCGCGGCCGTCTCGCTCGCTTGGTGGAGGGTTTGCGCGGTGGCGCCGAATTCACGCCCGACCAGGCTGCCGCCACGCGGCGCCAGCTCGTCAGGCTGCTGGCGCGGCGGCTCGCCATCGCCCACGACGTAGCGCGTCATCCAGAGATCCTCGAAGAGGTAATCGCCGACCCGATGTTCGTGATCGGCTTTCCACGCACTGGCACATCAATCCAGCAGGCGCTGCTCGCGGCCGATCCGGCCAACCGCGGCGTTGTCGCATGGCAGGTACATGAACCGTCGCCGCCGCCCGGGGAGCAGCCGGTGACGGAGATCCGCAAGGCCGCCGCGGCACGCGTAGTCGATCACTTCTGCGAGAGATGTCCCGGTCTCCTGACGCTCCACCCCTATTGGGACGGCGGTGCGGAGACGCTGGTGGAGGACGAGGAAATTCTCACACTCGCCCTGTTCGACAATTACCCGGTCGTGTTGTGCGACGCGCCGAGCCTCGCGATCCGCACCGGAGAACCTGATTTCACCCAAGCCTACGAGTTTTTGCGCCTGTTCCTCCAGCACCAGCAGTGGCGCCGCCCGCGCCGGCGCTGGGTGCTCAAGGGCATCGAGCACCAGCGGCACTTGCCCGAGCTCTTCCGCGCCTTTCCGGATGCGCGCTGCCTCTTTCCGCACCGCGAGCCGGGTGCGTTTCTGCCGTCAAGCCTTGCGATCGCGGCGGTTGTCTATGATGCTATTACCGATGGCGCGCTCGACCGGCAGACGCTCGCCGCCGGTTACCTCGCGGATTTCAAGCAGCGGATCGACGCGGTCATGGCCGATCCGTGCATGGATGATCCGCGCGTCACCCACTTGCGGTTCGACCGCTTCACTGCCGATCCGATCGCGGCTCTGCGCGATTGCTATGTCGCGTGGGGTTTCGCGTGGACCGCCGAGGGCGAGAAGGCGATGCGGGCATGGCTGGACGATCCGGGGAACGCCTCCGATCGCTACGGCCGGCACCACTACACGTTCGAGCCCTTCGGCGTGAACTGGGCTGAACTGGGGCCGCCCTTCGAAAGCTACCGCGCGCGTTTCCTGGGCGCGGACTGACCGTCAACGACCGCACCGAGCAGGGAGCAGGATTTATGAGTCAACTGGCAGGCAAGGTTGCCATCATAACCGGCGGCGGGCAGGGGGTCGGACTTGGGATAGCGCAGGCCTTTGCCGATGCCGGCGCCGCGATCGTGCTGACAGGCCGCACGCCCGAGAAGCTCCAAGGGGTCGTCGCCGACCTCGAGGCACGCGGCGCGAGAGTGGCGATCCATCCCGCCGATACCCGCTCGCGCGCCGACGCGAACAAGGTCGTCGCGTTCGCTGCCGGGACGTTCGGCGGCATCGATATCCTCGTCAACAACGCGCAGACGACCTTCGCTGGACTGATGCTGTCGGACTACACGGACGAGCAGATCGCTACGACGGTCGAATCCGGACTTTATGGCTCGATCTACCACATGCAGGCCGTGCGCCCGCATATGGTGGCGCGAGGCGGGGGTTCGATCATCAACTTGGGATCGCGTCAGGGGATCATCGCGCCGGCGGGCTACTCCATCTACGGTGCCAGCAAGGAAGCCATCCGTGGTCTGAGCCGCGCCGCCGCACGCGAATGGGGTCCGGACGGCATTCGCGTTAACGTGATCAACCCTTCGGCAATGTCACCCGCCGCGCTCAGGTGGCTGGAGGAATTCCCGGAGGAGGCTTCCAAGAACCTCGCCGAGGTGTCACTGCGGCGCTGGGGCGATGCCGAGAAGGATATCGGGCCGGTCGCTGTGTTCCTCGCCAGCGACGAGAGTCGCTATGTGTCCGGCCAGACGATCAACGTCGATGGGGGCATGGTCATGCTCTAAGTTGCCAGATTTCTTGCCGCCGACCCAGGTGACAATCGTGGACACGATATTCCGGCGGATGCGGGCATCTTACGGTGACAACGCCGGTGCTGAACGCCAATCCTAGTCGGAAGCCCGGAGACCCCATCAAATGCCATCGCTGACCGACCAGATCCACACCCGCGTGCCCCATGCCGTGACCCGGCCCGACCGTATCCCGGCGGCACGTTACTATGATCCGGAATTCTTCGAGCTCGAGAAGAAGCACCTCTGGCCGAAGGTCTGGCAGATGGCCTGCCGTCTCGACGAGATTCAGCGCCCGGGCGACTACGTGCTTTACGAGAACCTCGATCAGTCGATCATCGTGATGCGGGTCGACGAGAACACCATCAAGGCGTTCCACAACCACTGCCGGCACCGCGGGGTTCAACTCGTCACGCGCAGCGGGCACAGTTCGGGCGGGTTCATCTGTCCGTTCCACGGCTGGCGCTGGAACCGCGGCGGCGAGAACACTTTCGTGTTCACGCCGGAGGGCTACGCACCCGACAACCTCTGCGCCGACGAGCTCAACCTTGTGCCGGTACGCTGCGAGGTGTGGGCGCACTGCGCGTTCATCAACCTCGACCAGGACGCGGCGCCGCTGCGCGCCTCGCTTGGACACTTTGCCGAGCGGATGGAACTGTGGAACCCCGAGGAGCTGCGGGTCGAGTGGTGGAAGGCTGCTCGCATCCCGTGCAACTGGAAGCTGGCGATGGAGGCGTTCCAGGAAGGCTACCACGTGGCGACCACGCATCCCCAGCTCCTGCCACCCGGGGTTACCAATCGCGCCGGCGACGCGTTTTACGGCCGTATTCCGGAGGAGTACGTCACCCGCCAGATGTGGACCACGATGGGTCCGGCGATGAAGACGGACTTCAATGCCCGCGAGTTCGCGGAGATGAACATCCATTTCATGAAGGAGCTCAACAAAGGCATGGCGGGGATGACCCACATGCAAGAAATCGAGGTCGCCGAGACGCTTGTCGGCATGGACCTGCCGCCCAATCCCATGGAGGCGGGAGCCGTGTGGAACCGCGCGGTCAACGATGCGGTCATGGAGCACTACGACCGGATGGGAGCCAACCCGCCCGATCTCAACGATCTCGATGCGCGGGGCCTTGCCAGTGGGGTCAACTTCGCTTTCCCGCACTACTTCCTGCTGCCCACTTACGGCAGCGCGAGCTCGTATCGCATCCGCCCCTTGGGGCCGGAGGAATGCCTGTTCGAGCTTTGGTCGCTAACGCGCTACCCTGCTGGCGCGGATCGCCCTCGTCCGGTCGAACCGACGCCGGTGCCGAGCAACGATCCGTCGTGGCCGCCGATCCCGGCACAGGACTACTCGAACCTTCCGCGCCAGCAGAAGGGCCTCCATGCCGGGTTCGAGTTTATGCGGCTTGCGGCGGAGTTCGAGGGGCTGATCAGCAATTACCAGCGGCTGATCGACGGCTACCTGGCGGAACTGCCAAGAGAAGCACTGCTGGCGGCTGTGCAGCAGGTTTCCGGCCCTATCGACGTACCGGTGCGCGACCTGGGATTCTGAAGGGCAATCTGTCGGTCCAGTGAGAGCGTGATCGCGGACGCGCCGGGTAACTTCCCCACCGCTGTCGATGTGGGGCGAAGCGGGCGTCGGAGGGGGCCTGCGCGCTCATCGTCCCGTAAACCGTGGTGGTCGCTTTTCGACGAAAGCCATGACCGCTTCCCGGTGGTCGTCAGACAGGGCCGAGATAGCTTCGAAGAACACATTTGCGTCGACCATGCCCTCGAAGTGGCGGCGCAGCGGCAAGTTGATTGCCTGTTTGGTAAGGTTGATCGCAACGGTCGCGCCTGCTGCGAGCCGCTCGGCCATGCCAAAGGCCACGGAGTCCAATTCCGACATCGGAACGGCGCGGTTGATAAGCCCTATCGCAGCGGCGTCGCTTGCCAAGATCGGATCCCCGGTCAGCAGGAACTCACGGGCGCGCATGTACCCGATCAACTGTGGCCAGATGAGGGCACCACCATCGCCGGCAGCATAACCGACTGAAACATGCGGATCGGCGATCCGCGCGGTCTCGACTGCATAGCACAGGTCCGAGAAAAGCGCGATCGTCGCGCCAAGTCCGATGGCGTGGCCATTGAGCCGCGTGATCAGCGGCCTCTCAAGCCTGAGCAGGGAATTGATTAGCCGGCGGGCCTCGACGAATCCATCGAGCGTGCGACGCGCATCGTCGAGCAGGTCCCGCATGTGCTCGATGTCGCCGCCAGCCGAGAAGGCCCGCTCCCCGGCACCCGTCAGAACGATCACCTTGGTCTCACGGTCATGGTTTGCGTCATCCAGCACTCGGCGCAGCTCGTCGTGCATCGGATCGCTGAATGCGTTGGTGGGAGGATTGTCGAGCGTGAGAAGCAGGATGCCATTGGTCCGACGCTCCACGCGCAGGTTCTTGCAATAGTCGTACATCGGTTTCCTCTCCCGTAATATCGCCTGTTATGGCGCCAGACGCGCGACGATGGCCAGCAGCGCCCGCGCCGATATCGCTCATGCGCTGTTCCGATCGATCTGCCTGGCTTCCATCGCCCTTTTGATCAGCCGCCGCCATTCGTTGACTGCAAACCGCTCCTCGGCGACGCGTTCGGTCCCGGCTCATTGGAACCAGCATGACCGACCAGGCGATCTATCGACGCTTCCAGAATTCGGCGCGCATCCATGCCGACCGTACCGCCATCCGCAGCAATGCGGGCGACCTGACCTACGCCGGGCTCGAGGCTGCCAGCCGCGCGGTCGGGCGAGGGTTGATGGCGCTGGGCATCTTACGCGGCGACCGGGTGGCGATCTGGGGCGTCAACAGTGCGTCATGGGCTGTTGCCGCGCTGGGCATCCAGGCCGCTGGCGCCACGCTGGTCCCGATCGGCACGCGGCTGCGGGGGCGCGAAGCCGAAGGCATCCTTCGGGATTCGGGCGCACGTGTGCTGCTTTGCGACCGGCGGTTCGGGGACTTCGACTATGTCGAGGCCATCCTCGCCCGGGAGGTCCCCCCGCTGGAGCGCATCGTCGTTCTCGATGGACCGGGTGACGGAGATGAAAGCGCGCACGTGATCGGGCTCGACACGCTGCGGGCAATAGCAACGCAGACCGAGGATGCCGCACTCGACGCCCGTATCACGCAGGCGACAGGCGATGACATCGTCGACATTATCTTCACCTCCGGCACCACCGGCAAACCCAAGGGCGTGCCGATGACGAGCGCGCAGAGCCTGATCGCCTGCGAGGCGCAACGCGACGAACTAACCCGTTTCACGCCAGACGACGTCTTCGCGGTAACCTACCCTTTTGCTCACAATGCCGGCTATCGTGCAGGTTGGCAGGTCTCAGTGCTTTACGGCGTGCGCATAGTGCCGGTGAGCACCTTCGACCCGGGCGACCTGCTGCGGCTGATCGAACGCGAGAAGGTGACCTTCCTGCCAACGGCGCCGCCGGTCGCCCAGGGCATCATCGACCATCCTGACCGGCCGTATACCGACCTTTCGAGCGTGCGCATCGTCGCGACCGGCGGTACCACCATCCCTGTCCGACAAGTTGATGAACTTCGCGCCGCGTTCGGCCCGGGCACGCAGGTTCAGACCGGATATGGCCTGACCGAGACCGCCGGCTCGGTCACCTCGACCATGCCCGATGATCCATCCGAGGTTGTCGCGAAGACAGTCGGGCGGGCGCTTTCGATGCTCGAGGTAAAGATTGTCGGACCCGACCATTCCGAGCTGCCGGTAGGCGCGGTCGGCGAGATAGCGGTACGCGGACCGCAGGTCCTCAAGGGCTACTACAACAACCCAGAGGCTACCGCCGCAGCCTTTACCGCCGACGGCTTCTTCCTGACCGGTGACGCCGGTTCGGTCGATTCGCAGGGCAATTATTCGATCACCGACCGGATCAAGGACATGTACCTTGTCGGCGGGTTCAATTGCTATCCGGCAGAGATCGAGGGGATGATGCAGGGCATTCCCGGTGTCGGCAAAGTCGCAGTGATCGGCGTTGACGATGCACGGCTCGGCCAGGTCGGCCGTGCATTTATCGTGAGGGAGCCCGGTAGCGCGCTGACGGAGGAACAGGTGATCTCTTGGTGCCGGAATGAAATGGCGAACTACAAGGTGCCGCGCTCGGTCCGGTTCCTCGATGCGCTACCACTGAACGCAACGGGTAAAGTGGCCAAAGTCGAACTCAGGGCCATGGACTGAGGCCGCCGCACTGATCCCAAGCATCTGCGTTACCAATCAAGCCTAGTACCAGGTTGGTCTCGAAGACGTGCGAACGTTGCAGCCCATTCATGGCTTTGGGCCGAGAGCAGGAGGCTGCGGCATTTCGGAACTTGAATGGCGGTCGATCCGTTCAGCGCGCAAGGCGGCCCGGCGGACCTTTCCAGCATCGTCGCGCACGCGTTCGTAGGTAAATTCGACCGAACGTGGCCGCTTGAACGGCGCTAGCCGCTCCAGCCCTGTAGCGAGAAATGGCAGCGCGCGGTGGGGCTCGGGCACCTCGACGTGCTGCGCCAGTTCGATAATCGCGTGGACGCAATTACCCAGATCCGGGTCGGGGAGTCCGATAACTGCTGCGCAGAGCACCCCGGGGACCTGCTCGAGTGCGGCCTCAACCTCTGCCGGCCAGACGTTGACGCCGCCCACCAGTATCATGTCGGTGCGCCGGTCCGCGATGAAGAGATAGCCATCTGCATCAAGCCAACCCATGTCGCCCAGACCGTCGAGGTCGCCTCGAATGCGGCTTTCAGCTCCGATGTACTGGTAACTGGTGCCTACCCCGGCTGCTCGACGGAACAGAATTTCTCCAATCTCTCCCGGCGGCAGCGGGGTTCCGTCCGGTCCGACAATGACGATTGTATCGCCGGGATTGGCACGACCTACGGAACCTGGATGGTCGAGCCATTCCGCGCCGTTGATCAGGGTGGAGCCTAGTCGCTCGGTTGATCCGTAGACCTCCCATAGCGTCGCGGGTTCGACCTTGGAGAGCCACCAGCGCTTCACGTCTTCGGGACATGGGGCGGAGGAGTGCATGATGAAGCGAAATGAGGAAAGGTCGGCCGCGGAGGTGATCGCAGGATCGAGCCGGGCGATCCTGCTCATCATCGTAGGCACCAATGTCGCTACTGTGGCGCGGTGACGTTCTGCCAGCCGCAACCATTCGATTGGCTCGAAACGCTCCATGCAGATCACATGGCTGCCCTCGGCAAGGGCCACAATGGCGAAGGCGAAGGGCGCCGCATGGTAGAGCGGCCCTGCGCTCAGCACTGTGCTCAACGGTGGGCGATAGAGATTGACCTTGTCGGGGCCCCACCCGGAATCACGAGGGTCGACAATCAGTTTCGGCCGCCCCGTGCTTCCGCCGCTTGCCAGGATCTTCCCCGGCGTCGATAGGGCAGGGGGAAGGGGTCGGTCATCCAATCCGCCCGGAAGCGGCGCATCGATATTGAAGAGAGAGGCGGCGCGCGCTGGAATTTGGGATGTCCCGATGACCAACCGTGGTTCAGCGAGCGCCAGCACGTCACGAAACTCGCTTGGCGTCAGACGATAGGAGACCGCGCACGGGGTCGCGCCGAGCTTCCAGATCGCGAACAATGCAAGAGCGTGATCGGGCCGGTTGGGCATGGAAACCACCACGCGGTCACCGCTGGACACACCCCGCAGCGCGAGGGCTCTGGCGAGGATGTTTGCTCGGGAATCAAACTGTCCGAACGACAGCGTTTCGCCGGCAAATGTGAAGGCCGGTGCCTCCGGCCGGAGTGCCGCATGGGCGCTGAGCAGCATGCCCATAGGTGCGCCAGGACGTGGCAGCCCATCGCCGTCGAGCCAGTCCGCTGCCACGCATTGCTGATATTCCATCGAACGAAGCCAACCGTATCTTTAGCGTAATGCGTTTTGGCCGCCGTCAACCGGCATGACCATTCCGGTAATCATTGCCGCTTCCGTCGAGCATAGGAACATCACCGCCGAAGCAATTTCGTCCGGACTGGCAGGGCGCTTCAAGATCTGGTCACCGGCAAGTTCAACCTGTTGCTCTGGAGTAAACATCTCCGAGACAATCTTTGTCGCCACCAAGCCTGGCGCAACACAGTTCACACGTATGCCGTAGGGCCCGTAGGCTCGGGCGGCATGTGCCGTCATCTGGATGACTCCGGCTTTTGCCCCGGCATAGATGATGTCCGCGGCCGGAGTAGTGCTGATGCCGGCCATCGAAGCGGTGTTGACTATGGCACCGTGCCCATGCGCCCGCATCGCTGGCAATTCATGGCGAAGGCCGAGGAAAACTGACTTGAGCGAAAGATCACTGACGAACTGGTAATCGTCCTCGGTCAGTTCCTCCAGCGGCTTGCCAACGCCGCAGCCCACATTGTTGTGCGCGAAGTCGAGCGAGCCGAACCGTTCTAGCGTCGCGTGAACGAGATTTTCCACCGAGGCACCGTCGGCAGCATTGCAGAGAATCGCTTCCGCCGTTCCGCCGGCGTCATGGATCAATTGCACCGTTTCCTGGGCACCGGCCATGTCGATATCGGCGACCATCACTTTCGCACCGCGTCCAGCGAAGGCCATGGCCGATGCTCGGCCGATCCCCGCTCCGGCGCCAGTCACGAGAGCGGTCCTGCCGGCAAAGGAGGGGTCAACCATCGTCGCTTCCTCCTCTTCAGCGATCGGGGGCATCGCCACTTCTTGCATCGATCCACAGACAGGCGGTCCGTGGTTCTCCGGGCAGTGTCCGGCAGCTTTCGAGCCGCTGCTTGTCGCGACGCGGATCGCTAATCGCGTCCTGGCTCAGGCACGATATCCGGATCCTCGATATCGCGGGGGTGATCGATCGAACCGCCTGGCTTGATGTGGAGGCAGGTGCGCATGGCTCGTCAGAAATACCGCTGTCGTCCCAAGGCTATTCGACATCTCTGTCAGGTGCGGATCACCAATTGCCCCGCCGGCCCGCGCCGCCGCGGACCGCTCTACCCGAGCGCACCGATCACAGCGGCCGCCGGCTGCAGCAGCGTGCGGATGCGAACGAGCTCCTCGCCCACCGGGCGCAGGGCATTGACGGTCCACGTGGTGCTGAGGCCACTACAACTGAGGCCCCAGTACCGCGGCACCGTCCCTCCCTCGACCAGCGGGACCGAGGCGGCGGCATATTGTCCGTCGAACATGTCGGTCAGCACGATGTATCCGTGTTGCGCAAAATGGGCTGCAGCCCTCTCGATCCGCTCTTGGCGGCGGGGCCAGGAAGCCGGATCGCGTTCGGCAATCGCCTGAAGCGCGCGGGCGCGATCCTCGTCGGGGAGCACGGCGAGCACTGCCAGGCCGGCGGACGAGGAGGCCGGCGAGGCGCGCCAGCCGACCGGCTGGCCCGGCACCACGAAGCTGCCCATGGTCTGGTCGATCGAGAGCATCTCGTTGCCGCTGTAGAGGCTGAGCGCGACAGTGGTCCCGACCCGGGTAGTCAGCTGCTCCATGTAGGGGCGCACCAGCGCCCGTAGATCCTGCCCCTGCGCCGCCGCATAGCCGAGAGTGAGGGCAGGCGCGCCTACGCGAAGCGCCGAGCTGCCCGGTACCTTCACCAGGAAGCCCTTGTCGATCAGAGTGCTGCAGAGCCGCCAAGTGGTCGGCTGGCTGAGCCCTACCAGCCGCGCCAGTTCGGAGACGGTGAACTGGGCGCCCGGCCGGTCGAAACACTGCAGGATCGCCAGTCCGCGCGCAAGCGCGGTCACTCCGCCGTCGCGGCGTGAAGCCGACTCGGTTGACTTGACAATGCTCAAGGGTGTATCTCAATCATCAGACGAATATATTATTCGCAGTGTGAATAAGTCAAGCACTCAGTTGGCGAGGAGAACCGTGATGGATGGGTACCAGGCGACATTTACCCAGGATACGCCGATCGAGGCGGTGGACTGGCCGATGAACCGTGAGGTGCAGGACAGCGGCTGGCGTCCGCCGGCAGGCACGCGGATCATCTCGGTCGACGATCACGGGATGGAAGAGGAAGGCCTCTGGGAGAAGCGCATGTCGGGCGCCGACAAGGACCGCGCGCCGCGCCTGTGGCAGGACAAGGCCGACAACCGCTGGCACATGACAGTGGATGGCATGAGCTATGACGTGCCCGGTATCGAGGGGCTGATCGGGGAAGGGCGTCCCGGGTTCTGGGACGCGAAGGAGCGCCTCAGGGACATGGATGCCGAGGGGATCGACGTCTCTCTCTTCTTCCACAGCCGCGCCATGTCGCTGGTGCGGATGGAGGACAAGGCGTTCTTCACCCGCTGCATGGACGCCTACAACGAGTGGCTCGGCGAGCTCTGCGCGGCCAATGCGCAGCGGCTGGTCGGCGTCGGCATCCTGCCCACCATCTACAACCCCGCAGATACCGCGGCCTACATCGAGAAGTTCAAGGGCTGGGGCCTCAAGGCGCTCGAAATTCCGTCGGCGCCCAAGAACGTGCCCTACAACGCCTCGGCGATGGAGCCGATGTGGGAGGCAATCGCGGACAGCGGTATTCCGGTCATGTTCCACGTCGGCGCCTATCTCGAATTCCGCGGCAAAGGCGCGACCGGCGCCAACCTCACCAAGAATCTCGGGCCCTATCGCCCGCTGTGGTCGCTGCTCGCGTTCTCGGGTATTCTCGAGCGCCATCCCAATCTCAAGGTAGTCTTCTGCGAGGGTGGCTTCGGTTGGGTGCCGTGGACGCTGCAGGACGCTGACCGGATCTATCAGGTCTATGAGACCGAGATGAAACCCAAGCTCCAGGAGTTGCCGAGCTACTATTTCCGGCGCCAGTGCTATTCCGCGATCATGACCGACGATGTCGGCTTGAAGCTCGCGGGGGAATACAACCTGACCGACAACCTGCTGTGGTCTTGCGACTATCCGCATGGGGAGAGCGTGTTCGGTGACTCTCGCAATGAGATCCGGAAGATTTTCGACGTGCTCGGCGAGGAGCGCGGCAAGGACGTGGTGGGCCGCAACGCGGCGAAGCTCTGGAATCTCTGAACGATCCACGCAAGCACGGCGCGAGGCCCGGTCCGGGGATCCAGGACCGGGCCTCGGCGTGTGCGGAGACGACACGGCCTCGGTCGGGAAGGTTTGCAGGTCTCTTTGGCCCCGGCGCGGTGTTCGGTACTCGCGGCCGGTCAGAGGCAGCCCACGGCTGTGGATTCCACAGGGCAGAGCGCGCTAGCGAGCGGACGGCGCCGTCAAGTCGCGGCGAGCCGCGCCATGTGAAAGTCGATGTCGCCACTCAGCTTTTCGAGCGTCAGCAGGTAGCGGTAGTGGTGACCGACTTCGTATTCGTCGGTCAGTCCATAGCCGCCGTGGAGCTGGATGCCCTGTCGCGAGACGAGCTGACCGGCTTCCCCGATCGTGATCGCGGCAAGCGAGATCGCCCGGCTTCGCTCAGCCGCGGGCCGGTCAGAGTGCGCGATGGCTTGGTAGAGTGCCGAGCGCGACTGGTGAGCCGCCACGAACATGTCGGCCATGATGTGCTGCAGTGCCTGGAAATTCCCGATCGGTTGGCCGAACTGGTGACGTTCCTGGAGGTAGGCCGAGCAGATGCGCAGCACTTCCTCCATCGAGCCGACGGCCTGCGCCAGGCGCGCAAGCCGACCATGATCGAGTGCCGCTCCAAGCAGTGCCTCGGCCGTGGCGCCGGTAGCCAGCACCGCATCCGCCCCCAGGCGCACATTCTCGAACCGAAGGTCGGCAGCGCGGCTGCCGTCCAGCAGCGGATAGGCGTCCGCGCTGGCGCCGAAACTGTCCGCGGGCACCAGCACTAGCGCGAGCCCGCGCCCTGGAGTCTCTGCCGAGACGACGAGGTGCGTCGCCACCGGCGCATCGACTGCGAAGAACTTCTGGCCATCCAGAACGTAGTCATCGCCATCGGGGGTCAGCGTCACGCGGCGGGGCGAAACCTCGGCGTAACGCTCGCCGGGCTCGCCATGAACCAGCGCGATCCGGGCCGTTCCACCGATTACTTGCTCGATGATGGCGGTGCGTGGTTCCTCCGCTGCGGCGAGCAGGTATGCCCCTTGCACGGCTGTGCCGACGAACGGCTGGGAGACGCACTTGCTGCCGAAGGCAGCGGCAAGCACCGCGACATCGGCCGAACTACCGCCCAGTCCGCCCGACTCCTCCGGAACAGCAAGCGCCAGCCAGCCCAGTTCGGCAAAGGTGGCCCAGGCGTTCTCGTCGAATCCGCTGCCGCTATCGCGCAGGGCGCGGCGGTGCTCGAGCGTGAAACGCTCGGCGATGTAGCGCTCGGCGCTGTCGAGCAGCATGCGCTGCAGGTCGGAAGTGTTGAAGTCCATGGCAGGTCTTTCAGAGGCCGAAGGCGACTTTGGCGATGATGTTCTTCTGGATCTGCAGAGATCCGCCGTAGATTGTGGCCGCACGCAGGACCAGCGCGCGTTGGGTCGCGTATTCGCTCTCTTCCGGCCACAACGGACTGCGCGCCGGCCGCTTGTGAACCTCGTGGGGATAAAGCCGGATCGATTGAACGCCCTGCAGGTCGACGTGCAGTTCGCTGATCGCCTGCTGGAGCCGCGATCCCGCTACCTTGAGCACCGAAGCTGCTGCTGCTTCGGGGTACTGGAACGGCTCGTCGGCAAGGGCGCGCAACACCGACCATTCGAGCGCGGACACTTCGGCTTCGAGGCGGGCGAGGCGACCCTGGAAGCGCGGGTGCCTGTCGAGGGTGACACCGTCGAGCGAAAGGCTGCCTGCCATCGCCTTCGCCAGCGCGAATTCCTTCTTGTTGAAGTAGATGAACGAGCTGGTGGTACGCTCATGGTCGAGCAGGAACTTGGCGTAGGTCCAACCCGCGCCTTCCTCGCCTACGAGGTTGCTGGCGGGCACTTCCACGTTATCGAGGAAAACTTCACATAGGTCCGACTCCCCGTTGATCTGCGGAATGCGTCGGATGGTAACGCCGGGGCTCTTCATGTCGATGAGGAGAAATGAGATCCCCCGCTGCGGTTTGACGGTCGAATCGGTGCGGACAAGAAAGAAGCCCCAGTCCGAGGCCCATGCGGAGCTCGTCCAGATCTTCTGCCCCGTGACGACATAGACATCGCCCTTGCGCACCGCCGCCGTGCGCAGGTTGGCCAGGTCGGAGCCGTTGCCAGGTTCCGAAAATCCTTGCGCCCAGTAGAAGTCGCCATTGCGGATAGCGGGGAGGAAGCGGGCCTTCTGCTCCTCGGACCCGAACGTGTAGATGACCGGTCCCACCATGTGCGTGCCACCCCAACATGAGTCGGGGGTGAAAGAGCGGATCATCTCGTCCTGGAAGACAAAGAGCTGCAATGGGGTCCACCCGCACCCGCCATGCTCGACCGGCCAGTGCGGTACCGTCCAACCGCGTCTCGCGAGGATACGTGTCCACTGGAGGACATCGATCGGATCGGACTGAAGACCACCGAACCGCCGCTGGCGGTCTCTTAAGTCCTTCGGGAGATCCTCGGCAATGGCACTGCGGACCATTTGCCTGAACTCCTCGAGGCCCTCGTCAAACCGGAAATCCATGACTCGCTCGTCCCCTTTCGACCTTCAACAGTCGATCATTTGCCTTTAGTCTACCGCCAGGATCGCCATCGCCTGCGCCGAGAGCACGCCGCCGTTGCCCTGTGCGATCGCGGTCCGCGCACCTTGTACCTGGCGGGCTCCCGCCTCGCCCCTCAGCTGGCGCACCGCCTCCACGATGGTGAACAGGCCGTACATCCCCGGATGCGTGCAGGAGAGCCCGCCGCCGTTAGTGTTGACGGGCAATCTTCCGCCCGGTGCGATTGCCCCGCCTTCCACGAACCGGCCGCCTTCGCCTTTCAGGCAGAACCCGAGGTCTTCGAGGAACATGATCGTGTTGATCGTGAACGCGTCATAGAGTTCGACGACGTCGATTTCCTGCGGACCGATCCCGGCAGCGGAATAAGCGCGGGCGCCGCATTCGACCAGCGCTGTGCGGGTCAGGTCGGGCATCGCTGAAACGAAGGAATGCGTCGTCGAGCTGGCCGCGGCGAGCACCTTGACCGGCTTCTTCGCCAGATCGCTCGCCCGGTCTGACCGTGTCAGGACCACTGCCGCCGCGCCGTCGGTCACCAGGCAGCAGTCAAGCACCGACAGAGGATCGGAGACCATGCGCGATGCGCGATAGTCGTCCAGGGTCATCGGGTCGCGCTTGACTGCTTCAGGGTTAAGCATTGCCCAAGCTCGTGCCGCAACCGCCACTTCGCCAAGCTGATCCTTGGCGGTGCCGAAGTCGTGCATGTGCCGGGCTGCTGCGAGAGCATAGCCGCTGACGGGAAGGAGAGGCTTGTAGCGTGCCTCGTAGGGCCACGGTCGGGACGCGTTCGACAGCTTGCCGGTCGCTGAGGCCTGGTTGGATCCGAACGCGACCAACGCGCAATCGATCAGGCCGGCATCGAGCAGCCAGGCGGCGCGTTCCAGATAGCTCTGAAACACGTTGCCGCCGGTGCGACTGTTGTCGAGAACACGCGGTTGAATTCCGAGATACTGCGCAAAACTCAAAGCGCCGCCAAACGTGTCGACATTGTTCGTGTAGAAGAGCCCATCGACATCGGCGAAGGTCAACCCCGCTTCCCGTAGCGCGTCGCGCGCCGCGATCGCTGCCATATCGTGCGGCTCGTAGCCCGGTGCCCGGTCCGTTCCGAATGTGCCGACGCCGACGATCGCGGTCTTTCCCCGGGGAAACATCTCGCCGCTCATGCCGCCGCTGCCCCTTCCTGGGTCGCATCGGGCACGAAGACCAGCAGGGGGCCGTCTTCCGCTTCGATGATCCGGGCGCGTACCGCCATGCCGATGCGCACTTCGGCTGGATCAATGTCCTCGACGCGGCTCATCATCCGCGGTCCCTCGGCGAGATCGACCAGGGTGACATTGACGTTCGGCTCCGGAGGGCGCTTGCGCACCACCGTCGTGGAATAGACAATCCCGCGCCCCGAAGCTTCGACCCACTCCAGGTCTTCACCGGTGCCAGGCGCCACCACGCGGGGAAAGAACACGTGCGTGCCAGACTGCGTCCCCCGCTGGATCATGAAGCGGCCCTCGGTGAGGAACGCCGAGAATTGCTCGTCCGGTCCTGCTTTTGGATCGGTATCCGTCATCTTCCTGACCCGCCTGTCGCTACGCCGCCAATGCGCAAGTGCTGCGCTGCCGCATTGTAGATCGAAGGAGCGGTCGACGCGCGCTGGCGCATGCGATGATCGCGCTACCGATATCTCGGACCGGCGGCTTGCCCGGTGGCGTCGCGATCTCGACCCTGGGATGCATGGATACGAAGAGCACAGCTTGTGGGCGTTTTGCGGGCACGCTGTTTGACCTTTCCGGCCGCAGAGCCCTGGTGACCGGCGCCAGCCGCGGGATCGGCCGTGCGATAGCATACCGGCTTGCCCAGCACGGGGCTGATGTGGTGATCTGCGCCCGCAAGTCAGATGCACTTGCCGCGGTTGCCAATGTCATCAATGACGCCGGTTCTGGACGCGCGGTCGCGGTTCCAGCGAATATCAGCCGGCCTGGCGAACTCGAGGAACTGGCCAGCGAAGCGCAAGCGGCCTTCGGGGGAATCGATATACTCGTCGCCAATGCCGGGCTGCACATCCACAACGGGCCGAGCGCGACAATGAACGACGCCGTGCTCCAGAAGACAATCGACGGCAACTTCGGTGCGCTGCACCGGCTGAGCCAGCATTTGCTTCCGGGCATGAGCGCGCGCGGTTGGGGGCGGATCATCAATATCGGTACTATCGCCGCGCACTTTGGCAGCGGGGTCTATCATAGCTATACGCTGAGCAAGGCCCTTGCCATGCAATACGTGCGCAACATCGCGGTGGAGCATGGCGCGGCCGGCATTCGCGCCAACACCGTCTCGCCGGGGCTCGTGCGGACCGACATGGCCGGAGCGATTCTCGACAACCCGGAGGAACTCGCCAAGGAACTGGCCCGCTCGACCGTGGGGCGCGTGGGCGAGCCGGACGAAATCGCCGGTGTTGTCGTCATGCTGGCCAGCGAAGCCGGTGGCTATGTCAACGGCCAGACCATCGCGGTCGATGGGGGGCAGACGATCCGCTACGTCGTATAGGCGCGGATCGGCCGCAAGACCGGCCCACTGAAACGCCAGGGGTATTCCCCCGGGCTGGTCCATCAGGCCCAGGGATCGACATGAACCTTGGTCTCGCCGTTCTCGCCGCGCAACCGATCGATCATGTCCGGCAGGGCATCGAGCCCGATGTTGCTGGTGATCATTTGCCGCGGTTCGACATGGCCGGCGTCCATGGTGTCCACCGCGTAGCGAAATTCTGGGACCGTCCAAGCCATCGAGAAGGCGAGCTTGACCTGCTTGAACGTGCTGACACCGGGGATCACCGGGTCGGGCGCCATGCAGAACCCGAGGGAAATGACATGGCCGTTCGGCCTCACGAGGTTGATCGACTGCTGGAGCAGTCCGACTGCGCCTGCCGCTTCGAAGACGTAGTCCGGCATCCCGCCAAGTGCTTCGCCGATCCGCTCGGCCTCGCCTTCACCTGTCAGCACATAGTCGTACGCACCTAGCGCAAGCGCCATATCGCGCCGCCGCTCGGAACGTGACGCAGCGACCACCCGGCCGGCGCCGAGCCGTCGTGCCCAGAAAGTGGCGGCAAGTCCGACCGCACCGGCGCCGAGCACGAGTACTTTGGCGCCGAGCGGCAATTGGGCAAGGCGCACGCCATGCAAGCCAACCGCGAGCGGCTCTATCAGTGCGCCATCATTGAGGCTCAGGGCAGCGGGCAGCTTCACCGCGGTGCGCTCTGCGATGCGCATGTATTCAGCATAGCCGCCGGCATAGGGTGCCATGTTCGGGCACATCACCACCTGGCCCGCGCGGCACAAGTCGCAATGGCCGCAGCCAGCAGCGGGCAGAGCTGTCACCCGGTCTCCGACCCTGAGCTGCTCGACGCCTTTTCCGACAGCAACGACTTCGCCCGAGAACTCGTGTCCAAGGACGGTGTCGCACGGGAAGTCGTAGCCTCTTCCCGAGGTCATGTTGAGATCGGTGCCGCAGATGCCACACCGACCGACCCGGATAACGGCCTCGCCTTCGCCAGGGGTGGGGTCGGGGCGTTCCTCGACAACCCAGGGCTTACCGGCTTCCTTGAATACTGCGGCCCGCATCTGAACTCTCCCGGATAAATATGTTTGGACAAGACCTAAGTGCCGTCCTGCTTTACGCCATCCCCGGATGGGGAGTGGGTGTGGCGGGGGCGACTCTCAAGCCAAAGCAGGCTGTCTCACGGCGTGGCGCGACCGATCGCCACCAGGCTCAAAGCGTCGAAGGTATTCGGTGAGGCCGCGTGGCGTGCGTTTGCGCGACGGATTATACCAGGGCAGAAAGTTCGCCAGCAGTGGCAGCGCGGTGCGCAGCAGGAAACGGCGGAAGCGCTTCTCGTCCTGGGCGAAGGCGGCGCGTTCGTCCGCCATCATGCCGGCGCGGTCGGTTTCGGCGAGATATTCGTACATCCGCTCCATGTAGCCCTGGTTCAGGTGGCGCACAGCGAACAGGAACCCGTAGACGCGGTAGAAGTACCCATTCCAGATCGCGTTCCACCATCCGCGGCCATAGATCGCGTGGTAGATCTCGAAACAAACGTGGCGATGTTCGAATTCCTCGGCCATGTGCCACTTCCAAAGGTCGGCAAGGTCCGGATCGGCTCCTTCGAGCCAGGTCGCGCTTTTCTCGAACCAGACCCAGCCGGCCACCGCGCCAAGTGACTCGAAGCCGTCGGCATAGGCGAGCAGGAACTTGAGGGAGCGGTTCTGGAGCAATTGCTCGAGATCGTCCTCGAGCTCCTTCTCGATGTCTGCAAGGCCCGGATAGCCTTGCGCGACCAGGGCCCTGTTGAACAGGCGATGCTGGCGAAAATGCTGCGATTCCTGCCCGATGAAATCATCCATGTCCTTGAGCAGACGCGTTTCCGACACGGGGATCAATGGCCGAGCCCGTTGCAGGATACGGATCAGCCATGGTTCGATCGGGGTCGGGATGAACGAGGTGGCGTTGCGGTGGTGGGAAAACGCACGGCTCGGCGCCCAGTGGGCTCGCACCCTGGAGTAGTCGATATTGGGATAGCGGACCGTGAGTGCCACCAGACCCTTCTCCTCTTCCGGGCGCTTGGCGTGACAACTAGGTAAGTAGGCCGCGGCTGACCAAGCGCGGGCCGGCTTCATCGCAACAGCGATGGGCGGGCTGGCTGTCTCGCCGGTACAGATCTCCCGATCCATGGCGCAACCAGGAGATAACGCGAAGATGAGCCTGCGCCCTTTCCGCATAGACGTCGCCCAGCCGGTTCTCGACCGCATCGCGATGCGTGTTGCGGACGCCCGAATCGGCTATGCGCCTGCCGAGGGAGGTCCATGGGACTACGGCATGGACCGCGGTTACCTTGCCGAACTCGTCGCCTACTGGCGCGACGCGTACGACTGGCGGGCCGAGGAGGTGAAGCTTAACCGCTGGCCGCAGTTCATGGCGACGGTCGACGGCGTCGACATCCATTTCTACCACATCCCGGGGGACGGTACGCGCGCGCTGCCGATCATTCTGACCCACGGCTGGCCGGGCTCGGTCGTCGAGTTCCAGGCCGCGATTCCGCTGCTTCTGGCCGCGGGATATACGCTCGTGATCCCCTCGTTGCCGGGATACGGCTGGTCGGGCCGGCCGGCTCGGCCGATCGGGCCGGCCTCCGTCGCCGTGCTATGGCGCAAGCTGATGGTGGACGTGCTGGGCTATTCCCGTTTCCTGGCCCAGGGTGGCGACTGGGGCAGCGCCGTCACGCACCAGCTTGGCGCAGCGCACGCCGACGTGGTTGCCGCGATCCATGTCAATTTCTTTATGGGGCCACCGCCGGGATCGAGCCAAGATGCCGAGCTTGCAGAATACTGGCGCAGCGTCGGCAAACTGATGGAAGCCGAAAGTGGCTACCACCATGAGCAACGGACCAAGCCGCAGACGATCGGCCTGGCGCTGCACGACAATCCGGTCGGCTGGGCTGCCTGGGTGGTCGAGAAGTTCCAGCGCTGGGGCGACACGAGGGGCGTGATCGAGAGCCGCTTCAACAAGGACCAACTCATCACGAACCTGATGAGCTATCTCGTCACGGACAACGTGATCTCTTCCCTGTGGATGTACTACGCGAGCGACCTTGAAGCGCGCCACCCCGGCCCTGTCGCCCTGCCCTGCGGTTTGGCGCACTTCCCTGGCGAATTCTACCCGATGCCGAGCCGGCGCCTCGCCGAGAAGGCGTACAACGTGCAACATTGGAGCAAGCTGCCGGCTGGCGGGCACTTCGCCGCGATGGAAGAGCCAGCAGCCTTTGCGATGGACGTGATCGCGTTCTTTGACGAATTCGGCGGCTGACCGAGCGGATCGCACAGGTGATGCAGTATCCTGATCGCTTTGCGCTGGCTTGGTCCACGTATATGGTTTCAAGAATGAATAACCTGTCTGCATCCAAGCTCGAGGTTGGACCAGTCCCGCTCTACCATCAGTTGGAGCAGGATCTTAAGGCGCGTATTGCCTCGGGCGAGTATGCTGCGGGCTCCATGCTGCCCACCGAAGAGCAGATCGGGCAAACCTACGGTGTCAGCCGGATTACGGTTCGCCGGGCGTTGGAAACACTTGATGTTCAGGGGCTGATCCGCCGGAGGCGCGGTGTCGGTTCGTTCGTGGCAAGTCGAAATTCCCCCGTCCATGCCGTGCACCTGACGGGCTCGCTCGATGCCTTTCTGCTGACGGCGACCGAGCTCGAGCCGATCTTCGTATCACTCGACGAACGGTTCGCGCCCGAGGATGTCCTGGCGGAATTTGGACTAGAGTCCGGCGGCACATTGCTTCGCCTTGAGGTCGTAAGCAGGACGCGGGAAGGCCCGACCGCGCACTCGGAGTTTTTCTTCACGCCCGCACTTATCGGCAAGTTTGCGGCGGATGATATTGTTGGCAGTGAGCCCATTGTACGCATCGTCGAGCGAAAGCTGGGCGTCCGGCTTGGACGTGCCAGCCAGACCATCACGCCAGATAAGGCGATAGGGCGAACTGCGGACTTCCTGGGCATCCCTGAAGGAACACCGGTGCTGCACGCCCAGCGCAACTATTACACGACCACTGGCGACCTCGTGGAAATCGCGCGTCAGCGCTATCATCCCGAGCGGTACCGGTACGAGGTCGAACTCAAGGCCGGCCTCCACAGCGTCTGAGTGGAGACCATCCCAGCGCTTCAGTCTCCGCGGAATACTGGTTCGCGTTTCTCAAGGAACGCGTCGAGTGCCTGTGAATGGTCCTCCGTTTCGTGTGCAAGGGCCTGGTAGGCGGCGGAGAGTTCGAGGATTTCCGACATTCGCTGCGTCTGCGCCTCGCGCAACAGCCGCTTTGTCAGCCGAAGTGCGCGCGCGGGGTTGGCTGCGATCCGATGTGCTAACTCCAACGCCTCCGGCAGCAACCGCTCGTCCGGCACGACCGTATCGACCAGACCGAATCCCAGTGCATCATATGCACTGTAGCGATCGCCAGTGAGGAACATTCGCGCCGCCGTGGAATAACCTACGACCCGCTGTAGCGACCAAGCGCCGCCATCGCCGGGCACGATGCCGACCTTAATGAAGCTCGCCGAGAATTTCGCGCCCTCGGCGGCAAGGCGTATGTCACACAGGCAGGCGAGATCGCAGCCCAACCCGACGGCGTGGCCGTTGACTGCGGCAATCAGGGGCACCTCACAAGCCATGAACGCTTGCGTGATTCGCTGCACCCCACGGCGATAGTTGTGCCGAGTCGAATCGGGCTGCTCGAGCGGGCCGATACCGTTGCGTTCCTTCATTGCCTTGAGGTTGCCGCCGGCGGAGAAGGCCCGCCCCGCGCCAGTAAGGATAGCTGCCGAGATCGAGCGGTCATCAATCAGGGACTCAATCGCTTCCACGAGATCAAGGCAGTCGCGATGCGTGCCGATCGCATTAAGCGAATCGGGCCGGTTCAGGGTGAGCAACGCGACGCGGCCGCGGCGCTCGATCGTTACGAAAGGGGGCACCGCATTGCTCCTCATGGCAGCCTGAAAGTGGCGCAATCCTAAGCTTTCGAGCCGTGCTGGCGAGGCTTGGGCCGCAAGATCGCGGATGCGAAGCTTTCTCTTGCAAAGAGGATGCTTGTCAGCATATCATGACATCATAACATGGCATGACAAGTTGCAGGCAACGTCATGTTCGGCAAGGGAGAGTGGACGATGGCCACCGTCATGCGCGAAAAAAAGATCAAGTCCGCCGACCGGGTCCTGGAGATCTTCGAGATGTTCTCGGGCGAAAGGAAATCGGTCACTGTGATGGACGTCGCCCGTGCGCTGAATGTACCTCAGTCGAGTACTTCGGAACTCCTTGGCTCGCTTGTGCGCCGGGGCTACCTCTATCGCGACCGGACAGCGCGTACCTTCCGGCCTACCGCACGCGTCGCACTTCTTGGCGCGTGGGTTCAGCCCGACTTGTTTCGCCACGGCCGACTCCTGCCGATGATGGACAGCCTACAAGAGGAAACGGGGGAAGCGGTTGTTCTGGCCTCTTTGATCGGAGTGGATGTGAAGCACGTCCATGTTGTGGGCGAGGGACTTCCAGACGGGCTCGGTTCGGGCACTGAGCATCACCCGCTGCATTCGCCGTTCGGCGTGGCGCTGCTCTCTATGATGTATCGAGAGAATGTGCGCAAACTGGTGCATCGACTCAATGCAGAGTGCGATCCTGCCCTGCACATGCGCTACAGCCAACTTGAGCCACAGTTAAACACGACCAGCCGCCAAGGCTACGCCACCGGTGAACTCGGCGATGGTCGCGCCTCCGTCGCTGTCTTGCTTCCGGAGCGCCCAGGCGAGGAGCAACTGGCGATCGGAATTGCCGGCCCAATCGATCGCATCGCGGCGAATAGCGGTCAGCTGGTACAGACACTGCGCGGCGCGATCGCCCAGTGCTTCGCGCCTCATTCCGGACCCGACCTTCGGCAGGTCGAGCGGCCCGCGCTGGCGGCCATGCACTGAGCGGGTTCAGGCGCATTTCCAGACCGAAAGGGCTTTCGTGACGCAGTATATTCTCACGCGCAAGGACGGCGCGATTGGCCACATCGTGTTCAACAAGCCCGAGAAGATGAACGCCATCTGCCTCGAAATGTGGAAGGGCATGGGCGACGCGATGGCGGCGTTCGAGGCTGACGACGATGTGCGCGTGGTGGTGTTCTCCGGTGCGGGCGGCAAGGCCTTCGTCGCCGGCGCGGATGTCGGAAAATACGAAGACGAGCGCGGCGACAAGGATTCGCAGGAGCGCTACGCGAAGACCGGAGAGGACGCGCTCCAGGCGATCTACCGCTCGAAGAAGGTGACCGTCGCGGCGATCGACGGATACTGCATCGGCGGCGGCGTCTCCGTCGCGCTGGTGTGCGACCTTCGCTACTGTTCGGCCCAGTCCAGCTTCGGGCAGCCGGCTATGAACATCGGCATCGGTTATCGCTATTCGTCGTTGCGTCGCATGGTCGATATCATCGGCTATGGCGCGTCGAAGGACATGCTGCTGGGCGGGCTGCGCTTCGACGCGCAGGAGGCCTTTACCAAGGGTCTCGTCGGCCGTGTGCTGCCGAACGAGGAGTTCCAGCCGTGGATCGACAAGACGGTCCGCAACATATCGGTCGGCGCGCCACTCACGGCCGAGGACATCAAGTTCACGCTGTGGACCTATGCGCAGGACGAAGCCAAGCGCGACACGGATCGTTGCGAGGAGCTGTTCCAGATCTGCTACGCTTCGGACGACTACAAGGAAGGCATTCGTGCCTTCGCCGAGAAGCGCAAGCCGGTCTTCACCGGCAAGTAGTTCGGAGTCGACGATGGACCTGCGGTTCACCGCGGAGGAGGAAGCGTTCCGCCGCGAGGTGCGGGCCTTCATCCGCGACAATCTCGATCCCGTCACGCATCGCAAGATGATCGAGGGCCGGATTCCGGAAAAGGCCGAAATCGTTGCCTGGCAGCGCACGCTCAACGCGCGCGGCTGGGCAACCCCATCTTGGCCTCAAAGCCACGGCGGCCCTGGGTTTACGCCGGTTCAGCGCTACATCTTCCTCGACGAGCTTCACCAGGCGCCAGCCCCCGAGCCGGTCTCGTTCAATGTCTCGATGATCGGTCCTGTGCTGATCCGCTACGGCACGCCCGGGCAGCAGGCACGTTTCCTCGCCGCCACAGCCAACCTGGATATCTGGTGGGCGCAGGGCTTTTCCGAGCCGGGCGCTGGATCCGATCTTGCTGCCTTGCGGACTTCCGCCAGGCGCGATGGCGATCACTTTGTCGTCAGCGGACACAAGATCTGGCAGGGCATGGCGCACCACGCTGACTGGATGTTCACGCTCGTGCGCACCGACCCGCAGGCGCCGAAAAAGCAGATGGGCATCTCGTTCCTGCTGATCGACCTGCGGCTGCCCGGCATAACGATCCGCCCGATCATCACCCTCGACGAGCGCCACGAGGTGAACGAGGTATTCCTCGACGAGGTCCGCGTCCCCGCCGACTGCCTGGTCGGCGCGGAGAACGCCGGCTGGGACGTGGCCAAGTTCCTGCTTTCGAACGAGCGCACCGGGATTGCGCGCATCGGGATGACCAAGCACCTGATCCGGCGGATCAAGCGGCTGGCGGGCGACAATCGCTCCGTGCTCACCAAGGCCGCGGCCATAGAAGCCGAGCTCAAGATCCTCGAGATCACGCAGCTTCGCATTCTCGACGGGCAGCGCCGCTCCGATGCCGCCGATCCACGCTCGTCGATCCTCAAGCTCAAAGGCGTCGAACTGCGCCAGGCTGCGTCGGAGCTGCTGCTGGCCGTTGCCGGACCTGCGGCACTCGAGGTGCGACATGACGACGCGCCATTTGGTGACGAAGACACCGAATGGATCGGCACGATCTTGCCCAACTACGGCATCCTGCGCGCCGCCTCGATCTATGGCGGCTCCAGCGAGGTCCAGAAGGGCATCCTTGCCAAAACGCAACTGGGGCTCTGACCGCGATGGACCTCGAGCTTTCCGACGACCAGCGAATGCTTCAGGACAGCGTCCAGCGGCTGGTCGCCGAGCACTACGACCTTGACGCACGACGCGCCGCCATGCGCGAACCGCGCGGTTGGTCGCCCGCGATGTGGAGCGCAATCACGGACCTGGGCCTGACCATGCTGCCGTTCCTGCATGAGCAGGGTGGTCTGGGCCTGGGGGGCGTCGAAACGATGATCGTGGGGGAAGCGTTCGGCCGTGGCCTTGTCGTCGAACCGTACCTGCCCTCGATCGTGCTTGCCGGCACTGCGATCCGGGAATGCGCGACGCCGGCTCAGACAGAGCGATGGCTACCAGGGCTGATGTCCGGGGGGATGATCGCGACTTTTGCGGATTGCGGCTCAGTTGCGGCCCGGCAGGAAGGCCATGACTGGCTGCTCGATGGCGAGGCCCGGATGGTTCTCGGTGGCGATAGCGCGAACTTGCTGCTGATCCCTGCCGGGGTTCATCTCTTCGCCGTTCCTGCATTGGCGGGCGGAGTGGAACGCCGCGGCTATCGACTGCACGGCGGCGGCACCGCGGCGGACCTCCGGCTATCCTCGGTGCGGGTCCCTGACACTGACCGGCTCGCCGGAAACGGCAGCACGAGCCGTGCCATCGAGGCCGGAATCGCTTGGCTTGCCGCCGAGGCGACGGGCGCTATGCAGGCCGCGCTCGACCTCACGGTCGACTACCTCAAAACCCGCGAACAGTTCGGCAAGACCATCGGCACGAACCAGGCCTTGCAACACCGCGCGGCCGAGATGTTGGTCGAAGCGGAACAGGCGCGCTCGGCGGCAATGTATGCCGCCCTGCTAGCCGATGAGCCGGACGAACACATCCGCGCTACCGGGCATGCTGCGGTGAAGGCGGTGATCGGAAAAGCTGGCCGGTTCGTGGCCCATAACGCGGTGCAACTCCACGGTGGGATTGGCGTCAGCGAGGAGCACGCAATCAGCCACTACTTCCGGCGGCTCACCGCGATCGGAATGATTCTGGGCGATTCCGAGAGCCAGCTTGGCCGGCTTGCGGCGCTCGGCGGCTTTACCGGCGCATCGCCGCACTTCGCCGCTGCCTGAGGCGTCCCAACGCAGTCAAGTTGTGAAGTGGCGGCTCATCTGTTGCGATTTTGCGCGTCGATCATGGATTGCACGATGCGTCCGTGATCGGGCCCTTGCGTCTGTACGAACTGCAGATCCATCTGCGCCTGCAGCACCGTGTCGACCATGCTCTTGGCATACATGTTGAAGAGCTTCTTGGAGCCGGCCAGCGCAGTCCGCGGGTGTCTGACGATACGCTCGGCCATCGCAAGCGCTTCGTTCAGTTGCTCGCCTGCAGGCACGACCTTGTTGGCGAGGCCGCAAGCCACCGCGTCCGCTGCCAGCAGGCGATCCCCGGTGAAAGCGAGTTCCTTCGCCTTGTGTAGCGAAGCCAGAAACGGCCAGGTGACAGAGATTCCGTCGCCGATCACCAGCCCGACATTGACGTGGGGCTCGATGATGAAGGCGTTTTCGGCCATGATGACGATGTCCGACAGCGCCAGCAATGTGGCGCCGAAGCCGACGGCAGCGCCATTCACCGCAGCGATTACCGGGACGGGAACGTCAAGCATGGCTGTGATAAAGTCCCGCCCGTTGGCGATCGTTTCGCGCGCGACCGCCGGATCCTTCGCGGTGGCCACGAAGTGCTGGAAATCGCCGCCGGCGCTGAACGCCTTGCCCGCGCCCGTCAGAATTACAGCGCGGACCGTCTCGTCCAGTGCGAGTTCGCGTGCAATGCGGGTCAGCCTGAACAGCAGCGCGGTCGAGGCGGGATTGCGATCATCCGGCCGGTTCAGGGTAAGGATCCGGATCGCGCCGCGATCCTCGATCAGCAGGTCATCGCCGGCGGGCCCGGTCATCCTCAGGTCGCTCCCTGCTTCAATACCATGAATTTTAGACGGTTATGACGAAGTCGTCGCGGTGCCGCTGCGCCCATGCACCGAAGGTCTCGAGTTTGATGCCGAATGACGCGGCTCGTGCGAGATCCACCTTGTAGCCTTCGACGCTGGCCCATTGCTGGCTGCTGACCAGCCCAGCGTGGTGCCCGGCATCAATCGCTTCCACCTCGGTCAAGTAGCGGGCCCGCACAGGCTTACCCGTTGCGTCGGCGATTACGGCGGCCACGGAATCCATATCGAGTGCCTCGGCAGCGAGATCGATGTCCTGCCGGTCGAACCGGGACGGATTCATGAATGCGGCGGCGGCGAAGCGTCCGACATCCGCGGCGCTGACCAGATCGAGCGGCACGCCCTTGGTCATTGCAGTGCCCAGGCAACCGCTGGCGAGCAGCGGGAACATCCACGCCGCCTTGGGGGGGATGAAATTCTCCATCATGAACGCCGGCTTCAGCACCACCCAGTGGTCAAAGCCGGCGGCGCGAACCAGGCTGTTCACGGCGGACTTGCTGTTCCAGTACCCCTTCGTCCAGCGCCCTTCGAGCCACCCTGCGAAGCTCGTCTGGTCCCCTGCGCGTGCAACCGAGGTGTGAACAAAGTGAGCCACACCGGCGCGCTGCGCAGCCTCGACCAGGTTTCGACCGGTTCTGACTTCGGAGTCGGGGTCACCGGGCAGGGGCGGCAGTTGCATCGAGAAGACGCCGAAAGCACCTTCGAGCGCCTTGTCGAGCTGGGCCGTATCCTCGAAGTCACCAGCCTGGAGCGCCACGCCGCGCTCCGCGAGACTGCGCGCAGCGGCCGAAGCGGGATCGCGCACCAGAGCTCGGACGGATATTCCAGCAGCCTGCAGCGCGTCGACGGTCGCACCGCCTTGCATGCCGGTGGCGCCGGTCACGAGAATGGGGCCGGTAACGGGCAAGGAGTTCTCCTCTTGGTGCATCAGCCGGCGAGCGGCGCGTCGGCGAACAGAAGGCCGGTGGATTCGAGCGCAGTGGCTGGCACCGCGTAGCCGGCCCGGTCGGCTATTTCGCTGAAGTGATCACGGATGTCCTCGATCGCGTGGCCCTGCTGCTTCCAGCCTTGGGTCAACCCGGTGAAGATCTCGGCCACGTGCCCCATGCCCGAGTTGAACACCCGGCCAGTGGGTTGGCAGTCACGATGGGCGAGATAGCCGACGAGCGGTGCGACATACTCCGGCCGGGCATTGGCGGCGAACCAGTCGTTGAATGCCTGGTTATCGGAAAAGCCTTCGAAAAGGCGCGAGATCGCCAGCGGGCAAACCGCGTTCACCTTGATGCCGAGCGGCTCGCCATCGATGGCAAGGCAGCGAAGCATTCCGATCACCCCGCCCTTCGCTGCGCCATAGGTTGCATTGGCGGGAATGCCGAAGACTCCTCCGGCCGAAGACATCAGGATCACCCTTCCTTCGCCGCTCCTGGCCAGATGCGGCCATGCCGCGCCCACCAGCAACCCCACGCCGGAGACCATGAGATCGTGCAGGCGATCGAACGTTGCGGCGTCGAGCAGGTCAGGGGTGCCGCCGTACACGATCGTGCCCGCATTGCAGACGAGCACGTCGATTGCGCCGAAGGTTGCTATCGCATGATCGACTAGCGCCCTGATCCCAGCCGGGGTCGAAACGTCGTTGAAGTCTGGTTCCGCGATGAAGCCTTCTGCACGGATCGACCAGACCACCTCGTTTGCGGGCTGCTGCGACGGCATGGTTCCGTCGATCGCGCTGCCGAGATCGTTGACGATGACCCGCGCGCCTCGGCGCGCAAGGAGCAGCGCCTGCTCAGGCCCGAGTCCGCGTCCTGCGCCGGTGACGACCGCGACCTTGCCATCGAAGCGCATGTCCACTGTGATTCTCCCTGCGTCCATGGTCGGCGGCGCTTGAAAAGCAGACTTATGAGCCGACTCGGCGCCCGGGAAAGGCCGGGTGCGCTCTGATCATGTTTGCGATCAGAGGAACGAGTTGACGATCAGGAAGCAGTGCCAAGAAGAGCTGCCCGCTCCCTCAGCTCGACGCGGCGAACCTTGCCGAGCGGTGTGCGTGGCAGCACGTCGATCGTCACAAACTTTCGCGGCACCTTGAAATTGGCCATGTTCGCGCGGGCCCAGGCGGTGAGAGCGGCCTCGTCCGGTTCGCTGCCCGATGTTGGTACTACGAAGGCCATCGCGACCTCTCCCAGGCGGTGATCCGGCATGCCGACCACGGCCACGTCCGCCACACCCGGTGCACCGCGCAGCATCGTTTCGACTTCGGCCGGATAGACATTGAAGCCGCCTACGATCACGATGTCCTTTAGCCGGTCGACGATCCGCAGGTAGCCGCGCTGGTCGAGCACGCCGACGTCGCCCGTATGCAGCCAACCGTCTGCATCGATGGCCTCGGCAGTGGCTTCGGGGTCTTCGAAATAGCCCCGCATGACGCTGAAACCCCGGAAGCAGACCTCGCCCGGCTCACCAGGAGGCAAGGATGCTCCATCGGGGCCGACAAGGCGCATCTCGAAACCGGGAAACGGCCGTCCGACGGTCGTCGCCAGTGTTTCAGCACTGTCGCCCACGCGGCAACTCGTCCCCATTGCGGTGTTCTCGGTGAGTCCGTAGCTCGTCAGCAGCACTTCAAGACCCAGCACCTCGCGACAAGCCTGCATTAACGCGACGGGCAAGCTGGCCGACCCGGTCGTACCGATCCTGAGGGAGGAAATGTCGTGGCCGCTCGGTCGGTCCACGAGGGTCTGGAAGAGGGCAGGGGGGCCGGGCAGCACGGTGATCTGTTCGCGCTCGATCAATGATCCAAGATCCTCGGCGTCGAGTTGAGCGACCGGAAAAGCCGTCATCCCGTCCACGAGGCAGGCAACCCAGCCCGCGCGGTAACCGTAACTGTGGAAGAACGGGTTCACGATGACCATCCGGTCACCGGGTCGGGTGCGGTTAACGAAGTTGTAGCTGCGCAAGACCGCAAGCGCCTGCCGATGACAGAACATCGCGCCCTTGGGTTTGCCCGTGGTGCCTGAGGTGTAGAGAATGTCGCAAAGGCTGTCGGGCCGGATCGCCGCGATCCGTCCATCGAGAGCAGCTTCGCTCACGGTATCGGCGCGGGCCACGAAGTCGGCGAGAGGTACGGGATCGAGCAGGACGATCTCACGCAAATGGCGCAGTCCGCTTATCGGCTGCCCTGCGGTCGGCCCGCCACGCGCCTCGGCGAGCAGGTCGACAAACCGTATGCCAAGGAAGCCGCCCACCGTGCAGAGCATCGTGGCCCGGCTGCGTTCGAGGATATACGCGGCTTCGGCGCCCTTGAACCGGGTGTTGAGCGGGACGAGTACGCCACCCGCCAATTGCAGGCCAAGCGCGGCCAATACCCACTCGATGCTGTTCGGCGCCCAGATGGCGACGCGGTCCCCCGATTGAATCCCCGCCGCAATAAAGGCGCGCGCCATGCGGCGCGCTGCGGCTTCGGTTTCGGCAAATGTCAGGCATCGCCCGTCCTCGCCGACGAGGAACAGGCGATCACCGTGCAGCCGTGCGGATTCAGCGAGTTGCTCAGGGATGGTCGGCGGACCGTCGAGCGGGTCGAACCGGGTCTCGTCCCAGTCGATCGCCGCGCCAGCAGCCATCCCGTCGTTGCTCACGCTGCGTTCCAGCCCTTGCCTTCCCTTGCCAGCCGCTCGAGCAGCTTGCCCGGAGCCCAGCGCGGACCGTTCCGTTCAGCGGCTTCCAGCGCCATCTGGTAGATCCGGTCCAGCCCGTATTGCTCGCCCCAGAACATCGGGCCGCCGCGGTGGACAGGAAAGCCGTAGCCGTTAACCCAGGCCACGTCGATATCGCTCGCCCGAATGGCGGTGCCGTCCTCGATCTCCTTGGCGCCTTCGTTCACCAGCGGCGCGAAGAGGCGCGCCTCGACCTCGTCGTCCGTGAATTCGCGGCGCGTGATCCCGAACTCCTTCGAGACACTTTCGATGATCGCGATCGCTTCGGGATCGGAGAATTTTTCGCGGCCCTCGTAGCGGTAGAAGCCCTTCGCGGTCTTCTGTCCGTAGCGGCCGGCCTCGACCAGCCGCTCTACAATCGGTGACACGCGCTCACCCGCCGGGATGCTCGCGGCGCGGCCCTTCCGCGATACAACAGCCATGTCCATGCCGGCCATGTCGCGCATCGACATTGGCCCCATTGCCATGCCGAACCGCGTGGCCACGCGGTCGATCTGCTCGGGCGTAGCGCCCTGCTCGAGCAGGAATTCCGCCTCGCCGGTGTAGTACTGCAGCATGCGGTTGCCGATGAAGCCGTCCGCATTGCGGGCGAGCACCGGCACCTTGCCGATCACCTTGCCCATCTCCATGACGGTGATGATCGTCTCGTCCGATGTCGTCGCGCTCCGCACGTTCTCGAGCAGCTTCATGACGTTGGCGGGCGAGAAGAAGTGGCAGCCGACCACGTCACCGGGACGGCTCGTCGCGCTCGCGATCTCGTCGATCGAGAGGTAGCTGGTGTTGCTGGCGAGCACCGCACCCGGCTTCATCAGCCCATCAAGACGCGAGAAGATTTCCTTCTTGACGTCCATCCGTTCGAGCGCCGCCTCGATGACGATGTCGCATGGCGCGAGGTCGTCGTAGGCAAGCGTGGGGGTGATCAGCGCCAGCGCGCGGTCCATCCTCTCCTGGCTGATCGAGCCGCGCGAGACCGAGATGCCATAGTTCTTGCGCACCACGTCCAGTCCGCGATCGAGCGCGGCCTGGTCAAGGTCCAGCAGGGTGACCGGAATGCCCGCATTGGCGAAGGTCATGGCGATGCCTCCGCCCATCGTGCCGGCGCCAATGATCGCGCAGGACTGGATCGACCTGGGCTTCACGTCGGCCGGGATGCCGGGGATCTTGCGCGCCTGCCGCTCGGCGAAGAAGTAGTGCATCAGCGCGGCGCGCTGGTCGCTGGCGAAGAGCTCCTGGAAGCGCTCCTTCTCGTACGCGAGCCCCTCGGCGGCGGAACGGGTGCAGGCGGCCTCGATGCAGTCGATTATGGTCATCGGCGCGATCTTGCCGCGCGCCTTGGCACCGACCTTCTTGCGTGCGGTGGCGAAAACGGCAGCGTCAATGTCGGTCACCTTGTCGTCGCGTTCGATCACCGGGACGAAGCCGCGGCCATCGGCCAGTGCTTCGCGTGCGAAGGCAACGGCACCGCTGCGCAAATCGTCGACGATCGCGTCGATCACGCCGAGCGCCAGCGCCTGCTGCGCAGCGATGTGTTTGCCCGAAGTGATCAGGTCGATCCCCACCTCTACGCCGGTAAGCCGCGGGAGCCGCTGGGTGCCCCCGGCGCCGGGCAGGAGGCCGAGATTGACTTCGGGCAGTCCGACCTTGGCGGTGGGCACGGCGACGCGCGCGTGGCAAGTCAGCGCAAGTTCCAGCCCCCCGCCGAGCGCGGTGCCGTGGATTGCCGCGACGGTTAGCTTGGGGAAGCCTTCCAGCTCGCCCTGGATGTCCTGCAGGCTCGGCTTCACCTGGCTTTTCTCGGTCCCGAACTCGGTAATGTCGGCGCCCGCGATAAATGTCTTGCCCGCGCCCAGGATCACCACGGCACGCACCGCCGAATCGCTTCGGGCCCGCTCGAGCGCCTCACCGAGCCCGGTGCGGACCGCAGCGCTCAGAGCATTGACCGGCGGGTAGTCGACCGCCAGCACCGCCACTTCGCCGTCGACCTCGTAACCTACCGTGCTCATCGCCGTCTCCGTTAATGGCCGCACCGGCGTCGCCGGTTTGCTGGCATATACGGCTGCTTTGGCAAGAGGGGAGCATGAAGGCGAGTGTACCCCGCGTGCTTGCCGGACATATCGCTGTTACGATGTGCCGGACGGCAGGATTGTCCTCGCCCGGCAAAGGCGGTGAATGCAGGGGCAGGGAATAGGGTGACAGGGGCTGGATCGATGCCATCGGAAGCATTGCAGGGTATCCGGGTCCTCGATCTGAGCCGCATCCTCGCTGCGCCATACTGCGCGCAGCTCCTGGCCGATCTCGGCGCCGACGTGATCAAGGTGGAGCGTCCCGGCGCTGGCGACGACAGCCGCTCCTATGGTCCGCCGTTTCTCAAGGATGCAGACGGAAACGCTACCCGGGATGCCGGCTTCTACCTGAGCTGCAATCGCAACAAGCGTGGCATCACCGTTGATCACGCCAAGCCGGAGGGCGCGGCGCTGCTACGCGATCTGGCAGCGAAGTGCGACGTGGTGATCGAGAATTTCCGCACGGGGGTGCTCGCCAAGTACGGCCTCGATTACGCGAGCCTTAAGTCCATCAACCCACGACTGGTCTATTGCTCGATCACCGGCTTCGGGCAGGACGGTCCCTACGCGGCCCGCCCTGGCTATGACGGCGTGTTCCAGGCAATGTGCGGGATGATGAGTGTCTCGGGCCTGCCCGAAGGGGTGCCCGGCGGCGGACCGATGAAGGTCGGCGTGTCGATGGTCGACATCCTCACCGGGCTTTACGCGAGCAACGCCATCCTTGCCGCACTGCGCTACCGGGACCGCACGGGCGAGGGTCAGTTCATCGACATGGCCCTGCTCGACTGCGGTCTCGCATCGCTCTCGCACTACGTGCAGAACTACCTGATATCGGGAGTTGTACCGGAGCGGCGCGGCAACGGCGGCTTCGGCGGCATTCCCTCGCAAACCTTCCGTTGTGCCGATCGAGACATCTTCATCGTCGCCAGCACCAACAAGCAGTTCGGCTCGCTGATGACCGTACTGGGCGAGCCGGCGGTGGCGGCTGACCCCCGCTTCGACCAGGTGCAGCATCGCATTGAGAACCGCGACGCGCTCCTTTCCATTCTCGACCGCCTGTTTGCCACCCGGCCCGCCGCCGAATGGCTCGCCGCTCTCGAAGCCGCCGACGTGCCGGCCAGCCTCGTCAACGACATGGCAATGGTGTTCGAGAACCCGCAGGTGCGACATCGTGCCATGCTCGACCACGTCGAACACGCCGCTGCGGGTACTGTGCCTGTCCTCCGGAACCCGATCCGCATGTCGGCCACGCCGATCGGCGCCGCAACCGCACCGCCTACGCTCGGCCAGGATAACGACGCAGTGCTTCGCGACGTGCTCGGCTACGATCAAGCGGCGATCGAGAGGCTTCGCGCGACTAAGGTGCTCTGACAGGTTGTCGCCTTGTCAAGGTCGGGCCGCGGTGACCACCAAACGGTCTGCGGGCCTACAAAGGGTCAAAAAAGGTTTCTTTCACTTTCGATCAGTCCGGGTCAGGGCAGAAGTCGAAAAAATATGCGATAAATCGCGCAAACGCCTAGTCTAAGAAAATTCCTTCACGCTTTATTACGCTAAAGAGACCCCATGCATACGGTCGACCCGAACGCCCCTGAATCGCTTGCCGACCGCCCGGCGTTTCATAATCAACTACGCAAATTCGGTATTGCCGCCGCCGCTGATGGTGGATTTTATTATGCAGCTGGCTTCGATATCGTAAAGGAAGTTCTGGAAAATCACGCGCACTTTTCTAAAGAATGGGGCAGTCAGCTCGCACCCATGGAGCGCGGTATTGCGTTGAACCAGGATCCGCCCGATTTTCACGCATTCAGGCGGCTCTACAACGCCTACATGTCGCCCGCCGGAGTCAAGCGCTGGGCCGGGGACTGCGCGCGCATTGCAAATGAGGCGATCGACGCGTTCGAGGCGCTCGGCTCAGGCGACCTTCAGCATCTGTTTGGCAAGCCCGTGCCGGCAAAGGTCGCAGCACGGGCGATTGGCTTTCCGGAGGAGCCGGTCGAGATGTACCGGCGTTGGACCGATTCATTCCTCGACGCAATGATCCGCGATCCTGAAGAGCAGCAACGCGTCATCGCCGAAATGTATGCCTTCTTTGATGAGCAGTTCGAACTCAAGCGACGGAAGTTGCGCGATGCCGGTATCGAGGAGCCTGGACCAACTCATGTCGGCACTGTTCTCGACGACAGCCTCACGTCGGTCCTCATGACCACGCACTATCACGGACGTTACCTCACCGACGACGAACTGCGTCGGACCATCCGCGGCTTCTTCGTCGGTGGCGTGGACACGACCGGCGCGCTCATGCTCAACACACTGCATCGCCTCCTCGAACAACCCCCACTTTGGGAGCAGGTAAAGGCTGATCCCGCGCTGATCGATGTAGCCATCGAGGAATCGCTGCGTCTCGAGCCGCCTGCAATGGGGATGTTCCGCGGCACCCCGTGTCAGGTCAACATTGCAGGCGAGACAATTCCTGAAGGCTCCCGGGTGCTGTTCTCGGTTCTCAGTGCCAACCGCGATCCAGCCCATTTCGGCGATCCTGACGAGTTTCGGCTCGATCGAAAGGGAGAGCGACATATCGCATTCGGCAGCGGCCCGCATTTCTGTCCCGGCGCCTGGACCGCCCGGATGGAGGCAAGGATTGCTCTGAAAATATTGATCGAGAGGCTGCCGGGTCTGCGCTTGACGGCGCCGGTGCAATACTTCGACGCAATCAATTTTTGGATCGTGCGGCATTTTCCCGCTGCGTGGGACTGACCGGCATTTGGCGAGCATTGGTTCGAGCATCGACTGTTCGGAACGCATGATGGGCTAACAGTTCTTTGGCCCCGTAATCTGCAGCTGCGCGGTCTACGCGCAAAGGCCAACAGCCTGAGGCGGTTCCTCAACCTAACCGGGCCGATGGCTGTCGCTTACGGGACTTTGGGCGCCTTCGCACGCGTGCTGGCTCTGTTGCAAAGATTGGCGGCAGTCAGAGGTAGGCTGTCGCTCTGCGCCGATCAGGCGGCTGCTGC